>NZ_SGTU01000297.1:0-528 GCF_005435195.1 Halorubrum sp. SP3 | reverse complement strand
GTGGTCGCCTGCCGGTCGAACCACTCGGTCGGCAGCGAGAAGATGGCGGTCTCGGAACTGGAGAAGAAGGCGCTCAGTCCCAGCAACACGATCACCGCTGCGACACCGATCACGCCGAGTGCGGCTCCGACCATGCCTCGTGTGGAGTCAGCAGGTCAAAGAGGGTGTCGACGGGAGCCGGCCGACGCGACCGGTGCGGCGAACGCGGGGAGGCGACGGTGGCGTCGAATACGGGGTGGCGACAAAGGCGACGAAAACGGGGAAGCGACGGCCGCGTGGCTCTTCGGTCGAGAGCTGATCGACGCCGGTGCGTCCGGCGAGAAACGGCGGTCGGCGTTACTCCTCTTCTTCCTCTTCCTCGACGGCTCCTCGTCCTCGCTCCCAGACGCCGTCGGCGGACGTGTCGTTCGGTGCTGTGTGCGAGACGTCTTTCATGGTGTCGCGATCGCTTGCCATATTGACCTGCGATAGCCCGGAACCCCGTATTAACCCTTCGTGGAAAGAGATAATGAGTCCTGATACCATATT
>NZ_SGTU01000296.1:0-530 GCF_005435195.1 Halorubrum sp. SP3 | reverse complement strand
CAAGATCACCGAGGAACGACTCTTTCACTTCACCAACAGCAGCATTTACCACCGAGACAATTTCCCCGACCTTGCTAAGTTGTGCGGTTTCTTTTATTACCTCGACACTTTCTCTTGAAGGCTCGTATACCGTAACCGATCCTTCATGACCAACTTCTCTTGCTGCAACCACTGCTGATACACCGTATCCACCACCAATCTCAACGATGTCGTCTCCCGGTTCTACAACCCGGTGTATCGCGTCAATGAAGGTAGCTTCCCATCCCGGACGCACATCCGTCTGGTCAAAGAGCTTCGGCCTTCTCACTGGAACACCATTGAAAGCCGCTATCTTTCGAGGGAGAAATCGGCCTACTGTTTGATTATATATCTTTTGAATCATTGGCTTCCTCTAATGCTGTCTCGTCGCTTCGCCTCTAATGTTTGTCGAATATGAATGAGGTTCCAGAGTACTGCCGCAGTTATAATGAAAAAATTGAAAATGATAGAACGGGGTCGGCGTCGTTTCATAACTGCACTATTCTCATCAT
>NZ_SGTU01000295.1:0-531 GCF_005435195.1 Halorubrum sp. SP3 | reverse complement strand
GGACGCCTTCGTCTACCTCGACAGCCCGGAGTTCTCGTGGGCGCAGGACCTCGCGGAGACGCTGGAGAGCGACTACGACTCCGTCGCCGTGGTCGACGTGCTCGACGGGCTGGAAGACGACCTGCTCGACTGGGACCACAACCACGGCGGAGAGGGCGGCGACCACGGCGACGAGAGCCACGACGGGGAAGGGGACTCCCACGAGGGCGACGATCACGAGGGCGACGACCACGGCGGCGAGGGGGAGACCCGGTACGACCCCCACGTCTGGACCGACCCGGTCCTCGCGGCCGAGATGGTCGAGTCGATCGCCGCGGGGCTCGGCGAGGCGGACCCGGAGCACGCCGACGCGTACGCCGCCAACGCCGAGTCGTACGCCGACGAACTCGGCGCGGTCGACGACGCGTTCGAGTCGATCGCCGAGGACGCCGCGCGCGACGTGGCGGTGCTGGCGGGCCACAACTCCTTCCAGTACTTAGAGGCGCGCTACGGGTTCCGGCTCCACTCGCCGGTCGGGGTCTCGCCGCAGAA
>NZ_SGTU01000294.1:0-532 GCF_005435195.1 Halorubrum sp. SP3 | reverse complement strand
CTATCGGCTCGCCTGTCTTCGTGACCAAGTCCTCTACAGCCTCGTCAGAGTCGGCTGGCGCGCAACCTAAGTCCCGTATCGCTTTTGTCGCTGAGACGTGATGGACGTGGACGCGGTCGTCCGCAGCGCGCTCGTAGACGGTCGTCGTACACGGTAACATACCGGCCAGGGTTGGATCGATCTGGAGGGCATCGTGTGCGATTTCTGGGTGACAGACCACAATTAGCGCGGTTCGCTCAACGTCGTCGTGTCCGAGCATACCCGCGATCATCTGATCGAGGCGAGTGACGCGTACCGTTTCAAAATCAGCCAGTTCATGTTCGATCTGGACGAAGGGGACGGCGTCCTCAAACGGCATGTCGAGAGTCGTATGAAGAGCCTCATCAGCCGTCGGTGTCGGTGATCGGGATGACGCGTCGCTCATGCGAGGTGCTCTCACGCCCGAATATAAATATCGAATCGCACCCTCGACAACTGCCGTTACCTCTGACGCGCCGTGCCCGTTGCCGGTCGGGACGGACTTATGACGCCG
>NZ_SGTU01000293.1:275-535 GCF_005435195.1 Halorubrum sp. SP3 | reverse complement strand
CATCATCTCGGGAGAGCCCGAGAACGCTCTGCCCGAAGAGCATCCCGCGACGGCGACGCTCGACGACTTACGTACGTCGCTGGCTGAGTCGCGCTACCTCGACTACCTTAGCGACCTCGGTGATCTCGTTGTCGACCAGATCGAGGACGGCTCGCCGTTCGTCGGTGAGAACTACGCCCACCAGTTCTTCGACCAGGAACAAGAACACCTCCAGAGCGGCCAGAGCGTTGCGTTGTTCATCGTCGACGCACTGCGCTTCG
>NZ_SGTU01000293.1:0-249 GCF_005435195.1 Halorubrum sp. SP3 | reverse complement strand
TTCGACCTCGCACACGAGCTGGCCGAATCGGTCCGCCGCGACCTCCCCAGCCTCGAAGTCGACGAGACTCCCTGGGTCGGAACGCTCCCCTCGGACACCGAGTTTGGGAAGGCAGCGCTCACGCCGGGCAGCAAGTTCAGCTTCAACATCGAACTCGACGATGGGGAACTCGTCCCCGAACGCAACGGCCGTGAAATCAGTAACTACCAGCGCGAGAAGATGCTGAAAGACGATGGCTGGAGTTACATC
>NZ_SGTU01000292.1:0-535 GCF_005435195.1 Halorubrum sp. SP3 | reverse complement strand
ATCGGTCGGGCGATCCAGATCCCGACGGCCATAATGTGGTCCCACAACGTGCCGAACTGCCCGGCGTTCGTCCCGACCGGGAAGCCGGTCCAGACGTCGTACGGGAGCGTGCTCGGATAGTTCTCGAGGAGGTAACTCGTCGTCCGGAGGTGATACCACGCGTCGTTGCCACGGAAGTACACCTCGCCGTTCTGGATGAAGTTCCCGTACGAGCGCAGCCGCGTCCACAGCATGAACGCGAATATCCCGAGGAGGACGGGAACATGGTACCACCGCGCGAGGAGATCGGACGGGGACGAGTCCGATTCAGCCGGCGGATCGTTCAAATCGCTCATTACCGCAAGGCACTGTCAAAACGCGCATAAGGCTTGTCATATACCCGCGACCGCTCCGCGTTTTCGGGTGGTCTTCGACCGCGAACACGCTCCGGAATTCGGCCAAAGGCGGAAACGATAAGCCCGCGCGTCGAAAGCCTCACGGTGTGAAGGTCTCGGTCGTCGTCTGTACGTACACCCTCGACATGTACGAGCACTTC
>NZ_SGTU01000291.1:0-535 GCF_005435195.1 Halorubrum sp. SP3 | reverse complement strand
TTATTGATTGAAAGCGTTGACGAGTATGCTTTCCTCGCCATCAATGAAGACGGGCAGATCCAGACGTGGAACGAGAGCGCCAAACAGCTGTTCGGATACACTGATGAATCGGCACTTGGGATGGACGTCGCTACACTCCACCCGCCTGCTGATCGAAAGTCAAAGATCCCAGAGAGACTGCTTCAGCAGGCCAAAGTCGCTGGGAAGAGCTCTCACGAAGGATGGCGAGTGACAGCTGATGGGGACCAGTTCTATGCTGATACACGGTACGTCCGGCTCGAGAACGACGAGGGGACGTCTCATGGGTACGCGCAGATTGTCCGGGACATGACTGAGCGACGCCAGCAGCGGCGTCGTACTGAGCGGTTCGTTGAAGAGTCTGAGGACGTGATCGCAATCGTCGGGACAGACGGGACGTTTAGCTACGTTAGCGGCTCAGCACAAGCAGTTCTTGCGTATGATCCAAATGAGATGGTCGGTGAGAATATCTTCGATTACGTCTATGAAACTGAACGCGAGCAGTTGATGCAGACGT
>NZ_SGTU01000290.1:0-535 GCF_005435195.1 Halorubrum sp. SP3 | reverse complement strand
GCGCCCGTCGTCGAAACACTGGCCGAGACGGACGCCGCGGTCACGTATCAGGTGGTGTGTGAGCCGTTTCCGGATTTTCGAAGTGAGATCCGCGATCGGAAACTCAAGATCGAGGAGGGCATGGACACGCCCGTAGACTGGCTGCTCAGGTTCCTGTTCGGACTCGAGCCTGACCGCGAGACCCCACCGGATATTGTCCCCGAGCGGAAGGCGGCGCTTGACGCGACGGATCCACAACACGCCTTCGTTGTCAACGCCCGGTGTGTGGTTCGCGGCGCCGACGCCGAGGTCACAGCCGAGCAGCTGGCCGGCACGCTCGAGGCGTTATCCGGACCGTTTTACCGGGTTGACGCGAAGCTCAGCAGCGACGATCCCAACCGGGTAGCGACCGCTATCCGCGAGCAAACCGTCCACCACCCGATCCACGACACGCTCAGATACAAGCTGCTGGGGACGAGCAATCGCAGCCGCGCGATTATCGCGGACGGCACCAGCCTCCCCGGGTTCACGCTCGTTGACGGAGCGACGCTCACCG
>NZ_SGTU01000289.1:0-536 GCF_005435195.1 Halorubrum sp. SP3 | reverse complement strand
GCTCGCGGGGGTGTTCGTGCTCACGCAGGTCCCCGCGGTGCGCGCCTCGGTGCTCGTGGAGCCGCAGTTGCTCGACGCCGTCTTCGGGCGCCCGTCGCTGTCGGTGATCGTCCTCGTCTGGGCGTACGCGGCCAACGCGGTCGTGAACCGGGTCGTCGCCGCGGTCAACGAGGAGGGCGGGCGGTTTGACTTCGCGCCCGTCTTCTCGAACGTCTGGACGCTCGCGGTGCTGCTCGGCAGCGTCGGCACCCTGCTGTGGCTGTGGGGCATCGAGATCACGCCGCTGCTCGGCGCGGCCGGGGTCGCCGGCATCGCCGTCGGCTTCGCGGCGAAGGACACGGTGGCGAACTTCTTCGGCGGGATCGCGCTGTACTTCGACGACACGTACAAGATCGGCGACTACATCGTCTTAGACGACGGCACCGCCGGGACCGTGATCAAGGTCGGCGTGCGGTCGACGACGCTGCTCACCCGCGACGAGGTGCTGGTGACGGTACCGAACGCGACGCTCAACGCTTCGAAGGTGACGAACGAGT
>NZ_SGTU01000288.1:0-536 GCF_005435195.1 Halorubrum sp. SP3 | reverse complement strand
CAACCCAGTCATATCACCGAACACGATGACGGCGTTGCGCTCCTGAGCGCGAGCGATCAGTTCGTTCGCCACCTGATACAACTCGTGTTCGACCGTTCTGGATTCCTTGTCACCGAGGCGCTCCATGACCTGCGCTCCGGAGCGCACCTTCCTCTTTCCGATGGATTTGCGGAGTTGCTTGTAGTGTTCGCGGACGCGACGGACTTCTGCGCCGTGGAACGTGGTGTCACGGTCAGAGAGGAACGTGCTGACGGCTATCCATTTCGCACCCATATCGACGGCGAGTACGTCGTCGTAGGCGTCTGCGACGGCCACAGACCGTTTACAGACGAGGTGGACGTACCACTCGCCGTCTCGCTGGACGAGTTCCGAATCGCGGATACACTCGTCGGTGAACAGATGCGTGTCTTTTTCGGGGACGCGAACGGGCACCCAGACGCTATCCCCGTGTTCCTTCTCGGGGTTGTAGACTGGGAGTTTGAACCACCACGACGAGAGAACAGTGTCTTCGTCGTGTTCGATGGTGATACAGTCGT
>NZ_SGTU01000028.1:0-12480 GCF_005435195.1 Halorubrum sp. SP3 | reverse complement strand
CGGCCGCGGCGTCGAAGCTCTCCTCGCTCGTCCCGATCAGCGTGATCTTCTTGAAAACCATTGATGTATTCACCGTGTTCTTATCCAGCGCACGGTTACGCGCACCGGATACAAAGAGGTCAGTCCCCGGTTGAATATATTTTCCCCCGGCGAGGATCGCTTAGGTGAACAGGGTTCACAGGGGTTCACCCTACTTTGTTTGTATATATGACTCTCTTCTTTCTCTCTCACTATTCTCCTAAGTTGAGGAAATGCTGTGAACCCTGTGAACACCGGCACTAATTGAGGGTAAACGCCACGGTGGCGCTATCCTTAACCAACATTGAAGATTCGGAACCCACCGGCGTTGGTTAAGATTAACCGAAACAAACCTCCCAAATCACTAAGTGTATTGATAGAAATACGGGAGTATGTCGAACGGTGTGCCTTCTGCCGACGGCGTAACCCTACTTGAGGGTGAAGAGGTGCTTCATAATATCCGACCGTCATGGTCAAATTGGGCCGGGTGGATCATTGGGTCAATCTTCCTCATGTTCATTGGAATTGGTTTTATTACCATTTTTGTCCCGATACTGGCCCGGTATAATTCCAGATACGTTGTTACAACCGAACGGGTGATTCAAAAGACGGGGATACTGGGTTCATCAACCAACGAATATCGGATTGAGGATATTCGCCAACTCCAAACAGGAGCCTCTTGGAGTGAGAAACTAATCGGTCATGGAAACATCCAGTTTTCATCGGGAACCGGCGCGTCGCTTGTTACCTTCGCTGGTGTTCCTAATTACGATGAAATAGCCAACACGATCCGGGAGCAACAGCGTAACTAATTGCTATCGTTCGGAGTATTTCCCAACCCCTCAAGGTCTAACTCCGGGTGATAGTATATCTCGCCCGTCTCTTGTCGTCGCTTCAGGTTGCGCTCCTCATCAACGGATTCCCATTCCCACGCAAGAAGTCCAGCCAACGTCACCGTTGGATATTCGTCCGCCGGGTCCGTGTCTAACTCTTCCAGTCGCTGTTCAATCTCGCGTTTACTCTTCCGTGTCATTGTCGGGTCGTAGCTGTTCGGCCCATGCCTCCCGAACCAACCGTTCGGGCGGGTCCGGATACTCGTCAGAAAAATGCTGTTCAATCACGTCGATACCATCAACCAAGTCGCCGTCGTCCAACTCCTCGATTCTTGATTCAATCTCGCGCTTACTTTTTCGGGGCATTTGTGTTTTCCTCAAGTTGCTCAAGCCGTTCGGATAGCTCCTCTAAGTCGCGGTCGTTCTGGATTTGCCGATGAACGTTAGCCGCGTATGCTAACGCCCGAATCCATTTGATCCGCACTTTCTCATTCTCGGCGTCGTATACCCGTCCCTCTTTGACTTTCCTGTGCGCTTCCCGGATTCCATCTTCCAGTAAGTCTTGAATCTCGCCACGGTTCGGGAGGTCATCATTCGCGTCCGCGCTCGCGCGTTGGCTCTCACTCATGGCCAACCACCGGGGGTTTCATCCTCAATTCGGGCGGGAGCGGGGTTCTTATGGCTATACATCGGGTTCGGGAACGTAATTGGTAGTTGCTTAGTCACGGTTTCATCACCGTTGGAATCCCGGCCAAAAGCCGCCACCGGGGTACTGAAAAAATGGGCCTGCGGCCCTGATTCTACACAATGAACAGATCCCTCGCCTTCCGGGTCATCGGGAGCGCCGCGATTAGAGCCGGTCAGTCCACGATACGTCGAGGTCGTCGACCGCCTCCTCAAAACTCTCTGTGCCGACAAGTGCCGCCACGTCGGTTTTCAGGGAGTCGGGGGAGTCTTGTAGCGTTTCCATGTCCTCAATAATCGCACGCGCCTTCTCGCGCCGCTCGCGGCGATTGAGGGCTTCCCATTCGTCGCTAAGGTCGTTGTTAGTCGTCATTGAGTTGGATCGCCTCGTGTTCGGTGAGATAGTCGCAAAAGTCGGTTTGAATCCCAACGGACGGGAGCGCTCGAAGGTATGCCGCTTCGGATTCATAGCCTCGCTCTTTGAGGTCATGGTACATTTTGCTCGCCTTCATACGCGGCCCGTTGTTTGCCGCGCCTTCTTTCGGGTCGAACCCTTCGGCCGGGTCCAGACTCATACTCTCAAAGTCGCGGTGATACGACTCGGCAAATCTCATACACACATCGGTATCACCAAACTCAAAGCGGGCCTTCTGCGCCGCTTCCACCTCGCCCGTCGTCGGGGCGTCACCAGCAAAGTCCATCGCGTTACTTCCCCGCACTAATGCCTGTGCGCTATCTGGACGGGTCACTTCAATTTCTCCACCGCGCCCGTCGTCATCGGACACAACTTCATGCCGCTCGCCAGTAACGGGATCTTCAATGGTGCCGCCGGAAATCGTGGTTTCAATTCGATACGTCTTGTCGCTCTCGCTGTAGTTCGTACTCATGGTTAGATCTAACCAGATTCTCCAAGTGCCTCGCCCCTCGCCGGGTCATCGGCCGATTACCTAACAGCCTTCGCGGGCTTCCTGACAGATTACGCCGACCAACGCCGGGAGGTCGACAATCTGGATTAGACCGATCGTCAGAACAGCAATCGTTCCGTTTGCCTGACCGGCGAAGGCTAATATCGCTACCAAGATGACCGCCAACGTGTTCCGGTCAACAATGTCGGATAGTGTGGCGTTCATCGGTATTCTCCTAACCCCGTTCCGGTGGATTCCCCATTGTCGTCAGTTGCGTCCGATTCTGGACGGGGCGCGTCGTCGGTCAACTCAAGACCAACATAACACCGGGTCCGGCTTCCATCAACGGTCCGCTGTCGTTGAGTCACCTCGCCGCGTTTGGTAAGCTCGGCTGTGAATTTCTGTAGGGATTCACGCTCTAAGCCATTGTTTCGAGCAAACCGAAGGTATGAGTCGTATGCCCCCACGGTTCCACCGCTGGTGGTCCGCTTCGGCACATGGCCGCCGTCGTCATCGGTACATCGTTCAATGAATTGCTCGATACTGTTCCCATATCGCTCCCACTTTTGCCGATTCTCGAAGGGATAAGGTTCGTTGGTGAATTGCCCCTGTTCCATCAATCGGGCGTAACCGTCTATTGCCCAGTTGAGAATCCCCGGAAGCTCGGCTTTCAGTTTGTCCGTCAGCTGTGGGTCTTGTTCCTCGCGGGGGACACTCTCCGGAAAGAACACGGTGAGCCACCGATTCCAAAACCCATCGTCATCAACGTCGCGGGTCGGCGCACGGTTGGCCGCGAAGATATGCTTTGTCGTGGGTGAAAACTTGAACACCGGCTTCCGTTTCCGCTCGGCGTCCAAGGCGTCACCAGCGATTATCTCTTTGACTTTCCCCGTGTTCTCAATGGTTGAGTTATCCAGATCGTTCCGGATATTGATTGCCGTGTTCACCAGTCGCGCCGGTCCCCAACGCTCATTTGCCAGATACTGGATTGAGGTGCTTGAGGTGCTAACGCTGTCGTCACCTCCGAAGAGCGCTCGAACCACGTCTAAGAACACGCTCTTCCCGGCGTCAGTTGGCCCAAACAGGATAAGGGACTTCTTCCGCGGTAAGTCCCAATGACGTAGGCAAAACCCGATGTACTCCTGTAGGAGCGGGATTGATTCGGGTTCAACTACGTCACCAAGGAACGCCTTCCAACGCGGGCAATCCGCTTCAGGGTCATATTCAGTATCCAGCCGCCACCGAACACGATCGTCCGGCTGAATCGGCCGACAGTCGCGCGTCTCCAAGTCCAGAAGCCCGCTCTTGGTGGCAATGGTTCCGGGCGGCCCGCCACCAAACGCCGCCTCATCGGCTTGTGTGCGGGCTTTCAGTTGGTCTAATACTTCCGTCCGCAACCGACTCCGGTAGTGGTCCCCAAATTCGGAATCTAACCAGCGACGGACAAACTCATCACCGTGGCTATGCCAAATGCCGGACGTATCGCACCAGTACCATTCTTCGCGTTTGGAGAGCCACGCGATCCGTTCGTCGGGAATCTCTCGAAGCGCGACGTTCTTCAACTCCTGAAGCGAGAGGTCGGCATACGGATCGCGGTCGCGTTCTCTTACGGTCCAGTCGCTCGCGTTCTTGAGGAAACTATCTCCTCCCGCTACCTCATTGACCGCGATTGTTTCGGCTGTGGTTAGTCGGTCTGGATTCTCGAAGCGTTCCACAAGCTCGGCGGCGTCGTACTCTTCGGTCGGCTGGACTTTGACGACTTGTCCGCCGTCATCAAACCACGTTGAATCAATCGCTTCCTCGAAGGGTGTTTGGCGGGCTTGACCGCCGGGGTCAACGACCGACGATCCACCTCCCGGCGGCGTCCAACCGCCTTCTTTCGCTTTATGGATTAGTGTGCCAAGAGTGACGCCCGCGCCTTCCGAAGCGTCCGACCAAATCCAGTCAATTGAACGCTCGGCTTTGTCATCGTATTTCGCGCCACGCTTCGACCACTTCTTGAACAGTCGCTTCCCCGTACTCCCGTCATCAAAGTCGTGAACAGCAAAGCCGACTTTGATCCATTCCTCGTGCGGGAGGTCGGGATCAACGTGGGAAAGTGCCTCTTCAATGTCGTCGTCAGTAAGGTACTCCTCGCGGCCGCCGGCGCGGCTGGATTGCGCTACCGTTTCCAACGACGGGGCGCGATCGTGAATCTCTTGGTAGGCATTGAACAGCCACGGCGCGGGATTCACGTCATCAATTGAATCCGGATTGCCGTCTACCTTATCGCCGGTGACAATACAGAATTTGTTCTGTAGGAGATCAACGCCTTCATGTTCTCCAAGTTGGCCGTCAGTCCACCAGTCGGGGATTTTGTCTCCCTCAACGGGGATATGTAAGCCCGTTCCGGAGGTCGATTGCTCGATATACGTCGCCTCGAAACGGCTCAAGTCAGGCACCCAACTCTTGAGGCTCCCGTCATCCGCGATTCCGCCGTCAATGTCAATACAGGCATACCGACCGGCTTCATAGCCGTCGTTTCCGGCGGCCATGACGTAACCGATTCCCCAACTCTCTCGGGCTTGTGCGGCGTCTCTCGCCGCCTCAAAGGTATGCCACGTCTCCGGGTCGGACCAACTAATGTTGAAGTCCCCCTTCCAATGCGGGCGCTTCGGCGTCTCTCCAGAAGCGTCCCACATGAGCCATTGATCGCGCTCTTTCAACGCCTCCGGAACAGATTCATACGGGTCCGTTGAATCCGCCGGCGGCGATTCCGCTCGGCTCATTTTGCTACCTCCTCGCGGACTCGACGCTCACACACACTACACCGAAAGTCCGTCAATTCATCCGGAGTTGCTACAAGAGTCGGTCGGCCGCAATGGGGACAATTGAATCCAGCGTAACGACTTTCAGCCTCTGGTTCGTTAATTGACTTAGACGGGGTTCCACAACCGTCTTTCATCTCTCTCCGGCTCACTCTTCCGTCACCTCCAAAAGAGCCGAAGCCAAGTCGGCCGCTGGTAGGTCAGTCTGTGAAAGCTCTTCGAGGTCGTCGCGATGTTTGTTAATCTTTCCAGTCGTCGTCTCTTTGCTAAGACTCATTAATATAGCAATTAAATCCGCTCTCACAGGGGTCGCTCCCTGTATAGTTTCCGAACGCCCGGAATCGGTGGGTAGGTGTAGGCAACCGTGTGCCACCGCCGGGCGTCTCTCTCCAATACTTATTCTTGAGCAACTAACCGCCCCACTACCTGATTAAATGATTCACCCGGCTCCTCTTTCAGACTATTCAGCTTCTGCCAATTTTCGGTCGTAATCGTGATCGTCGTTCGGTTTGACATATTTGTGGAAAGGACTGTTTGACAATCGATTCATACACCGGCCGGACTTCCACCAACACAGCGGGCCAGTCGCCTGTAACAGCATGAAGCCCGTCTCCCCGACCGTGGGAAGGGTCCACCTTCGCGGTATTACTCCCCAAGGCCGGTTACAAACCCTGCCGCTCCGATTACTGGTTACGGTAACGACAGCGGCACAGCACTTTCGTCCCGGCCGTATCGGCCGGTAAGCTGTGGGTGACTCCAATGTGAGAAAACCAAGCTCTCCCGCCACCGATTGCGGGGTCACCAAACTTGGCCCATACAGGATATTGCCTCCCTCCTGTCGGGGTGGGCGAACACGTTGACTTCCTGCTTTTGACGGACAGGAACCAGCCTGTCCGTTATTAACCGAAGAAGGGATGGGCAATCTACCGCTGTATTGTGACGCGTGTTCCTATTAGTGGTATTCGGGCCATGGTCTTAAGTACGTTACGGTCAAATAACAGTAGAAAAAACAGATACAGCCTACTCTTCAGATAGTTTCTCAAGAAGCGCGGCTTTCACGTCGGGGTCGTCTAACAATTCGTCCAGCGTATCGATTTTGTCCATCGTTTCGTCGTCGTCTGGATCCACCTCTTTGTAGGAGTCTTTCACGTCGGAGTCCAGCGTATCTTGTGCGCTCTTCGCGTCAGGAGTGAACACGGTTCCGCAATTCGGACACGCTTTTGCCGCCGGTGGAAGCGGCTCGCGGCACACACTACAATGGTCGGGCGTCATCGGGGACTCTTCCTCTTCTTCTCGAAGCCCAAACGCTTCCTCCGCCTTCTGGATATAGTCGGAATCCGAAAGGTGAGCATAGGTCGTAGTCATTACGTCCGACTCCGGCTTGTGCCGAATAAGTCGCTTAATCACGTCGTCATCAAGGTCGTAATCCCGCTTACACATGGTGACAAAGTTGTGCCGCATTGCGTGCGCATGGGTCGGCTTCTGTTTGATTCCCGGCTCCTCTTTGGCCGCCTTTTCGGCCGCTTCCCGAAGCACGCGATTCATCGTGTCGTCGCTAATGGTCGTACTCGGGTCGCGGGTGAGACTATCACGGCGTTCACAAATGAGGAAGGCATCGCCGTTCTCCGGTTCCGGGTGGTGATTCAACCAGTCGCGGACGCTTCCCACGGCACCAAGAAGCGGGTTCCACGTTCCGATCAACTCGGCTCCCTTCAACCCGTCCGCCGAGTCGTTCAGCCGATACTTGGCGTCGTCTAACTTGATGTCCTTAATCCGGAGCGTTCTGATTCCCGTGTTTCGCTGGCCGGTATACAGGCATAGGTCAACAATTGCCTGATCGCGCGGGTGTTCTGGTGCGTTCCGGATTGCGTGAAACTCCTCGCGCGTCAGCATATCTTCGGGATCCACAATCGTACTTTGTTTGTCGAAGGTAGCAATCCCGTCCGGGTCGGCGTCACTATCGATATGCCGGAGGAATTTCTTGAGACAATTCTGACGCGACCGGATCGTGTTCTTCGACAAGGATTTGGTGACGGACACGGCGTCACCGTCATACATCCGCTGTGCCACTTCATTCAGCTCCCGTTCCGTGGCGTCCAGTAGTGATCCATCAAGGTCGCGGGAAAACGCGGTGAGAGAAATAATCCATTGCCGGAGGGTCGTTGGGGCGCGCGTCGTTCCCCAACGATTCGCGTCACTATCGGCGTCGTTCGGAGTCGTCACCGCGTTCTCCTCATCATACCCGTCGCACCATTCGAGAATCGCCTCGCCGTCTTGGCGATTCACCTCGCCCGATTCCATCAATTCGCGCAAATGCTCCCGGTTACGCTCGTATTGCTCCCGCTTCGTTTGAGCCATACCCGCCTATTCCCGTGCGATTGGTAAGAATACACCGCATATATTCAGGCTAAACTTCTTGAAGACCATGTCATGTGTCGGTAGGGAACACGGGGGGATAAAAATACGCGTCGGGGGACGGCGGAGACGGAGGGAGTCGCCGCCCGGCTACGGACTGCCGGGCGCGCCTTCCATCACGGCGAAGTCCTCGCCGTCGCGGTCGATGCCAATCACCGCCCAGTCGTAGGGGGGTTTCGCGGCGACGAGCCGCTCCTGGAGGTCGGCCGCGCGGTCGCGCCACGTGACGAAACACCGGAGTCTCGGCGTGTCGCCGCCGTCTGCGAGATACGGGTCGAGATCGTCGTTGTCCAGACACAGCACCGTCACGAACACGCGCCGCCACTTGCGCTCGGCGACGAACTCTCGTCCGCCGTCGGAGACGGTGTATCCCAGTTCGCGGAAGACGTCTCTGGCCTCGGTCGTCGGGGGGATGCTCGCAGTGGCCATCTACCTCGGAGTTCGTCACCATCCGTGATAAACTTTCTCACGATTACGGGCGCGGAGAATCAGACGGGTCGCCGGGAACAGCCGGGAGAACCGCGGACGCGGCTCGTCGTCGGAGACCGTTCACCGGGCGGGAACCCACACCGCGAGCTCACTCGTGGGCCGCGTCCCACTCGTCCGGCTTCCGGAGGTTGCCGCACTCGGTACACTGGATCCGGCCCATCGTGTCCATCGCGGTGTCGAACGACTCGCAGTTGCCGCAGCGGAACCCCCAGCGGGACTCGCCCGCCTCGTCCGCGAACACGAGGTAGAAGGGGCCGTCCGCGCCGCGCTCGGTGCGCGACCGGTCGGTGTACACCCGCTCGCCGCTCGGCGTCGTCGACGCTTCTAGACTCATGGCTCCCGCTACCCGTCGGAGCGACTTAAGCGGCGGACTCGCACGTCGGTAGAAAACCCGAGAATCGAACCGCGACTCGCTACGTCCGGAACGACTCGCCGCAGCCGCACTCCGAGACGACGTTCGGGTTCTCCACCTCGAAGCCGGCGGCCTGGAGCCCGTGTTCGTAGTCGAGCGTGCTCCCGCCGATGTAGTTCCTGCTCGCGGGATCGACGAACACCCGGAGCCCGTGGTGCTCCACGACGAGATCGTCGTCCTCCGGCTCGGTGTCGAAGCGCATCCCGTACGACAGCCCCGCACAGCCGCCCTGCTGGACGAACAGCCGCAGTCCGGCGACGTCGGTGTCGAGCCCCTCGCCTTCCAGCAGCGAGAGCGCCTCCTCGGCGGCGTCCGGAGTCACCTCGATCGCCGGGTCGTTCCCCTCGGTCCCGGTGTCGGCCGGTTCGGTACTCATGCGAACCCGTTCGGTGCCGACACTCAAAACCCTGCCGACCGGGTCGATCCGATCGGGCGGGTCGGCCCCTCACTCGAACCGCTTCCGCACGCTCTCGGCGTGCGCCTCCAGCCCCTCGGCCTCCGCGAGCGACGTGATCGTCTCCGAGAGGTCGTCGAGGGCGTCGCGGTCGAGCCGCTGGACCGTCGACGACCGGAGGAACGTGTCGACGGAGAGCCCGCCGTACCGCTTCGCGCCGCCGTTCGTCGGCAGCACGTGGTTCGTTCCGGCCGCGTAGTCACCGGCGGCTACCGGGGAGTACGGACCGAGGAACACCGATCCGGCGTTCGTGATCCGGTCGAGGAGGGCCTCGTCGTCGTCGGCGGCGATCGAGAGGTGCTCGGCCGCGTACTCCTCGGCGAACAGCACCGCCTCGGGCATCGAACGCGCGTGGAGGACGCCGGAGGCGTCGCTGTCGAGGGCGGCCCGGATCGTCTCCTCGCGCTCGCGCTCGGCGGCCTGGTCGTCGACCGCCGCGGCGACCGCCGCGGCGAGGTCGGCGTCGGGGGTGACCGCGACCACGGATGCGTTCGGGTCGTGTTCGGCCTGCGCGACCAGATCCGCCGCGACGAGGTCCGGGTCGGCGGTCCCGTCCGCGAGGACGAGGACCTCGCTCGGGCCGGCGAGGAAGTCGATCTCCACGTCGCCCTGGACGATCGACTTGGCCGCGGTGACCCACTTGTTGCCCGGGCCGACCACCTTCTGGACCCGCGTCACCGTCTCCGTCCCGTACGCGAGCGCGGCGATGGCCTGCGCGCCGCCGACCTGATACACCGCGTCGGCGCCCGCCTCGTGGATCGCCGCGAGCGTGACGGGGTTGAGCTCCTCCGCGGGCGGGGTCGCGACCGCGACGTGGTCGACGCCGGCGACGACCGCGGGAATAACGCCCATCAGCGCGCTGGAGGGGTACGCGGCCGACCCGCCCGGCACGTACACCCCGACGCGGTCGATGGGGCGGAAGCGGCGACCCAGCTCTCGGCCGTCGAAGTCGTCGCGCCAGTCCTCGGGGCGCTGGCGCTCGTGGAACTCGCGGACGTTCGCGGCCGCCTCCCGAACGGCGTCGAGGACCGGGTCGTCCGCGTCGGCCAGTTCGTCGTGCGCCCGTTCCGCCGCGTCCGTCACGTCGACGTTGCCGACGGCGACCCCGTCGAACTCCTCCGCGAACTCGCGGACCGCGACGTCGCCCTCCTCGCGGACCCGCTCGACGATGCCTCGCACGTCCTCGCGGACCCCCTCGACGCCGGCGTCGCGCTCGAAGAAGGCGCGACGCTCGGCCGGCGAGAGGTCGGCAACCGTTCGTACGTCCATGCGCGCCCTCGGGCGCGGCGGGGCAAGGGCGTTCCGACTCGGTCGGAACGCCCCGAACCGGTCGGCGCGTTCACTCCAGCGGACTGATCCCGGTTACGTCGAGGAGCGCGAGGACAACGAGCGCGGCGAGCAGGCCGGCCGCCGCGACCAGGACGGGGGCCGACACGGCGACCGCGACCCCGTAGGGCGCCACGAGCCGGGCGACTCCGCGGAGGAGAAACGAGAGGAACACGAGTCCGAAGGCGGCGAACGCGAGAGCGACGAACCGGGAGCGATCCACGCGGACCGCCTAGTCCGTCTGCGGGACGCCCGTGCCGTGGGGACCGTGGCCGTGGCGCTCGCGGCTGGGGTCGAAGTCGGTACACATGTCGTAAAACACCGCCTCCGGATCGCGGTTCCACTGCCACTTCCAGCGGGTACGAACGAGCAGCGACAGCTTCCGGGCGAGCGACAGCTCCGGCGTGGCCGAGACGGTGTCGTAGCCGCGGTTCCGGATGAGGCGGTGGTGGTCGACGTACAGCACCGCCGCGAGCAGCACCGCGAGCTGGCAGTCCTCGGGGAGGTACTTGATCCCCGCCACGCCCTCCTCGTAGAGGCGCTCGGTGCGGGCCATCTCCTCGCGGACCGCGGCCGCGACGCTCTCGTCGAACTCCAGATCGAGGATCTGCTGTTCGCTCACGCCGTGGCGCCGCAGCGTCTCCAGCGGGAGGTAGATCCGGTCGCGCTCGACGGCGTCCTCGCGGACGTCCCGGAGGAAGTTCGTCATCTGGAACGCCTCGCCGAGCTTCGTCGCGTGGGGGAGCGCCTCGGCCTCCGCCTCCGGGTCGAGATCCATGATCGCCGTCATCATCCGCCCGACGGCGGCCGCGGAGCCGTCCATGTACGCCTCCAGGTCGGCGTACGTCTCGTAGCGGTCGGTGTCGATATCGCTCTCCATGGCGTCCACGAACGAGTGGACGTCCTCGTCGGGGATGCCGCTGCGCTCGCACACCTCGGCGAACGCCTCCAACACCGGGTCGTCGGTCGGCTCCTCGCCGAGCGCGGCCGCCCGGAGCCGGTCGAGTTCGGCCCGCTGTTCGGCTGGCGATCCGGTGTCTTCGGCGTCGACGACCTCGTCCGCGATCCGGAAGAATCCGTACAGCACGTACGTCGGGTGGCGGATCCGCTTCGGCAGTAGCCGGGTGGCGACGTGGAACGTCTTCCCGGTGCGGCGCTGGATCCGCTTGCTCCGGGCAACCTGGTTTTGCTCTACCATGCTGACCTCGGTGGGTCGGCGTGGAGGGTCACATACGGGTCGCCCATCATGGAAGAAAAATCGGCCTCCAAGAACATAACAGTTCGCACGACTCAGTTTGGCTCTCGGTCGAGCGCGGAGATTCCGACGGCCGGTGGGGCGTGCGGAGCGGTCGTCCGATCAGTAGAACGTGTCGCTACAGTCGTACACGACGCCGTGCGCCGGGCAGACGTACTTACAGTGTCGACGGTACATCGGCGTCTCACAGGCCGGACAGGGGCGGCCGCCGTCGTCCGCGGCTCCGTCTCTCACGTCGGACCCCACGGGCTCGAAAGCCAAAGTCCTATCCTCCGCCACCCACGGTCCGTTCACCGCCACCCACAGCCCGTCCACCGCCACCCCAGCGGGAAACCTGACCAGTCAGTCGTTCCGGGCGGTTCGACGACCGCTCAGTCGTCGCTCGCCAGTCGGTCGAACACCGACCGGGCGACCGACTCCTCGCCGAACGGGAGCGTCAACACGCCGCCCCACTCGGACGAGGTGAGCCCGTCGACCGTCTCCCGGTCGAGTTCGACGCGCCTGACCTCGGTCCCGTCGAGCGTCATCGACACCACGAACGCCGCCGGGTCGTCGGTCGCGCCGGCGGCTTCGAGGCGGCTCCGGAACGATTCGACGCCCGCGTCGGAGAGCGCGACCTGGACGAGGTACTCGTCGCCCTCGACGAAGACGCCCTTGACGCGGCCGAGGTCGCTCGCGTCGAACAGCCGCGTGTCGGTGCCGTCGTCGCCGGTGATCCGGGCCACGAACGGCGCGTCGGGGTCGACGGCGGCCGCGGAGGGACCGGAGCCGCTCGCGCCGGCAGCGCCGTCGCCGGGCGCGGCCGTGCCGCCGCCCGCCGGTCCCGGACCGTACCGCCGACGATGAGCGAAGACCCCCTGACGGCCGCGGTCGGGGAGCGGG
>NZ_SGTU01000287.1:0-537 GCF_005435195.1 Halorubrum sp. SP3 | reverse complement strand
AGAGCCGCCAAGCGTATCGTAACTGATTGTCATGTCGTATTGAAAAGCGAAGACTACTGCGTTGTGCTGGACACGTCCGACCCCTCGGACGTGATTTCCCACTTCACCGTCTCTGCCGCGGGGAGATCCACGTCACGGCTGGTGTGAAGCACACCCGTCACCTCTATCGCGTTCGACCGTGTGAACGACTCACTCCGTCCGCCTGGACTCCCCGAGGTGACAGAAAAGTCCGTGATGTCGTCGGGAACCGCGTCGCGATCCGAACGGTCTGAAAAGCCGAACTGAATCGCGTCTGTGAGGCGGTCGCGTGTGGCCGCATCGTCGTCCGTGACGGGCGTCACTTCGACGGCAAACTCGCGTCGAAGCGTCTTTTCAACGCCCGTGAAGGTCCCCGAGTTGTCGGTGTGTACGTCGGTCGGGACGACCTCTGTGTTGCCGAGGCCACCCGACAACGGTGTCATCCCCACGGGGACGAGGCCGACGAACGGGTAAGTCGTCTCATCGAAGGCGTCTGCGATGTCGACGTGGCCGTCAGGG
>NZ_SGTU01000286.1:0-538 GCF_005435195.1 Halorubrum sp. SP3 | reverse complement strand
ACGAGGACGGTGTCGGCCCGCAGCGTGGCGCCCTCGTCGTCACCGTCGACGATCTCGACCGTGCGGTCATCGACGAACCGTCCGGTTCCCGAGAACAGGTCGTGGCTGTTTGAGGACTCCAGCCCGCGACGGATCGACTCCGAGCTTCCGGCGACGTCCTCGTTGACCTTCCGGACGATCTCCGCGAAGTCGATATCGGTCACCTCCGCCTCGATCTCGAACGCATCGGCGCCCTCGATCGTCTCCAGCACCTCTGCGTGATAGAGGAGCTGTTTCGAGGGGATACAGCCGCGGTTGAGACAGGTCCCGCCGAGCCGGCCCTCCTCGACGACCGCGACCGAGTTCCCCCGACCGGCCATCGCGTTCGCTACGTCCAATCCTGATCCAGACCCGATAACGAGGAAATCGAACTCTTGCATGGAATGATGGACGGGACCCACGGTCATCAACCCCGGTCCGTTGTGGCGTGAGTTGTACACGACCGCCCAGAACCGGTGTGCGAGCGTTTAGACGCCGAATATTGTCACGAGAACGATCC
>NZ_SGTU01000285.1:0-538 GCF_005435195.1 Halorubrum sp. SP3 | reverse complement strand
GCGTCCCGGAGAGATTGGTCGTCATAGCCTTTGTCGCCGGCGAGACTCTCGATTTTCTCGGTGTTGCGAAGGGCAACTCGACGGCCAGTTTGGGTGTCGTGAGGCCAGTGTGCCGAGCAGTGAAGATCAAGGATGGCACACGAATCTGTATCGACGAGTGCCGTCGTTTTGAGCGTGCGTATGTGGCGATCCGAGCGGTGTTGGTAGTGTCTCGATGCCGTTTCGCGGTCGAAGAACGTGGCATCGATGGCACCGTGCGAGCCCGGATCGCAGATGGTCGCAGACTCCCGAAGGAACCCGCGCCACACGGACATGGGCACCCTCTCAAACGACCGGTACAGCGTTGAGGGTGCGGGAAATGCCGTTCGAGCGAGCTGTAACAGACCCCGAACGCGATCCATCTCACTCGCCCAATCGACGATCTCGCGGTACGTCGCATCCATGTGAACTCGCAAAAAGTGGAGCGTGACATGCTTCCAGCCGGGAAATCCGTGGCCAGTCGGATCACTCACCGCCGTTGGACTGGCGGCACAGCGCT
>NZ_SGTU01000284.1:0-540 GCF_005435195.1 Halorubrum sp. SP3 | reverse complement strand
GGCAAGGTGCTGGGCAGCGGTGTGCTCGAAACGAACGTCACCGGGCTAGATGAACTCCCGAGATTCGTGCGTCCACAGCCGCCAGTCGCCGTCTTCGGCTCGGAGTTTGTGGGTGAGCCCTGCCGGTTGACGGTCGCCCTCTTCAGCAGGGGTGGCGAACTCGTCGAGAACAGTTGCTTCGGTGTCGGATTCCGCTACGAGGGTACGCTCCTCGACAGTGCTTGACGCTAGAACGTCCGGCGGAAACGACTCCCACCAGTCTTCGTTGGTCCAGTAGGATGCGTCACGTTCCGGCGAGTCGGGGTGATACAGGTCGCGGAACCGCTCGGTGTCGCGGTTCCTGACCGCGTCCCACCATTCCCCAACGACACGATTCGGGGGGAGCGCGTTAGTTAGATTCACAGATCGGTCGGCGAGGCAACCTGCGAGGGGAGCGGTCCCGACGCAACCGAGAGAGGTCAGGAGGGCCCGTCGCTCCATATATCGATGCTCTTTCAGATCGATAAATGCTTTCGGACGGATTCGATGGGTCTGAAGCCG
>NZ_SGTU01000283.1:0-540 GCF_005435195.1 Halorubrum sp. SP3 | reverse complement strand
AGCGAAAGTCAGCCGTACATAGGGCCCGTGAAAAGGCAAGCGCGATGTCCGTACCGAGATCCGACACAGGTGCTCTGCCAGCGCAAGGCAAGGCCTGTCGGGAGAACCGACGTTAGGGAATTCGGCAAGTTAGTCCCGTACCTTCGGAAGAAGGGATGCCTGCTCTCTGAGGAGCAGGTCGCAGTGACTCGGGCGCTCCGACTGTCTAGTAACAACACAGGTGACCGCAAATCCGCAAGGACTCGTACGGTCACTGAATCCTGCCCAGTGCGGGTATCTGAACACCTCGTACAAGAGGACGAAGGACCCGTCAACGGCGGGGGTAACTATGACCCTCTTAAGGTAGCGTAGTACCTTGCCGCTTCAGTAGCGGCTTGCATGAATGGATAAACGAGAGCGCCACTGTCCCAACGTTGGACCCGGTGAACTGTACGTTCCAGTGCGGAGTCTGGAGACCCCCAAGGGGAAGCGAAGACCCTATAGAGCTTTACTGCAGGCTGTCGCTGAGACGTGGTCGCCGATGTGCAGCATAGGTAGGAG
>NZ_SGTU01000282.1:0-541 GCF_005435195.1 Halorubrum sp. SP3 | reverse complement strand
TAGACGACAACGGTGAACCTACTGGCGAACGCGCCGTGTTGTTCCGTGGGTACACCGCCGCCGTCGGCTCGACCGAAGGGACGAATCGTGCTCGGTTCCGCATCCACGATCCGAAGGACTTTCTTTCGGTGATTGATGCTGGCGTTTCGTTTAAGAAAGCAACACCGACAGACATCCTTCGGTATATTTCTAAAACGTTCGCGGACAATCAGCCCGTTTTCGATAGTGTTACCGTAGACGCGGACGCGACAAGTGGGCGACCACTTGTTGAGCAGATCCTTGATGATTTCACACTCGGAGACGCACTAAAACAAGCGATTAGTGACGAAACTATCGAAGACGAATTAACGTTCTCTACGAATCGTGACAAACTCGTTGACGTTCTCTCCTTGGTGACGGATGTAACTGACGCTCGCGTATGGTTCGAACCCGATGGGAAAAGTGGGGTTGTGCTCCGTGCTGTCAACGCAGATAGCCAGCAGTATGATCTCACACCCGAGTCAGCAGGCACACCACGGGTCATCGCGAACAACTGTCTGTA
>NZ_SGTU01000281.1:0-543 GCF_005435195.1 Halorubrum sp. SP3 | reverse complement strand
GACCTCGAAACCGACATTACGGAAATCGTCTCTGCCCGCTTCCTTTCGACCTCGACCGAAACGCAGTTCGAGACGTTCCAGATTCAGGGTTCGTTCACCGTGGACAAGCTCGTCAACACGCAGTCCGGTGAAGAAGTGACCTCGACGAGCTTCGAGAACTCTGAGCCGCAGACTGACTCGAACTACATCACGCAGGACGAGTGGGACCAGCTCGAACAGCAGAATCAAGAGCTGATCGAGAAGTACGAGAACTCGCAGTCCGGTGGTGGTATCGACCTCGGGCAATTCGACATGTTCGGTATCCCCGGTGAGATAGTCGCCGTTATCGCCGCCGCGCTCGTCGCGCTCGGCGTCTTGGGCAACTGACCATGCTCCCCCGATTTTTCCTGATCGCGGTCGTGGTAGTGGCCTCGCTGTCAGGCGCCGTCGCCGCACAAGACGCCCCGAACGCGACCGTTGAGAACTCGACTGCTGGCGAACAGGTCAACACCTGTTCCGAGGAAATCACCCCGACGCTCCGCCTCTGCTCCGCTGACTATGTCG
>NZ_SGTU01000280.1:0-545 GCF_005435195.1 Halorubrum sp. SP3 | reverse complement strand
CACGTCAACACGGCCGTCTTCCACGTCACCCTCGCGACGGACGGGGTCATCCGCGTCCCCGTCAACGTTCGCGACGAACTGGCCCTGTCCACGGGCGATGATGTCCGTGTGAGCATCCGCATGAAGGAGTAACTGATGGGAGAAATCAGCGTCACATACGACAGCAACGGCGACCCACAAGACGTAACGATCGGGTTTGGGATCGACGGTGAGGTGGACGATGACGGTGTCGTCCAGATTGACCCGAACGACAATCTGTGGATGATGTACTCCGACGACTCGCATGAACGCATCCGTGCGGCCCTGCTGGCAATTCCGCAGATTACGGGCGTCGAAGTCGGAGAGTACGACGAGGAGGAGTGGCGGAAGAACGCCGAAGAAGACTACGAGGACATCAACGAGTAACAATGAGTACGAAAACTGTTGACGACACTACGAAACTGACGGACAGCGACGCAATCGAACAGGCGCTCAACGATGTCGAGGCGGGTAATGCGCTGACCATCGAAGCCGAGAACGTGGACGGCAGCGAAGCCGCCGTCGAT
>NZ_SGTU01000279.1:260-546 GCF_005435195.1 Halorubrum sp. SP3 | reverse complement strand
TGCTCGGCGACGGCGATTCGGTCACCATCTGCGTCGAGGGCGTCGGCGAGCTCACGACCGAGTTCGTGACGGAGTAGGTCCGTCGCGCCGTCGGAATCTGAGAGCGGTTCCTGCTGTCGAGGCTCCGTTGATGCCTTAGTTCCAGAATCATATTCATTGGAAACATTTGAGGTACGAGAAAACATTTATTGGTAAAATATATTTCTGAACCGTGTCAGATTCGTTTCCGACCGGCGCGGTCCCGATAGCAATACTCGCTGGGCTGCTGTGGATCGTCGACCCGGTA
>NZ_SGTU01000279.1:0-212 GCF_005435195.1 Halorubrum sp. SP3 | reverse complement strand
GGAATCGGAATGCTGTTCGCCGTATTCTTCGGACGTGGTGGCAGGAACGTTCTGGTATTGGTCCTCACCGTCAGTATCCTCTGGAGGGTCTTTCGCGACCCCAGATCGCTGCGTGAGTTCGATCGGACGATCCAGGTCGCCGCCGTCAGCGGCGCGGCTTTCGTGTTTTTAGCCTCGCCCGTCACCGACGTCCTCTACAATTTCTTTCCGCG
>NZ_SGTU01000278.1:307-552 GCF_005435195.1 Halorubrum sp. SP3 | reverse complement strand
GACTTCAACATCATACTCATACATTTTGACAAATGACCCATAGCTCTGATCCTCGACCTCTCCTTCAAATGTGGGTATTTCGCCGTTAACTGTGAGGTATTGGAAACTCACCTCCTCCCGGTTCTTTTTGATAATTGTCCAGCTCCATTCACCAGGGTTTTCATGACCGGCTGAGAGGATCAGCTTGAACCCTCTGTTACCACAGAAGGGAAGAACTGCCGTACTTCCCATACCGTACTGCCCGT
>NZ_SGTU01000278.1:0-216 GCF_005435195.1 Halorubrum sp. SP3 | reverse complement strand
TTCTGACCACACCCTTCGTCAATTACGGTCAGATTGAGTGCATCTCCCTCATCGTGCCTTGGTCGATCACCATCTGATCGGAGACGAATCCGATCGTCTTCATCAGCCATTTCATCAGCTGCTTTATGAGCAGTGTCGAATAACGGTGGATCAGGCTCATCCCCAAACTTTTCACGGAACTTTCGGAGGAGAATTGCGTCCTGCGCATTGACGATA
>NZ_SGTU01000027.1:0-17839 GCF_005435195.1 Halorubrum sp. SP3 | reverse complement strand
TTCGACGTGACCTCGTACGGCGTCTCCGCCTCGACGTCGTCGTTGTCGAGATCGGCGAGCGCCTCGCCCGCGGTCACCGACTTGAGATCTCCTTCCGAGTCCTCGTCGTGCGTCGGCTTCGGGAAGTGGTAGTCGACGTCGATGTCCTCGCGAACACCGACGATGAACGTCCGGGCCCTGTGCTGCGGAACGCCGTAGTCGGCGGCATTGAGCGTGCGAGCGGTGCGCGGCTTCTCGACTACGTAGCCGGCGCCACGGAACGCTTCGACGATTGGCTCCCAGTCCTCCTCGTTCGAAGTGACTCCTGAGACGTTCTCGAAGAGGAATCCGGCCGGCTGCCATTTGTCGAGCAGGTCGACGTAGGCCTCGAACAGCCGACCCTCCTCGCTGTCGGTTCCTTCGGTACCTCCCGCACGACGGGCTGCCGCGGAAAACGGCTGACACGGCGGCCCGCCGATTATGAAGTCGATTTCGTCGCCGAGCGTGGCTGGAATGTTGAACTCATCGGGGCGGTCGTCGAGGACCGCGTCGGCGACTTCGCGGACGTCCTCACAGAGTAGAACCGCTTCTTCGTCGACGTAGGTCCCTCTGTTGGCTTCGAGGGTCTCGACCGCGGTCTCGTCAACGTCAAGATGGAGAGCGATTTCGAACGCTGGGTTCTCGCTAAACCCGATATCAAGGCCTCCAGCACCGGAAAACAGACTCGCAACGGTGATCGGTTCTGAATCAGCCATTATATCCTCCTGATCGGACACTACACGACCATCAGCTCATTACCGCATAAAGACTTTCGTCAGAGTCGGGTCGAAGCTGTCTAGCTGTCGAACTGAAGCAGTTCTCCGAGGCTCTCGACCCACTCCCGAGTAGGCTCGTCGATCGGTGCCCGGTCTCGGCGCTGCTGGCAGAGTGATTCGGCGTAAGCGACAATCCAAGCTTCAGGGGAAAGGTGGTCTTCAGCTTCCTCGAATTGGGCTCGGACGAACGACTCGAAGTCTATCAACTGGAAGTCGACGTCGTGTCTCGACTCGATCCCCTCAATTATTCCATCGTAGTTCGCAGTAACCGGTTCGCTCGTGATCAGCCCGACGGTCTCCGTCTCCGGGTGATTCGAGAGTTTGTCACCGACCTCTTTGATCTCGGTCGCGAGATCTCGAAGCCCGTACTTCGCGTCCCACGCCTCCCTGATTCTGGGCCGTCCTTCGGCATCCTGAGCGACGACCTCCAGATCGCCGATGTTTCCGTGCTTCTTGTTCGCGGAGCGCATCTGTGTGAGCGGCTTGAGCTCGTAGCCGAGGGGTAATCCGCTGTTGTCCTCTTTCACCTGGAACAGCGAATGAAGCGCCACCTCGAAGATCCGCGCCGCGTGGTCGGACCGTGAAACGTGTTCGGAGATGATCCGTGTTACGTCCCGCTGAGTGAGCCCGCGCTCTGTGACCTCTTCTACGAGGGAGAGGACGCTCTCGTATGCTTCTTGCGCCCGCTCGCCGCGGTTGTAGAACGAGAGTAGCAGGTAGTCGAGCAGTTCCTCCGGGTCGGGTCCGTTTTCGGACTCGACGGCGCTGAGAATCTCCGCCCACTCCTCTTGTGCGCCTCGGATATTCGCCTTGTAGAACCGTGAGTACGGGTAGTTCTCCGCAAGGGACCGCGTCATCATGACGCCGTCTCGATTGACACGAAGTAAGTCGTGATCGCGGAGAGTCGGAGCGATGTAATTACTGTCGATGGTTCGCATTGAGAGCCCTTCCTTCCAAGAGAAATGCGCCGAGCTGTTACTCCCCTTGTGGAGTCTCACGCTCTGCTCGGGAGCGATCGACTTGATGGTAAGCTGGCCGCAGAGAAGTCCGGACAGTGCTCGGCCCTTCTCACTCGTAATCGCGTCGACGATGGCGTCGATATTGTCAAGATGCTCCTGTGAGACGTCGACAGACACCTCTGTCTCGGAGTCAGTAACTCGGTTGATCCGGTCCTCTAGGTATCCATCATCGAGTTCAGATTTGATGTAATTGTACCGTTCACGGGCTGCTTCAGTCTGTTTCCCTTCTCTGTAGACCTCGTGTCCGCCATCCTCTCGAATGAACTCGACTCGATCTGCGAAAACAAGCATACGCGGCCCATCCTCTTCGGAGCCATCTGGCATACAGATACACAGTATGGTCTAATATCATAAATCCGATTAACTGTATATATGTATGAACAACTATACGAACAGCGTGAATACCATCAGAATCGGAGTTACTTCTCATCCACCTGCTGCCTCAAAAGATTCTGAAACCCCTCTCCGCCGTAGCACGCGCCGAGAAATGGGTGCTGTTCCGCGACCGATGCTACGCGGCCGCGCTCTCCAGTCGCCCGAGCGTCTGCTTGATGACCCACTCGCCGATCGCCGACCAGACGGTGTCGGCGAACGTCGCTACCTGCGAGGTCATCCGACCGATGTTCGGGTCGATCCAGCCGAGGGCGATCGCGAGCCCGCCAACGACGAGGATCGCGATCCCGTAGGCGGCGCCCGACGAGACCGTGTCACCGATGAGCTTCCCGATTTTGACGACCTTCAGGATGTAGAACGCACCCATCAACAGCATCGCCCCCATGAGCGCCTGTTGACCGGCGCCGAGCGCCGAGAGCGCCTCGAGGAACCAACTCATCAGTTCGACCCCTCGTCGTCACCGCCGTCGGAGCGGAACCGCCCGCCGATGATCACCTGCGGGCGGTCGTCGTCCGGGGAGTTGTTCGCGCGGTACTCACGCACCAGCTGGATGGCGGCGTAGCCGCCGATGAGGACCACGATGAGGAACGCCTGCGAGTTCACCAGCGCGCTCAACAGGTCCGTCTCGCCGAGGCCTTGGAGTGCGACGACGCCGGCGACCGCGACGATAGCGATCCACCGCGCAGTCGTGAACTCGTCGGCCTCTCGGAGGAGGAACAGCGAGCCGACCGCGATGCCGGCGACGGCGATGATCGCCCCCGCTTCCGAGCCGAGCGTGAACAGCCCGGCCTGTGCGGCCGCCACGGCGACCGCGGCGGCGACGGCGCCCGTGAGCAGTCGATTCTCCCCGACGCTCACCAGCGCCCTGCCGACGCCGGAGACGGCCGCCGACACGCCCGAGCCGATCGGCCCGCCGACCCGCGGGATATTCGAGATTAGGCCGTCGACGGCGCCGGCGATGTCGTCGACCGCGTCTCGCGAGCGAGCGGGTCGCGTCCCGGCCACGAACAGCATCCCCACGCTACCGAACAGCACGAGAAGTGTCGGGAGGTTCCCGGTCGTCACGGTCGCGAAGATACCCCCGCCGACCGTGTTCGGCGCGCTCACCGACGGCGCCTCGGTCGCTTCGATCGACACGAGGCCGACGTCGTCTCGGCTCACCTCGATGGCGGCCGGCTTTTTCGCGATCCCGAGCTGGTTACCCGCATCGTCCGTGACCGCGTACCAGGTGCCGTCAGTCCCCGCGACGTACTCGGCGGTCCACGCGTCGCCGACGACGCTCGCCGGCTCGACCACGAACTCGGGGTTCGACGCGTTCGCGCTCTCCGGCACGCGGACGCGCATGCTGTTCCGCTCGGGCGTCACGCGGGCCGGGAGCGTGTTCAGTGTGAGCGCCGAGCCCGAGCTGGCGTTCGGCGCGAAGAAGCGCTGACTGCCGTCGCCGTAGAGTTCGACGTAGTCGCTCTCCGCGGAGTAGCTCTCGTTCCTGGCGTAGTGAACGAGGTTACCCTGCGGCGTCGCGCTGACGCCGAGCGAGCTCGTCGAGCCCCAGGAGTCAAGCCGGATCCGCGAGTTGAGGTCGAACCCGACCGGCGTCGCGCGGACGACAGAGATCTCCGCGTTCCCCGGCTTGAGTCGGGAGCCGACCGACCGCACTTCGACGGTCGTTCCCTTCGGGACCGGGTTTCCGGCGAGGTCCGAGACGGAGACGGTGAGCGTCGTCCCGGAGAGGTTCGACGCGGACTGCGGCACGCTCGACCAGGTGCCGGTCTCGTTCAGTCGGTACTCGAGCGACCGCATCGAGATGACGGTTCGAGCGTGCGGGATCGTCAGCACCGCGTCCGCTCGCTCCGTCGCGTACGTCTTCGAGATGTTGTAGCGCTCGCTGAACGCCTCGCTCTCGTAGGTCACGGTCCGCGGCGACTCGAGGCCGTGTCGGAACTCGATGTCGACCTGCGGCTCGGGACCGGCGCCGGTGTACGACCCGTCGCCGACGTGGACGGTGACGTTGTTCTGTCCGTCTTCGAGCCACGAGACGCTGCCGCCGAGGTCGACGGTCTCGCCGTCGGCGAGCGTCCCGTTGTAGGAGGCGGTGTGGCCGTTCAATTTCACGACGGGATCGCGCGTCTCGGTTTTTTCCTGAATCGAGAACGTGTAGTCTACCGTTCCACTTCCGGTGCCGCTGAAATTCAATTCGCCTGTGTCTCGACTAATATCGAGTGATTTTGATTTCGTCTCACCGTCAGAGAATGACCCGAAGGAGACGGTCTGACCGGTATTCGTCGACGCATCTAACGCGCTGATCGAATTGCTGAACGCAATTTCGATGTCGCCGTATGCTTGTTTCGATGTGTCACCCGCCTGATCATACTGGTACCACACTGTAGAAGCGGAGTCATCAACTTTTAGGTAAGCTATGTCAGTCTCACCGTCACTATCGGTATTTGTCGTATCAAACTCTAATGTGTAGGTTTCGCCTTCAGACACCTCGACGTTGGTATCTGTTGAAAACGTCTGTTCGCCAGTTGTGAGCGTCGGCTCCCAGCCGTCTTTTATCAGCGTTCCTTCATCGTAGTCGGAATCGATGCCCTCCTTCACTAGGTACACGTCCACAACCGCGTTGTAGTCACTGCCTCTGACAAACCCTATATCGACTGTTATGTCCTGAATCTCGCCGGTATATCCGGGTTTGATTTTGACTGCGGAGTCGATGCCGGTATTGTCGCTGTGGTCTCCGATGAAGTGATATTCAGTGTCCGTCGTTCCGTCGCCTGTGTCGACAGCGGGGTTATACTGTCCAGATCCTACATTCCCCGTTACTGATAGTACCGGATCGCCGCCCGATCCGTCCGTCGGCTCGACAGTCCCGTCAACCGAGAAAGATCGCGTGTGATCCACGCCGACACCGGAGCCAGTTTGATTATTCCACGCGGTGTTATTGACGCCCGTCGCATTGATCACGAGGTTGTCGACGGAGTCCCGCGAGTCGAGCTGATACGTGTGCCGCGTCCCATCGACGGCCGGCCGGTCGCGAATCACGAGCTCGCCGCCGAAGGTGACCGTGTTCGTCGAGAAGCCGCGGACGTAGAACGCGGCGGAGTCGCCGCGTACCTGAATGGCCTCGGTGTACGTCCCGTTCTCCTCGTGAGCGATACGTGCGACGCTCGGAACGCCGCCGTGCGTCCGGTTGAACCACTCAGTCGGAACAGCGACCCAGCGGCCGTCGTGCGTCCGGTCGTCCGACAGCTGGAGCGCCGGCTCTCCGTCGACGGTCGTCGTCTCAACGCGCATCGTTTGCGCGCCGGTAGAGGCGTAGACCGTCGGACTCTCGCCGTCTCTGAGGTGCGACGCCGGCAGCGCGTTCAGTCCGTCGAGCGGACCGCGATCGACGCCGTCGACCTCCTCGAGCGCGGTCCCGTCCGGAGTGACGATCGTCCCGTTGTTCGGTTCGACTTCGGGTTCGTCCGACGGTGCGAGCAGCATCGGCGCCGCCGCCGCTGCGAGCACGACGACGCCGATGAGTCCAACGACTTTTAGTTGCTCGTCGTCGAGCATCTCGCCGATATTCATGCCGACCTCCATCGCGCGGGGATAAGGGGGGTAGGCGTACGCGCGAGCGCGTAGTGTCGCCTGCCGGCCGGTTCGCCTCGATTTCGCGGAGTGATTGAATCTAGTTTCATTTGGCGCTCACCCTCCGAACTTCCGGCGAGATGATCCGGAGCTTCCCCGGAACCTTGTATCGACGAGGGAGATCGTCCCAGCCGAACTCGGTGTACTGACCCGACGTCCAGAACAGGCCGCGACCGAGCTTCCAGTCCGAGGTCATTTCCGTGTTCATCGGCGGCCGAACGCCGATGATCTCGTCGCTACCGGTGGGGTTGTCGGTGCCGGAGAGCGTGACTCCCCAGCGCATCTTCTTGCGGATCATCCAGGAGATCTCCCTCGGCTTCTGGGTCAGCAGCACGAACGACAGCCCGTTCCGGCGGAAGTCGACGTACTGCTGACTGACGGCATCGATTTTCGTCGAGAGACCTCCGTTATCGTTCGATGCGTGATGTTTGAACAGGTTGCTCGCCTCGTCGCAGACCCACGTCGTCCGCATCGAGCGCTTCTCGTTGACGTTGTGATGAACAAGCCAACTGAACCACCAGTGGCTCGTCGGCGTCGTCTCCTTCTCGTCGAGCTCTGGGTCGTGTCGGGCCCGGTCGGCTTCCCAGACGCTTGTGTACTCGAGGGCCGGACACTCCGACGCCTCCTGAGTGATCCGCTCGCACCCCCGGAACTTCGGGTCTGGATAGACGACGTGAAAGGCTCCCGACATGAGGACGTTGTTGTTCAGGTCGTCCAGGTCCTCGTAGCGCTCTACCCGCCAGACGATGTCCTCGAGGTCGACTTCGATCGGCTCGAAGTCGGACTCGACGGAGCCAGACCCGTCTTCTGGCGGCGCGAGCCGGACCGTGTACTCGACGCCCTCCGGCAGGCAGACGATAGCCCACGGCGCGAACGGGAGCCACTCGGTCCGCTGCGGCGTCCCGCGCCACACGACCGCCTCGCCGTTGACTTCCATCCACCGCGCGATGAACGTCGAGACGCTCGTGGTCTTCCCGCGCCCCATCGGCCCGTGGATCAACGCGTCCGAGCCGCCGGTCGTCTCGAGGTCGCTGTCGTCGACGGACGTGTCCGGGTCGACCAGGTACTCGAACACCCCTTTGCGGGCGTCGCAGAGGCCGCTGAAGTCCTCGAAGTCGAGCCGAAAACCGTCCATATCCGACGTGTGGATAATCGCGTCGAGCATGGCTCGCGGATGTCGGATCGCGCTGTGTGGCGGCGTCCCTTCGACGGGGTCCGCCGTCCGCTCCAACCGGTCGAGGAGCTTCGGGAACGGCGTCATCTCCATGTGCCGAACGAGGTTCTCACCGATGCTATGCCGCCGTCTGTCGTTTTTGACCTCTCGCGTCTTCTCGATGTTCGACGCCTCGAGGCCAGATAGCCACTCGTACAGGTACTCCGGGTCCTGGACGACGTCGAGCATCGAGTCGGTGGAGGTCACCGGGATGCCATCCGGAATGTTGGTTGAGTTACTCACGATAGGTTCCCTCCTGAGGAGGATTCGACTGTCCCGCTCGCCAGCTCCTCGGCGTTCGAGGAGGCCGTGCGGAGCGCACTGTTCCACGCGGGGAGGACGTCCTGTGCGAGCATCGAGTCGAGGACCGCGGTCTGCTCGTTCGCGAGGGCGGTCCACCACTGGCTCATCGGGTTACAGACCCGCGACGTGAAGTCGCGCGGGAGGTGTCCCGAGGCCGCGTACGCGACCTCGTCCGCCCACTCGACCGCGTCCGCCTGCGATTGTACTCCGCTCTCGCCGAACGGCTCTCGCAGCGCCTGGTGCTGGTCGACGACGCGCTGGTGGAGCCGCGGCCGCATCGCGATGAACCGCTGGCGGTCCACGTGTCGCACGCCGTCCTGTTCGTCGGTGAAGTCGTTCGACTGCGCGCGGATGACGTCGACCGCCTTCTGAAACGCCGGCGAGAGCACGTCCTGAATGATGCGCGTCCGCTCAGTCCGCGCCTCGGACGGCGACGGCGCCGTGTCGCCACACAGCCGCTCCCGCTTTGCGTGCGAGTCGAGACACGCCGCGACGGTCCACTGGTCGTTGATGAGGTCGGAGAACCAGCTGTCGGGGACGCGCCCGACCGAGATCGCGGCCGCGACGTGCGACCACACGAGCATCTCGTGTCGAGTGCGGAACCCCGCTCGGAGTCGCGACCGCATGTCGCGTTGCTGGGCTCGGAGCGTCGGGAGCGCGGGGACGTGTGCCTTCTCCGCGCTCCGCGCGTCGTCTTCTCGAGCCATCGAGATGATCGACCCGAGCGGGTCCGGGGAACTCGCGGAGCTAATCGTCCGCCACCCCCGATTCGACATCGTTGTCGAAGTCCCACGGCGCCGCCGAGTCACCGTCGCCGTCGTCCGAGTCCGACCCCGACGACGCGTCGCCGTCGTCGGCCATGTCGGTGCCGAACATGTCGTCCATCTTCTCGGCCATCTCCTTGCGCAGCGTCTGAACCGTGGACTGAGCGCGGTCGAGCGCCTGCCAGTCCATGTCTTGAATCTGCTTGTGGAGGTCCTCGAACGTCCGCCTGGCGACGTACTCCTGCCGCTCGGTCGCGACGGTCGCGCGAACGTCCGAGTAGTGGTACGGCGCCGGCTCGACGGCCATGTGACCGTCGACGGCCACGGTCCCGGCGATGAGTAGCGGGACGGCCGCGATCGCGACGCCGACCAGCTGCGCGCCGAAGATCGCCATGCCGCCCAAGTACCCCATCACGCCCCCGCCGACGGCGACGGCGAGGAACGACCAGTTGAGCCGCTTCGAGAGGTTCGACAGGCTCGCTTCAATCGCGCCGGGGAGCGCGCCGATGCCGTCACCCTCCGGCGGCTCCGTCAGCTCCGACTCGTCGACGTCCACGGTCAGCGACGGCGCGAACGAGAGGGTCGCCGGCGAGTGCGTAAGTACCTCGTCGCTGGTCGGGTCCACCTCGTACATCCGGTCGAGGTCGGAGTCGGCGTCGCCCTCGTCGACGGTCGTGAGGTCGCTTCGAGGCACGGCTGCCGGGTCGGCCCAGTACCGGGCGATCATCGGCAGGATGCCCTTCGCGGGCGCATATAACGTCCCGCCGCGACTGACCACGGTCTTGATTCGGTTCGGGACGAGCCGGCTCGAGGCCGCCTCGTCGCCGGTCGGCGTGATCGCGTCGTCGTCGAGGCGCCGCTTGAAGAACCCCGCTTTCTCGGCGTCAGCGTCACGGAGCCCCAGCATCAGGATGAGCCCGATGAGACCGACGACGAGCCCGACGACGAACGGCGCGTTCGACAGCACCGCGGCAGTCGCGAACGTCGCGAACCCGGCGGTCCCGATGAATATCACCCCGGAGAGGATGACCCAGAACCCGAGGCTCTTCTGTGCGCCGATGACGATCCGGTTGAACACGTGGTCCGCGACCTGCCGACTGACAAACAGCGAGATCAACGCGGGCAGGAGGATAATGACACCGGCCCATCGGAACAGGTCGCCCTCCGAATCGACGCTGAACGCCGGCGACTGCGCGAGCGGGTTGCTCTGGTGCTCGAACCGCCAGCGCGCTCCCTCGACGAGCTCGCCGTCGCGCTCGAGCCACATCGTGACCTGTTTGGTCTCGTCAAAGTGCGGGTGAAGCGCGATCTGCGACGCGTCGCGGCCTTTCTGGACGTTGATGTTAACGCGCTGTATCTCCTGATTCGCCGCGTACGTCCGCTGTCGGCCGCTCGGTCCGGTCGTCGTCGCCTCGTTCCAATAGACGAGGACGACCTCGTACTCGCCCACAGCGTCGACGTACGCGCTCGTCTCGAACGTGAGCGTGTTCGTGCCCACCCGCGTCGACGGCGTCAGCGGCTTCGGCTGCGAGTTGATGAGCGACAGCGTCTGATACTTGACGAACGCGCCGCCGGTCCCGAGACTTCGCTCGGATTTGATCGTCACCGCCTCGGCGGTGCTCGGTGGGCGCGTCCCGCTGCGCCGCAGCTCCTCGATGTCGAACGGCCCGGGTGCTTCCCACGTCGCGTTCGCACCGGCTTGCGCGGGTCTTGGAGCCTCCACGGCCGCCGTGGCGTCCGTCTGAGTACCCACGGCGGCAGCGGCCGGCACGAGCGCACTCGCGACGAGAAACGCGGCGGCCATGACGACCCAGCCGCGCCTCATCGCTCCCCCTCGTCGTACTCCTGGTCACCTCCGTCCGCGACCACCGACTTCGGCTGCCGGTCGCGATTCGCCTGGCGTTCGAGCTCCTCGAGGCCAACCGGCCGGAACCGCTCGTCGACGCGATCGTCGATCGGCGGCGCCGCTTCGAGTTCGTCGAGGCGCTCCCCACAGGTCGAGCAGTAGCGCTGCGACATCACGTCCACCCGCGAGTTACAATTGGGACATGCGTCGGCCGGAAGGGCCTCGTCTCGCAGGTAGAACAGCGACACTCCGGTGAGAATACCGCCGAGGACGACGCTGCTGGCGTCGGCGAAGAAGCCAAGCGCGGTCACTCCTGCGGCCCCAGCGTAGAGCGCGAGAGCCGCGCCTCGCGGCGCGTCGAGGAACCACTGCCGAATCGTCCGACGAGTGGAGAGTTTCATTCGCTCACCTCGCTGCTGTTCTCAGTGCTGCCGCCGTCCGCGACAGTCACCGGACTCGACGTTCTAGTCGCCGGCTCAGCGGGCGAGTCCATCTTCCACGCGATCAGAAACGCGTGGTAAAAGGCGACCAGACTCGCGGCGACCAGGAGAAGCGCCGCTCCCTTCCCCATCGCGGTCGCCTGATACGCTGCCGACAGCGATTGTCCGGCGGCGAAAACACCCATCAGTCCGAGGCCGACCTGCGACAGCCAGTTCTTCACGAGTCCGGACGGTAGCAGGGCCGACGGACTACTGAGGCGCGGAATCGACATTAGTCGTCATCCTCCTCGGTGGCGAGCGTCGAGGCGCCCGCCCAGGCGAGAACCGCGACGACGCCGATCGCCGCCAGCTCCCCGCCAGTCAGTTGGAACCCCAGCGCGTCGAGCGCGACCACGCCGGTCGCACCGCCGATAAACCCGGACAGCGCTGTCGCCCCGATCTCCCAGACCGCCGGCCCGAACCACAGCCCGCCGACGAGCCCGCCGGCGCCGAGGACTCGGTCGGTCGTCGCTGCCCCGCGGAGCTTCCGGCCCGCCTTCTTCGGGTACATGAAGACGTACGCGAAGAGGTCGGTGTACTCCCCGAGAACGTACGCGAAGCCCGCGATAACTATCCAGCCGAGAATCGCCTCGATACTCATCGCAGGCATCTACGCTCCCTCCGTTCGCCGCACTGTTCGATCGTCGATCGTCGTTCCGTGAGTGTGTTTCATGAATCGTTGAGTGAATCTTCGAGGTCGTCTCCAGCGTCCAGGACAAGCTTCGCGAGCAGGATGACGCCCGTCAAAAGGAGCGCCTGCGTCGCCCACTTCTCCGGGATCGCGAGCTTTTCGCTGACCGTGACACCGATAGATGAGATGAGGAACAACTGGTTGACGTTCCCCCACAGCCACAACGCGAGTCCGTCGACGAACGGGACGTTGAACACCGCCGCGACGGTCGCGAACAGGCCGCTTACTATCGCTGCCGGGCTTTTGAGTTGTGACATGGTTACGTTCCGAGCACCCCCGCGAGCCCCGGCACCGCGTCCGCGATGACGAGGATTATCCTCCGTGCGACCACGACGATGACGTAGACCACAACGACGAGCTCGCCGGCGACGATGATCGGCGCCAACAGCCCGCCGGCCGTCGCGAACGCCAGGCCCGCCTCGACGAGTCGATTGATGAGACCGAGGATCCCGGTCCCACCAGCGGCCGACCCCCCGATTATCGAGCCGACGTTGACGAGTTGCGTCCCGATGTACAGCGGGATATCGGCGAGACCGTACGTCCCTATCAGGCCGGGTGCCGAGCCCTGAAAGACGAACGTGAGCGTCTCGAGGAGTGTGAGAACGATGTTCTCGAGGCCCCGAATCAGCGGTGCGAGAATCGCTCCGAGGATGAACCCCTGCGGCGACTTCGACAATCGCTGAAGCGTCTCGGGAAGCGTGTAGCCGTCATCGCTCCCTCCAGACGAGGTCGATGCTTGCGACACGGTCACCCACCTCCTGTCGCTCTCGAGGCGATCTTCTGTCCGCCGACCGAGAGGACGTAGACGCTCCCGAGCACGATGCCGACGTTGACCGGGAGCGCGAGGATCCCGAACTGAGCGGAACTGTACTGAAACGCGGACGCGTAGGCGCCACCGACGGCGCCGATCGTCACGTCGAGCAGTCCACGTGCGTACTCGAACCCGATGCCGGTGCTGTTCGTCGGCTGATAGCTCCCTGCGATGAACGCCGCGAGTCCGCCGAATATCCGGTCGATAGCGTCCGTGATGGCGTCAACGATGTTCGTTACCCCCACCACCACGGTCGCGAGAATCGACGTCCCGATCGTCTGGCCGAGTCGGCCCCAATTCACCGGGTTCGCGACGTTCACGATTGGAATCCCGCCTGACGTGTCGCCGTTGATGAACGCCAGGAGGCCGTCGCCGGAGCTACTCACCGGCGCTCACCTCCTACAGTAAGAACGGGATGGCCGCTGGCAGCGGTTTGCTGGCTACTCGGCTTCAGCGTGGCGTCTGCCGTGACATGCTGCGCACAACGTGACCAGATTCCCCGACGCGTTCGCCGCGCTCGGGTCATCGAAACTCTGGTACGGCTCGATGTGGTGGACTTCGAGGCCGCGGTCGTACTCCGCGCGGTGCTCGTCGTCGGACATCCCGCAATTTTGGCAGCAGTATCCGTCGCGTTCGATCTGGTCTCTGCGTGCCTTGTCCCAACCACCCTGGTACGACGCCGGATTCTTTCCGAAGAACTCGCCGCGGATGGCGTGTATCTTCGATAGGTGGATTTTGAGCCCGCGGCCATCGGCCGCAGTGTAGTCGCATTCGGGACATTCGGGACCGTTGGCGGTGTCTTCCCACGGTGGCAGGTCGTCGTGTGACCGCCCCCAGTGGACGCGTAGCCCGTGTTTTGTGTCGAACCGTTTACCACACTTTGGGCACTCGTCGCCTGTGCCGCCGGCTCCCCCTGCTGGGAGATCAGTCTCGCCGTCGGAGTATGCGGACTCGCGGCAGGAGACTGAACAGAACCGGGCCGATCCGAGTCGCGACGGTGGTACCTCGAACTCCGCAGAGCACTGTTCGCAGGTGACCATCCGCTCATCAGATCGCCACGGGTAATCCGTGCTTCCGTGGGACCGTCGGTAGTGGACCTTAAGAGCGCGTTCGGAGTCGTATCCCGAGCTACAGTCGGGGCACTCAGTCGTCGCCATCGTCGCAGGCGGTCTCGCGGAGTTCTTGGAGCAGTTCTGAGTTCGTCTCGTGTAGCTTGCTCATCGTGCTGTGCGCCTCCTTGTGGCACCGGAGACAGAGCGTGATGAGGTTCGCCAACGCATCGGGGCCACCGGCTGCCCTCGGGATGAGGTGGTGGACTTCGGCGCTCCTTTGGCTCGATCGGTTTTCGGACTCGACCGCGCAGCCGCACCGTTGACAGGTGTGGTCGTCGCGGTCCAAGACACGTTCTCGTATCTTTGAGACGCCACCTTTCCAGTTCGGATGATCCTCCCCGCTGGCGAACTCGTCGTTTGCGCTCCTCTTTTTCATCTGGCAGGACGTGGAGCAGTATTTTGACCCAGACGCCTGTGTTGGGCGTCTCTGGTACTCCTCGCCGCACCAGTCGCAGGTCAGCGTCACTACACCATCTATTTTTGCTGCGTTCCAGGGGTATTCGCCGCGCTCCCCGTGGATCTGTGAGTGGTGTTGTTTGAGCCCCGAGTGCGTCTCGAACCTGCGGGAGCAGGCAGGACACTCGAACTGGCCAGTATCGGTTTTTACACCCATACTTCAGGTTTTGCGCGGGTCTGCCCTCTGCTCGTAGACCCCCGTATCCAGCAAGTTCTGGATGTGGTCGTGTTCCGAGAGGCGCTTCATCCGCCGGTTGACGTACTGGCGTGACACATCGGTCCCTTGCTTTTCTAAGAGCTTCTTCACCAGCGTTGGTGTCGCCCGGCCGTCGGCCAGCACGTCCAATATCTGGTGATCCAACTCGTTCAAATCCTCCTCGGTGAGCGTCATTGCCGTGGTGTTGCTGTCCACCATTTACAACAGTACCGTCTTTCGCCAACCACTTAGTTTCTTTTGTCACCTGCTGATAGGTGTTGCTAATAGCAACTACTAAGTGATTGGGGGATAGACTGTTGGGTAAGCACGGGTGCCTCACAGAAAGTGAGGCCGGTGTTAGAGCACCGACCCCGTGCTGGCTGAACCAGCATGTCCACGAAGACGACCGCCCGACTTGAAGACTCGGGCACCGACTGTCGTACCGACTCACTCCGCGCGGAGATCGCGACTGCTGCGCCGTTCGCAACTGACCACACGGAGCCCGGCCGATGAACGGCGACGCATTCACCGTCGAGTACACGCCAGCCAAGGGCCTGCGGAAGCGCGTGCGGTACGAACCGCGAGCTGACGGCGACGGCTGGTGGCGGATCGAAGAGGAACACACTGGCTGCCGCTGGCGAACACTTGGCCGCGAGCCGGTTCGTGGCGTGGTCTGTAAGTCCGACACCGAGGTGGCGACGGCATGAACCGCCGCGAACTCGTCGCGTCGATCGTCGCCGGCAGTACGATCCCGCTGACCGCTCGCGGTGCTGCCGGCGATGACCTGACGCCGATCACCGAGATGCCCGACTACTGTGCGGTCGCCGAGACGCGCGAAGAGGCAGTTCAGGTCTGGGCCAGCGAACACGTCCAGAACGCGCGGGTCGAACTGATCGGCAATGGGGACACGGACGTTGCTGAAGTGAAGGCCGAACTCGAAACCGCGCTCGAACTGCTCGAACGCGAGTTGCCCGACGCGTAGCCTATCCAGCCACGCTGAGGTACTGATTGGAGTTCGGTATCTCGTGTGGGCCATTTTTATTCGTCAGCAGTCTCCTCTTCATCAGTGCCAACAACCGGGACATCTATTGGTAACCCTGCTATCACGTTGCCAGTCTCTTCCTCGTTCAGGTACCGTGCCAGTAGGTACAGACTCACCAGCGCGAGCGCGACTGTGAGCGGCAGCGCGAGGATGCCGGCGAGCGTCTGGCCGAACACCGCCGCTATCGAGTTCTCACTGATGCGCGCGCCGGCCTCGATCAACGCTGCCGGCGCGGTCAGAAGCCCATCGAACAGCGCGGCGATCGACTGACCAGCGCCCTCGAACGGCGCCGTCGCGAACTGGGTGATCGCGTTGATGATGTCGATGACCGCGATGAACGGCGACGAGATGAGCCCGAGAAGCGACGCTGTGAGGACTCTCGCCGCCGTCCCTCCATTGGAGAGGTACGTCGCGATGCCGTTGAGCGTGTCCACGCCGCCGCCGCTTCCGAGGTCTAGCGTCGCCATGCTATCCCTCGAGCCGATTCTTGACCGGGTCGAGGAAGCCGAGGACGTAGGCGCCCCCACCGATGACGAGCGCGATTAGACCGTTTCGCACGGTGAGCAGGCCGCCACCAACGCCGGCGAAGACGCCACCGCCACCGCTCGTCTGGTTGACCGTGGTCCCGATCTCGATGCTCTCCGCGGACTCGCTGTCGGAGTCGCTCGCGTCCTCGGTAACGACGACGCGGTAGGAGCTGTATTCGGTCGCGTTGACCGCGAACTCCTGGCGAACGGTGTCGTTCGCCGTTGCGGAAATGGTCCCAGAGTCGACCTGGGTCGAGAGGCCGTCCGAGATGCCGTAGACGGAGTAGTTGAGCGCGTCACCCGAGGAGTTGGTGACCTCGAGGTAGACGCTCTCGGTGTCGCCGTCTACCGTGACGGACTTGTCCGCGAGCTCCGTGCCCGACTGTGCCATCGCCGGGACTGCCATCGACGTGAGGACTGCGAACGCCAGCAGCGCCGCGAGTCCCGTCTTCTTGATGTTCATGCGCTCCCTCCGTGGCCGCCGCTACTGCGAATCTGTGTCATTGGATTTCGAAAATGTCCGTTTCCGGCGGACACGCCGTATTTCTCAGCCAGTTCTGTGTTGAGCGGGTACCGCTTGCGGAAGTTCTGAAGGTATGAGATGAAGCGATCGCTGACGACGAGCCCGGTCGGCCCGTCGCTCACGAGTCAGCCCTCTCGAAAACAGCACTCCAGTCACTCCAACGCCGCTCTTCACCGTCGTCATCGCCGTCGGCGACGCCACTCACGCGCAGGCGTCACCTCCGGTCGGGATTACACCGGTCATGGTGCGTCCCGAAATCCGAGTGTCGCGGTTCTATAACCCGGAGAATGTGGGGGAATAAACGCATTACGCGCATTAAGTGCGAGGATTAAAGACGCTTCAGCGTCACTCTCAGGTGATGTCTGGCGAGATCCGTAAGTTGCGAGACCTCGGCGGGAGCGGTGGTGTCACCATCCCGAAAGAGAAGCTCCGCGAGTGGGGTCTCATTGATGACGACGAGTTGGCCGACGCGCACTTCCGCGTCGATGAAACAGACGAGTCGGTGACGTTCGAGCTGGTCCAGTAGTTCGGCTCGACGTCTATTTTCGAGACTCACCCGAGTAGCGGCGTGTACGCGAATCCCTTATTCGGCTACGGATCACGGTCTAGAACTCCAAGCCGCTCGCATCAAGGCGTGGTTTCACACGATCGTCTGTAGGTTCGGCTCGTGAAGGCTATATCTCAGCCATCTGCTCACGCTCTACGTACCACTCGCGACGGTCGAGAACATTCTGTACCGTGGCCACCGGGACATCGACCTCGTCCGCGATCTCCCGGCGGCTCTTCCCGACGTTGTCAAGCTGGAAGATCTCTGTCACCGTGTCAAACTCCTCACCGGGTACCTGGTAGTGGCCGTCCGCGTCGTAAGTCATCCCAAACCGCGGTCGGCCGTGGTCGTACCCCTGCTCTTTGCGCCGCTCGATCGCGCGGCGGGACTTCTCGATCTCCTCCTCTTTGGTGTCGCGTTCGATTCTTCTTTTGAGATCGAAGGTGAGATCGTCTTCGTTGACCTCGCCGACGTAGACGATCTCGGCGTCACCCTGCCCGGCGGCGTACTGGATCACGCGCAGGTACTCGTCACGGCAAACTCGGCGATCATCGAGTGCGACCAAGTAGTCGAATCGACCAGACCGTAGCTCGTCGACGCGCTCGGTGACACGCTCGCTCTGGTCGAGTAGCCCTGCCTCGTCGTCGCGTGTCATCGTCGAGAAACCAGTGTGGACTCCGAGGTCAAGCCTCTCCACCTCGTCGGCCAGCTCGGCGGCGAGACTAGGAACGACCTCCCGCTGTTCTTCGAGGCCGACGTCGTCATCATCTCCCTTCGACTTTCGGATCCACGCGAGTGCTCTACTCATCGACCACGGTCACCTCTAACGAACTCCCAGATTTGACCTTCCACTCAAGCCGTTTCCCATCGAGCTCCATCGCCTCCGCGAGTCCCTTCGGCACCGTCACTTTGTACTGCCCGTTCGCCCCCTGACTGACTCTCGTTTTCGTCATCTCTGTATAGGCCTGTGTATAGGCCTAAACTTAGTTCTAATGTAGGTGTTCAGATAACCCCGGTTTTCTGTACACCAACAGGCTAATTCTATGCCGGTGAGAGTGATATATCAACAGATGCTTCCGGATCTTACCTTCGTTGAGTGGGCTATTGTCGGTAGCATGGTCGTCTCCTCGGTTACATTGCTGATTGTCGGGGCTGATTTCTACCAGAGCCACCTCAAAACGAAACAATCTGATGTTTCAGTTCGGGCATCAAACTCCAGAGACTCTTACAGCAACACCCGTTCAAAAAGTCGATTTTCCAGTGTAGTCACCCTTGCTAATGAAGGGGATAGATCCGCTGTAATCAGGGCTAAGCAGGCCGATATAGAATTTAACCCATCGGGTCAAACGTACTCGTGGGAAGAACTACAGGCAATTGAAGCACCGAACGGCCCGTATGTTTCTATTCAAAATGTTGAGGATAACTCACTTCCTCCCCATTCTGCTGTGTTGAATAGATGCTGAGTCACGGTTACAGCGGCTCACACAGTGGTT
>NZ_SGTU01000277.1:0-552 GCF_005435195.1 Halorubrum sp. SP3 | reverse complement strand
TGGGTGTTCCATCAGGGGCCGGAGTTCTCCGTCGAGCTCTACATCTCCACGTCGGATAAGGAACGCAACGAGGAGATATTCGAGGCGCTGAAACGCGACCGAACGGATATTGAGAGCAATTTAGGCGTCGAGTTGGAGTGGGAACGTCTACCTGAGAAACAAGCATCCCGGATCAAGCAGCCTGAAGATATTGATAGGACCATCACCGATCTCACCGCAGACCAGCGAAATCACTTGGTCGAATGGGGGGTGGATGCGATGGACGCATTCCAGGAGGAGTTCGAACCGCGTCTTTCCGCTCTCGGCTCCAACTGATCGCTGCTTCTACCGGTGTAACGAACTCGTTGCGTAGGTGGCTTCCACCCTTCCCGTCTTGTTGGACGCACCCCCCTCCCCCAGGTTCTATTTTAGATCACCGGCTCCGTTGAGATCTTCTGATGCTGAGAGGAACTGTCTGCTGAATACAGAGGTTAAGTCCAGCAACCTACGTAAATTGGATAGATTTGCGGAGCCTCCAGACACATAGCTACGATTTCAAAATATCTCGATACC
>NZ_SGTU01000276.1:0-552 GCF_005435195.1 Halorubrum sp. SP3 | reverse complement strand
TGTGCGTCAGGGCGTTGTCGACGGCTTCTTCGAGTGCCCAGTGGGCGAACGGGGGGGAAGCGACTATCGCGTCGTCGTCCAGCGCCAGCGTGAGACGCTCGGACTCTCGGTACTGGTTCTTGGACAGCGCTCGTTCGGTAAGCGATTGGATCGACGTTTCGACGGCCTCCTCAGACGTTTCCCAGATGCGGCGAAGCCGACGCACGTTCTTCGATATCCTTTCGAGTCGGGACGCGTGTTCGCGTAAGGTGTCGGCGTACTCCTGGGTAGGACCATGGGCGGTCCCCGCGATGAGGTCCGTGTACCCGAGCATGATGTTGGCCTCCGTCCGAATGTTGTGCCGCGCGACGCGGTAGAGGATCCTCATACGTCGCGAGTTCCGCCGTAATTGGTCCTTTTGTAGCCTCTCGACCACCCTTTGGCGTCGTAGCTTCGCGTAGCCATCGCCGATCGGAATGCCGACGGCCAGTCCGGCCAGCCCGCCCACAGCGACGATGAAGCTCCAGTCAAGTGCCGCTCCTGCCCCGAGCGTGTGCGCCGTCGAGATGAGGA
>NZ_SGTU01000275.1:0-555 GCF_005435195.1 Halorubrum sp. SP3 | reverse complement strand
AAGGGCGTGGACGGTGCCGCGTTCGACCTCGAGGTCGACGTCGTCGTTCGCGACGACGCCGGGGAACCGCTTGGTTATCCCGTCGAGGTGGACGGCTGTGGCCATTGGTCTACTACCCTCTGGTTCAACCGTGATTGAATATGTTTGGATATGATTCGGTGCCCGCGGCGCGCCGATCGGTCGGGGCGCCGACAACATCCGGTGCGGCGGCGCGCGGGCGACGAGGGGACGTCGATGTCGCCGGCGATGATGTTCTCGCGGGCGGTCGCGACCTCCTCGGTGACGTCGTCGGGGATCTCGGAGCCGAGCTGGTCGCCGTAGACGAGCGCGACGCCGTCGTTGCCGAGCCCGAGGGCGACGTTCGAGCCGCCGGGGAACTCCTCGTCGACGGTCGCTTCGATCGCGTTGTAGACCGCGGTGTCGACGCGCTTGACCATGCTGCCGAGGATGACGTCGGCGTAGTCCGGGCGCGTGACCGACTGGTCGCGGTCGACGCCGATCGCGAACTTCCCCTGTTCCTGGGCGGCCTGGAAGACGCCGGTGCCGGTGTTACCC
>NZ_SGTU01000274.1:0-556 GCF_005435195.1 Halorubrum sp. SP3 | reverse complement strand
GATGGACTCACAAAAACTAAAAAGTATCCGGAATATAAGTTCTTTGACGACTTGTATACAGTATTAGATCATCAAGGCGCATCAATCGACAAGATCTCAGAGGAGCTGAGGAAACGAATGGCTGAATTAAGAGATGAACCACATTCTGCTTGGAATCTATGAGCTTGTATGATCTCAGATGTTCCGAAAGCCACTACAAGCTGCGAGTAATAGGATATAAGAGATAATGAGTAGCGTCCGGAGAGTTAACCCACGAACCAAGCGCTGGCGCGAAGCGCTTGCTGAACTCTCTGGGCCACGAATATACCATAATAAAGTAACAGACTCTGAGGAAAAACCGCTCTTCAGTAGATATCCGTACTCCGGTCAGTCAGTCATAAAATTCGATTTTGATTACAGATATGAGGCGAAGAGTGGAGACTCTCTTGAACATCCGATGAGTGTTCTTATGCGTCTTGACTCTGGCCTATTGATACTCCATCCAAATGGCCGATCGGACTTGTCAAATGAGGTTTTAAAACATCTGAGATCTGCCTTGGCGACGGATATATCCATT
>NZ_SGTU01000273.1:266-557 GCF_005435195.1 Halorubrum sp. SP3 | reverse complement strand
AGATCCAACTTTGAAGGGGTATGCCCCAGAAGTTGGCGAATCTCAGACTGTGGAACCCCGAGCTGAAGCAGGCGCGTTGTGAATGTCGATCGAAGTGCTTGAGGGGTGATGTTCTCGGAAAGACAGTCTTCACTGACTGATTTGACTCGGTTCGTCACCGTCGAGCGGGTGATCCCAACCTCACTTCGCGTTGCGAAGAACTCCTCGAACCGTTCGACCCCTTCTTCGGACAGCGGAATCGATCTCACCCGGGACCTAATGCCTTTAACTGCATCTTCCGGGACTTGGAGC
>NZ_SGTU01000273.1:0-256 GCF_005435195.1 Halorubrum sp. SP3 | reverse complement strand
AGTTCAGTCGCTTGACTTGGAGCATTCGCTCTCCGCTGTCGAGCCATTCACAACTCAAGCGACTGAACTCACTGCCGCGCAGTCCAGTGTGGCCGAGGGCGTATACGGTGAATCCGTGGCGGTTTGATTTCTCTTCTGCGGTGTTAAGCAGTTTGTTGTACTTTGATGCTGACAGCGGTGTGGGTTCTTTATTCATCTTCACTGAACACTAGGTCGTACAAGTTTGTTCCTTGTGGGCCTCGAGCGTATTGCTTGA
>NZ_SGTU01000272.1:0-562 GCF_005435195.1 Halorubrum sp. SP3 | reverse complement strand
ACGACGGACCAGTTCAACCCCGAGAGTACTATCGCTGCGGTACTCTACGATCTCAACGAGGCTGTTGCGAACCAACGTGCTGCGTACTACGAACAATGAGTACCCAATCAGTTCCATCGCGGTATCAGCCCTCCGAGCGAGTGGTTGATGACCGCGACCGACTCCACGAGTTGTACTGTCAGCGCGGCCTCACAATCCGTGAGATCGCCAACCAATACGCCGAGGTCGGACGCTCGATGGTCTGTGACGCGATCCACGACCACGGACTCACCGACGAGGAGGAAAAACGAACAGCAATAGAACAAGGCGTGTCTGACTTCCACGACGAGAAGAACACGGACAACGCCGAGGAAACCTCGGCTAATCTGTCGCCCTCAAAGAGAACGACAGACCGCGGAACGGATCCGCCGTCGTGGGTAGACTTCTCATAGCATCGCTCGCTAACAATTATTTTTTGCTGGTGGTTGGATCGTACCAGCAGTCTGTTTACCCTTACGTTTTTGTAGGTGTAACCCGAACAGAGGGATGTCGCGAGGTAGTTCAACTTGCCTCGTGGCAGGCT
>NZ_SGTU01000271.1:0-562 GCF_005435195.1 Halorubrum sp. SP3 | reverse complement strand
GGCCACGATGGCGACGCGCAGGATCAGGTCGAACGCGCCGTACGCGAACAGCAGCCCGGCGTACAGCAGGAACGGCGCGATCCACGAGGCCGTGATCTGCGTCAGGCTCCCGTAGAACCCGTACAGGTCCGTGACCGTCGCCTGGAGCAGCGTCGCCTGGTTCATCCCCGCGTGGCCCAACACGCCGGGGACGAGGTTCCCGAACATCGCGTACCCGAACACGGCGAAGACGAGCCCGAGGAACACGTTGCCGAACTCGCGCCACGTGAGGTACATCAGCGAGAGGATCACGAGCCGCGCGAGCATGTACTCGTGTTCGAGCGCGTACCCCTGCCGCTGGAGGTACACGTCCTGGAAGTTGATCGCGAAGAACGCCGACGCGGTCATCAGCGCGAGCGACGCGGGGATCAGCACGGCGCCGTCGATCCAGTCGCCGTCCGAGATGGCGAGCCGCGTCTCGTTGAGCGCGTACACGGTCAGGATGCCGCCGACGAACGCGGTCGCGAACCGCACCTGCGAGATCGCCTGCGTCTGCGCCCAGTAGAGGACGCCGGCCCAGAAC
>NZ_SGTU01000270.1:0-564 GCF_005435195.1 Halorubrum sp. SP3 | reverse complement strand
AGTCGTTGCTCGATAAAATTGACAGGGGGAGCAAAGGGTCGTATCAGAACGAGGTGTTTGCGCTCAGAGCAGACCATTGCCAGGACAACAGAGAACAATACCCGTTTTAATCGATAAGTCCGATTGGTCCAGTATGGATTACGTGGATGAGCCGCCGGAAACAGAAAATCCTGTAATGGTGATTCGGATAACAGCGAAATGTACCCTCTGCGAAACCGCTGAGCGGTGTGATTCACCTGGCGAAACAAAAGAGTGGGCGAGAGATCATCAACATCCTCGAGACTTTATTGAATACCGTCGGACCTGGGCCGAGCGATAACCAATTCGACACCTCGATACTCAGATTACACCTCCAAGTGCGAGGATGCCAAGCAGTAGTAGAACAGCCGTAACTACTCCCCCACCAGCAGTGAGGAGCTTATTCTCCATCACCTTCTCGTGGATCAGCATCGCGGCGTACTCCTCACGGAAGGCCTCGAGATTCTCCTCGTCGTAGAAGTACTTCGTCTTCAATGCGAACCGTTCCGTCACCGCGCAGCCCGTACAGACCGGTTCGCCTTCCAG
>NZ_SGTU01000269.1:0-565 GCF_005435195.1 Halorubrum sp. SP3 | reverse complement strand
GCTGCCGCTCATGATCATCGTCCCCAGCTTCATCGTGTACGCCCGCTGGGGGTACCTCATCAGCGGTAACACGCCGTTCGTCGGGCTCCTCGCGATCCCCCAGTTCACCTGGCCCGACATCATCCAGAACCTGTGGTACAACACCGAAAACGGGGTGTTCGGGATCCCGGTGACGGTCTCCGTCAGCTTCATCTACATCTTCATCCTGTTCGGCTCGTTCCTCGAGATGAGCGGCGCGGGCCAGTGGTTCATCGACCTCGCGTACGCCGCCACCGGCCACCGGAAGGGCGGCCCGGCGAAGTCGAGCATCCTCGCCAGCGGCTTCATGGGCACCATCTCGGGCTCGTCGATCGCGAACACGGTCACGACGGGCGCGTTCACCATCCCGCTGATGAAGAAGTCGGGCTACTCGCCCGAGTTCTCCGGGGCGGTCGAGTCGTCGGCGTCCTCCGGCGGCCAGATCCTGCCCCCGGTGATGGGGGCTGCGGCGTTCCTCATGGTCCAGTACACCGCGACGCCGTTCCGCGAGATCATCATCCTCGCGACGATCCCGGCGATCGTCTTC
>NZ_SGTU01000268.1:0-565 GCF_005435195.1 Halorubrum sp. SP3 | reverse complement strand
TTCGCGATCTTACCACCATCGGGATACGTGAACCCGGCGGTCGACCCGATCGCCGGCGTGAAGCACGTGCTATTGCCGGCGCTCTCGCTCGGCTTCGCGCTCATGGCGCACCTCACCCGGATGACGCGTTCGTCGCTTATCGAGGAGCTCAAGTCGGGGTACGTCAAGCTCGCGCAGTCGAAGGGGATTCCAGACCGCGACATCGTCTACCGCCACGCGCTTCGGAACGCGTTCCTTCCCGTGTTAACCGTGATCGGGCTCCAGATCGGCTTCCTGTTCAGCGGGATCGTCATCATCGAGCAGGTGTTTGCGTATCCCGGACTGGGGCGACTCGCGTTCCAAGCGCTGTTGAACCGCGACACCACGCTCATCCAAGGGTCGGTGTTGACGATCGCGACGGTGTTCATGCTCAGTAACCTCGTGGTCGACCTCCTGTACGCGGTCTTGGACCCGCGCGTCCAGGCCGGGGGTGGCGCCTGATGGCGACCCAGAACGCCGACGGGACGCGGTGGTTAAACGACGCTCGCCGCCGCAAGATCGGCGAGCTGTTCGACCGGTACCGGTC
>NZ_SGTU01000026.1:0-20358 GCF_005435195.1 Halorubrum sp. SP3 | reverse complement strand
ACGCTCTTCGCGACGTCCCATGGGGTGCGCTTCCCGGTGCGGAGGTCGTAGATCGCCCGCTGGACCGTGACGACGAACCGCTTGGGGGCGGTCGCGAACGCGACCAGCTTGGCGGCGACGAGCGCCGCGAACGAGCGGATCGCGCTCATTGCTCACCCACCCCCTCGGCGAGGCCGCCGTAGCGCACGGCGACGAGCATGAACAGCCCGACGAACGCGATGGCGACGATGAGGATCGCCGCGGAGAGCCCGAACTCGTTGAAGCTGATCGCCTCGCGGTAGCCGTACACGATGATCAGCTCGTTCTGTCTGGCCGGGCCGCCCCGGTTGAACACCCACGGGATCAGGAACTGCTGGAACGACGTCGCCGCGGTGAGGATGGAGGCGAACAGCACCGGCCCCTTGATCGCGGGCAGCGTCACCGTCCGGAACCGCTGGAGCCACCCGGCGCCGTCGACCATCGCGGCCTCGTGGAGCGACTCGGGCACGTCCTGGAGCGCGCTCACGATGATGATCACCATGAACGGGTACGCCAGCCACACCTCGGTCGTGACGTACGCGAAGAACGCCTCCCAGCGGCCGCTGAGGAAGCCGATCGGCACGTCGAAAAGGAGGACCTGCGGCGCCGACAGCGCCGACATAAACTCGTTGTACCGGCCCAGAACCGTGTTGAACACGCCGAACCGGGCGTCGCTGAACATCCCGCGCCAGACGGTGATCGTGAAGATGCCGGGGAACCCCAGCGGGACGATCACCGCGGCGCGCATGTAGCGTTTCCCGACGACCCGCGCGTGGTTCAGAAGCAGCGCGATGCCGACGGCGACGAACACCTTGACCACGAGCGAGACGGCGACGAACAACCAGGTCGTCGACATCGACGACCAGAACTGCGGGTCCCGGAGCAGCTGCGCGTAGTTCGCCAGCCCGATCGGCTCGGCGCCGCCGCCGATCACCGAGCCGGCGAACGTCGCGTCGGTCAGCGAGATGTAGAACAGGTAGACGATCGGGTACAGCATGAAGCTGGAGAAGAGGATCACGCCGGGGATGACGAGCAGCAGTCCCCAGTCGCGGCCGGAGAACGGCAGCGCCGACCGGAGCCGCGAGAGCCCGCCGCCGCCGACGTCGAGTTGTGAGGAGGCCATGGTGGGTAGAGCGGGTGTCGCCTACTGGTTCTCCCGGATCTCCGAGGCCGCCTGGTCGAGGGCCGGGCCGCTCTCCTGGTTGCCGTTGAAGACGCGGGTCAGCGCCTCGGTCAGCGGCGTCCAGACGGCGTTCATGTTCGGGTGAGTCGGGATGGGGACGCCGTGGTCGACCTGCTGGGCGAACGCCCGGACGTCCTCGGAGAGGTCGCCCTCCTCGACGACCGAGGAGAGCACCGGGATGTACCCCTGCTCCTCGGCGTTGGTCTGGATGATCTCCTCGTTGGTGGTGTACCACTCTGCGAGCCCCGTCGCGGCGTCGACCGTCGACTGGTCGGCGTCCGACAGCATCGCGCTGAAGTAGAACGTCTGGATGCCCGAGTACGTCCGCGGGTTGTTGCCGTCGATGGTCGGGAGCGTGGTGACGCCGAGGTTCTCGATCTCCTCGCTCAGGTTCGCGATCTCCCACGGGCCGTTGATCGCGAACGGCGCGGCGCCGTCGGCGAACGCGACGATCTGCGACTCGTAGCCGGGGTCGGCCGGCACGTAGTCGGACACCCGTTCGAGCGCGTCCATGCCCCGCTTACACGCCTCGCTGTCGAGGTCGTTCTCGAGGCTCTCGGTGTCGAAGATGTCGCCGCCGTACGCCTGGATGAACCCGCTGACGAAGTACGGGTTCGTCACGGGGTACGAGAGGCCGTACTCCCCGTTCTCCGGATTGTGGAACTCGTCCATGGTCGAGATCATGTCGTCGAGCGTCTCCGGCGGCTCGTCGACCATGTCCTCGTTGTAGAACAGCGCGACCGTCTCCGACGCGAACGGGAGCCCGTGGAGCGCGCCGTCGAACTGGACCGCCTCCTGTGCGGTCTCGGTGAACACGTCGAGCGAGGCGTCGACGTCGTCGCTCGCGTCGTAGAGGAACGGCGGCTCCTCGCGGACCGCGAACCGACCGATCCAGTCGTGCGCCCAGATCCACGAGTCGGGGCCCTCGCCGGACGGGATGGCGGTCTCGAGCTGCTGGTCGAGCTCGCCGCCGGGCTCGTTCTTGTCGATCGTGTCCCCGCTCTCGGACTCGTACTCGTCGATGTACGCGGACATGGCCTCGTCCTCGCCGTCGGAGAGGTCGGTCCACAGCGTCGCGGTGCCCCCGGCGTCGCCGCCGTCGGAGCCGTCGGAACCGTCCCCGCCGGAGCCACCGGTGCTGATACAGCCCGCGAGCCCCGCGAGCGCAGTCGATCCCCCCATCGCCTTGAGCAGCGTTCTACGTTTCTCGTTCATGTGACTAGAACAAATGATGAATTATATTTTCATATATTTAGTGTTTGGGATACGTCCCGATCGATCCGGATTGATCCGGGTCGACCCGGATCAATCATCGATCCGAATTGATTCGACGGCGATCGCTCCGGCCGGCGAGCGGCCTCGCCAACGGTCCGATCGAGCGGCGACGACGCGCGTCGAATATTTGAGAAGAGATTATTCACCATATATCAGAAAAACAGCAAAGAACTCATATGCCGTCGGGCCGGTCTTCAGGAAAATGGCACGCGTCACGCTCGATACGCTCCGGAAGGAGTTCGACCGGGGAACCATCGTCGCGGTCGACGACCTCGACTTGGAGATCGACGACGGGGAGTTCGTGACGGTGGTCGGGCCCTCGGGCTGCGGGAAGACGACCACGCTCCGGATGGTCGCGGGTCTCGAGGAGCCCACGTCGGGCACCGTCAGCTTCGACGACGAGGACGTCACCGAGGTCCACGCGAAGGAGCGCCCGGTCGCGATGGTGTTCCAGAACTACGCGTTATACCCGCACAAGACGGTCCGGCAGAACATGGCGTTCGGGCTCAAGATGAGCACCGACATGACGACGGAGGAGCGCCACGAGCGCGTCCGCGAGATGGCGGAGATGATGGGTATCGAGGACCTCCTCGACGACAAGCCGGACGAGCTCTCCGGCGGGCAGAAGCAGCGCGTCGCGCTCGGCCGGGCCATCGCGCGCGAGCCCGAGGTGTTCCTCTTCGACGAGCCGCTCTCGAACCTCGACGCGAAGCTCCGCACCGAGATGCGCGCGGAGATCCAGAAGCTCCAGAAGGAGTTCGGCGTCACCGCGATGTACGTCACCCACGACCAGGAGGAGGCGATGACGATGGGCGACCGCCTCGCCATCCTCAACGACGGGGAGCTCCAGCAGGTCGGCGCGCCCACCGAGGTGTACCAGAACCCTGTGAACGAGTTCGTCGCCGGCTTCATCGGCTCGCCGTCGATGAACTTCCTCGACGTCGACGTGGAGACGGACGGGACGACGGCGACGATTCGGAACGAGGACGCCGGGTTCGAACTCAGCCTCTCGCCGGAGTACGTCCGGGGCAACGACCTCCGGAACGGCCGGTACACGCTGGGTATCCGGCCGGAGAACATCGTCCTCGACGAGTCGCCGAACGGCGAGGGGAACCTGCGCTCAACGGTGGAGGTCGTCGAACCGATCGGCTCCGACAACTACGTACACCTCACCGTCACCGAGGACTTCCTCGCGCGCTCGCCCGCGGACGTGAAGCCGGAAGCCGGCGACGAGGTCGGCGTCTCCTTCGCGGAGGAGGACATCCACCTGTTCGACGCCGAGACCGGCGAGGACGTGTTCCTCACCGACGAGGAGATCGCGGCCGCGATCGCTTAGATACGGTCGATTTTCGGATAGGGCGCCGGCGTGTGAACCGATCGTTCGTACTTTCTCCCCGTGCCGAGATCGAACGCTATCAGAACCCAGTATATCTGCTTGAAAACTGCTGACGCTGCGGTGGCCCCTTCCACTGCCCAAGCCGCTTGTTTATAAATGGTTGATACCGGATCGACGGCGAACACCTCCGAAACCCCTGTCGCTCGCTTATAAATAACTGACCGCTGAACGGCGGTGAACAACTCCAAAGCCCCAGCCGCGAGGACTCGCGCGGCTCGCTGCGCTCCTCGCTCAGTCGCTACCGCTCCTTCGCTGCGGTGCTTACGTCGCCGTGCTTCGTCCTCGCGGCCGCCCCTTTGAGTCCCGCCCCGCACAGCACGGCACCTCTCGCCTCCCCAGCCTCGTCGGGCGCGTCCGTCGGGCTCCCTCCGGTCGCCCTCGGCGCGCCCGACTCCCTCGCGCGGGCTGCTCGCGGCCTGTCGGCCGCTCGCAGGCACGCGCCACCGCATTTGTTTATAAAGGGCATGCTCGCCGGGCTTCAGTCCGTCTCGCGTCGCCGCGGGCGACAACGGCTTGAAGTGCGCGCTCGTCGGACGGACGGTAACATGGAGCCGCCAGACATCGAGCGGTTGGACGAGCGGACCGTCCAGCGGATCGCGGCCGGCGAGGTCGTCGAGCGGCCCGCGAGCGTCGTGAAGGAGCTGGTCGAGAACAGCCTCGACGCGGGCGCGAGCCGCGTGGCGGTGTCGGTCGAGTCGGGCGGCACCGAGGGGATCCGCGTCCGCGACGACGGCGTCGGCATCCCCGCGGACCAGCTGGAGGCGGCCGTCGCGGAACACGCCACCTCGAAGATCGGCGACATCGAAGACCTCGACCGCGGCGTCGCCACGCTCGGCTTCCGCGGCGAGGCGCTGTACACGGTCGGCGCGGTCTCGCGACTGACGGTGCGTTCGCGCCCCCCGGGCGCCGAGGCGGGCGCGGAGATCACCGTCGAGGGCGGTGAGGTGGGCGAGGTGCGCCCCGCCGGCTGTCCCGCGGGGACGACCGTGGAGGTCGACGACCTCTTTTTCAACACGCCCGCCCGCGAGAAGTTCCTCAAGCGGACCGCCACCGAGTTCGACCACGTGAACACGGTCGTGACCGGCTACGCGCTTGCGAACCCCGACGTCGCGGTCTCACTGGAACACGACGGCCGCGAGACGTTCGCGACCGAGGGGAACGGCGACCTCCGCTCGGCCGTCCTCGCCGTCTACGGCCGCGAGGTGGCCGAGTCGATGATCGACGTCGAGTGGACGCCCGACGGCGGGGACAACAGGGACGAGGACGGGACGGGAGACGACGCCCCGGTCCAGCGCGTGACGGGGCTCGTCTCACACCCGGAGACGGCTCGCTCGACCCGCGACTACCTCTCGACGTACGTCAACGGCCGGTACGTCACCGCGAGCGCGCTCCGCGAGGCGACCCTCGACGCCTACGGCGGCCAGTTGGCCCCCGACCGCTACCCGTTCGCCGTCCTCTTCGTCGAGGTCCCGTCAGGCGACGTCGACGTGAACGTCCACCCGCGCAAGCTGGAGGTGCGGTTCGACGAGGAGTCGGCGGTCCGGTCGGCGGTCGAGGCGGCCGTCGAGGAGGCCCTGCTCGACCACGGCCTGGTCCGGTCGACCGCGCCCCGCGGGCAGTCGGCGCCGGACGAGACCGCCGTCGATCCCGAGACGCCGGCCGACGAGGCGGTCGGGGGCGCGGACACCGACCACGAGCGCGCCGCGCGCGAGGGGCGCGGGTCTCCGCGGTCGACCGAATCCGCGCAGTCGACAGAGTCCGCGGGTCCCGGCTCGCGACCCGATTCGGGTGACGACGGCGATAGCCCCCGAAGCGAAGCCGACACCGACGCGTCCGAGTCCGACGCCGTCGACTCCGCGACGCCGACCGAGCTGGACCCCGACGACGACGCGGCGTGGGCGGTCGACGGGCTGGACGGGGGCGCGAGCGACGACGCGAGCGGCGACCGCCCCTCTCCGCGGAGTTGGCAGGAAGACGCGACGGAGCGCGACCCGGAGGGACCGACCGACATCGGCGCCCGGGGCGAGGCCGACGACGCCGAGGCCCTGAGCGACGCGGTCGACCGCGACGCCGACGCCTCGGGCGTCGAGGACTCGAACGGTTCCCCGTCGCTCGGTGACGGACCGGACGGCGACGGACCTGACCGCGACGGAATGGCGGGCGGCAGGGAAGTGTCGACCGGCGAGGACGCGCGGCGGTCGGATGCCCGACCCCGATCCGCCGCGCGACAGCGGACCCTCGACGGCGAGGCGACCGAGCGCGAGCGCGAGTTCGACTCGCTGCCCTCGCTGCGGGTGCTGGGACAGCTCCACGGGACGTACGTCGTCGCCGAGGCGCCCGACGGACTCGTGCTGATCGACCAGCACGCGGCCGACGAGCGGGTGAACTACGAGCGGCTGACGGCGACCTTCGCGGACGGCGCGGACGCGCAGGCGCTCGCGGAGCCGGTCCGCATCGAGCTGACCGCGCGCGAGGCGGCGCTGTTCGAGGAGTTCGTCGACGACCTCGCCGCGATCGGGTTCCGGGCCGAACGCGCGGGCGAGCGCGAGGTCGCGGTGACGGCGGTCCCCGCCGTCTTCGACGCCGCGCTCGACCCCGACCTCCTGCGCGACGTCCTCTCCGCGCTGGTCGACGACGCCGCCGCGGGCGACGAGCCGGTCGCGGACGTCGTCGACGAACTGCTCGCCGACCTCGCGTGTTACCCCTCCGTCACCGGGAACACCTCGCTGACCGAGGGGCGGGTCGTCGACCTGCTCGACCGGCTCGACGACTGCGAGAACCCCTACGCCTGCCCGCACGGGCGGCCGGTGGTGATCCGGCTCGACCGCGACGAGATCGGGTCGCGGTTCGAGCGCGACTACCCGGGCCACGGCGGGCGACGCGCGGAGTAGCGAGACGATCGGGGCTTCGGCGGAAAGTGCCCAGAATTTGGGACCGGCGACGCGCCTGAATATCACGATTGATATGGAGAGGCGTCGGTTTAACACGTTGGTTTCCCTGATCGGTCACATGCCGATCGCAGCGGTGAAAGACAGCTACGGGGCGAAACTGGGCGTCGGGTACGTCGCGACGGGGGCGTTCATCGTCGCCGTCGGGGTGGTCACCGACGACGCGAACGCGACGGTCGTCGCGGCCGTCGCCGGACTGCTGACGTTGGGGTCGATCAACGCGGCCGAGACGATCGCCAGCGTCACGGAGATCGGCGCGCAGACGCGGCGCGTCGCCGACGGCGACATCGACCGCGAGGTCCGGTCCACCCGGACCGACGAGTTCGGTGAGCTGGCCGGGTCGATCGAGGAGATGCGGGTCTCGCTGAAGGACCGACTGGCGGAGATGGAACGGACGCAAGGCGAGCTGGAGGACGCGCGGGCCGAAGCGACGGAGATGGCGGACCAGTACCGGCGGACCGCGGAGCGGTACGCCGAGGTGATGGAGGAGGCCGCGACCGGCGACCTCACGCGCCGCGTCGACGTCGACGAGAGCGACGAGAGCCTCGCGACCGTCGGGGAGTCGTTCAACCGGATGATGGACGACCTCCAGGGGACGGTCGAGACGGTGCGGGAGATGGCCGACCGGATCGAGGCGGACGCGGGCGAGATGGCGGAGATGAGCGGCGAGGTCGAGCGGCGCGTCGCGGACGCAACGGAGAGCGCCACGACGATTCGCGGGCAGGCGAGCGACCAGCGCGCGGAGCTGGAGTCGATCGCCGCCGACGTCGAGAACATCAGCGCGTCCGCCGAGGAGATCGCGGCGACCGTCGACGACCTCTCGGACCGGAGCGAGGCGGTGGCGGCGACCAGCGACGACGCCCGCAGCTCCTCGCAGAGCGCCCTAGACGAGATGGCCGAGGTCGAGTCGGAGGCTGAGCGCGCCGTCGACCGCGTCGAGCAGCTCCAAGACGGAATGGAAGAGATCACCGAGATCGTCGACATCATCGGCGAGATCGCGGAACAGACCAACATGCTCGCGCTGAACGCCTCGATCGAGGCGGCCCGGGCGGACGGCTCCGGCGACGGGTTCAGCGTGGTCGCAGAGGAGGTGAAGGGGCTCGCCGAGGAGACGCAGTCCCGCGCGAACGAGATCGACCAGATGATAGACGACATCGCGGACCAGACCGAGGAGGTGACGGTGTCGATCCGCTCGACGCAGGAGCGCGTCCAGACCGGGACCGACACCGTGGAGTCGACGCTCTCCGACATCGAGTCGATCGCCGACTCCGTCGACGAGATCAGCGGGTCGCTCACCGAGATCCGCCGGACGACCGCGGACCAGGCGGACACGGTACAGGACACCGCCGACTCCGTCGACGATATCACGGATATCAGCACGGAGACCGCGGAGACGGCGGAACAGGCCGCGACGGAGATCCAGGAGGGACAGTCGGTCGTCGAGGACGTGTCCGACTCGCTGCGGGCGTTCCAGACCGACGCCGTGACGACGCTTCAAGACCGGGTCGCCGCGTTCACCGTCGAGGAGGGCGAGGCCGCCTCAGGCGGCCCGGCCGCCGAGTCCGGGACGGCGCACTCGCGGGCGACGACCGACGGGGGTGCGCGATGACCGGTGCCGTCACCAGTGCGTACTGGCTGGCGGCGGTCGCCTTCCTCATCGGAGTCGGGATCACCGCGGCGCTGTACGCGAAGCTGGAGGGGTCGAGGGCGCGCACGCGGCTGGCCGCGCTGGCCGTTATCCCCGGGTTCGCCGGACTCAGTTACGTCGGGATGGCGCTCGGGATCGGGACGGTCACGGTCAACGGGGCCGAACTCGTCGGCCTTCGCTACGTCGACTGGGTCGTCACCACGCCGCTCCTGGTCGGATTCATCGGGTACACCGCCGGCGCGTCGCGTCGCGCCATCGCCGGCGTGATGATCGCGGACGCGCTGATGATCGTGTTCGGTGCCGCCGCGGTCGTGAGCGGCGGGACGCTCAAGTGGGCGTTGTTCGGCGTCTCCGCGCTGTTCCACGTCTCGCTGTTCGCGTACCTGTACGTGATCTTCCCGGGAGGTATCCCCGACGACCCGATGCAACGGGGGCTGTTCAGCCTACTGAAGAACCACGTCGGGCTGCTGTGGCTCGCCTACCCGTTCGTCTGGCTGATGGGCCCGGCGGGTATCGGGTTCACCGGGGCGGTGGGCGCCGCGCTGACGTACGCCTTCCTCGACGTGTTGGCGAAGGTGCCGTACGTCTACTTCTTCTACGCCCGGCGGCAGGCGTTCATGGACGTGACGGACTCGCGGGCGGCGGCCAAAGGCGACGGTCCCGCAGTGGGCGGCGAGGCTCCCGTCGCGACCGGCGACGACGCCCCGACCGCGGCCGACTGAACCGGGACGAGGGGCCGTCCCGGCCGACCGCGGAGAGGTACGTTTTAGGCGACCGCGGTCGACCCGGGCGTATGGAACGCGTAGCGATCGTCGGCGCGTCGATGACCCGGTTCGGGCAGCGCGACGCCTGGGTGCGCGAGCTGCTGGCGGAGGCGGGCGCGGCCGCGCTCGACGACGCCGGCGTCGACGGCGACGACCTCGAGCACCTGTACGTCTCGAACATGGCCAGCGGCGAGTTCGAGGGCCAGACCGGCGTCCCGAACGCCCTCGCCCACGACCTGGCGGCCCAGCCGGCCTACACCGCGCGGATCGACCAGACCTCCTCGTCCGGGGGCGCGGGCGTGTACGCCGCGTGGCAGTCGGTCGCCTCGGGCGCGAGCGACCTCACCATGCTCGTCGGCGGCGAGAAGATGACCCACCGGACGACGTCGGAGGCGACCGACGTGATCGCGTCGCTCACGCACCCGGCCGAGTACAAACACGGCGTCACGCTCCCCTCGTTCGCGGGGCTCACCGCGCGGCTGTACCTCGACGAGTACGACGCGCCCCGCGAGAGCCTCGGGAAGGTCGCGGTGAAGAACCACCGGAACGGCGTGGACAACCCCCACGCGCAGTTTCAGAAAGAGGTGGACCTCGACACGGTCCTCGACTCGCCGGTCGTCGCGGACCCCCTCCGGCTGTACGACTTCTGCCCGATCACGGACGGCTCCGCGGCGCTCGTGTTCTGCCCAGAGTCCGTTGCCGAGGAGTACGCCCCCGGCGGCAACTACGCCGTAATCAGCGGGATCGGCGGCGCGACTGACACGCACGTCGTCCACGAACGCGCCGATCCGACGACGATGGGCGGCGTCGTCGACTCCTCGGAGATCGCCTACGAGACGGCCGGGATCTCCCCGGACGACGTCGACGTGGCCGAGCTCCACGACATGTTCACCATCCTCGAGTTCCTCCAGAGCGAGGACCTCGGCTTCTTCGAGAAGGGCGAGGGGTGGAAGGCGGTCGAGGAGGGCGTCACCGACCGCGACGGCGAGCTCCCGATCAACACCTCGGGCGGGCTCAAGTCGAAGGGCCACCCGCTCGGGGCCAGCGGCGTCGCACAGGTGTACGAGATTTACCAGCAGGTCACCGGGAACGCCGGCCCGCGACAGGTGGAGGCCGACACGGGGCTCGCCTGTAACGTCGGCGGGTTCGGGAACTGCGTGACCACCACCGTCTTGGAGGGCAGCCAATGAGCGACAACGACGCGGCCGAAAGCGACGGCGAGGAGTCCGGCGGCGACGAACCGACGTTCGAGGCGGCGGAGTACGCGGACGGGACGGTCACCTACCCGCCTCACACCGTGAGCCCGAACGGCGCCGAGCGCGTCGGGACCGTCGACCTCCGCGAGTACGAGGGGCGCGTCGTCACGTGGACGACCTCGACCGCGACGCCGCCGGGCGTCCGCGAGCCGAACACCCTCGCCATCGTCGAGTTCGAGATGGGTGACGAGTACGACGGCCCGCCGGTCCGCGCGCTCGGGCAGATCGCCGAGCGCGGCGAGGCAGGTCGTGGAAGCGACGGAGACGAGGGCGACGGCGGCGAGCAGTTCGACGTCGAGATCGGCGACCGCATCGAGCCCGTCTACGCCGACGAACTGCGCGAACCGGGCGCCGGCATCCGCGAGCCGGAGAGCCAGGCGTGGGACGGCTTCCGGTTCCGCCCGGTCGAGTAGTCCGACCGCTCCCTGCGGCTCGGGATTCAGGCCCGGAACCGCGCCGCGCCGGAGTCGGCGAGCGGACCGAGCCGCTCCTCGTGGACCCCGTCGAGCGTGTACACGTCGGGTCGGTACCGGATCTCCTCGGTCGCCCCGTGAACCTCTCCGAGTCGGCGTCGCACCCGGTCGACGTCCGCCCGGTCGAAGTAGTTCGGCGTGAACACCAGCACGGCGTGGGCCGTCTCGCCGAACGCCTCGCGGCCGGCGCGGGTCGTGACCTTCGCGTCCCAGAACCGCCCGGCTTCGACGTCGTCGACGACCGCTTCCCAGAGCCCGTCGACCGTTTCGGCGGGGCGCTCGACGAGCCACTTCCCGCTCAGGTACGTCGTCTCCAGCGCGAGCCGGTCGACGTCGCGGACGGTCTCGGGGTCGGCCGGGAGCGATCCCTCTCGCTCTCGGTCGACCTCCGGCAGATTCGCCTCGGTCGTCGCCGCCGGCCGCGTCACGCCGTGTTTCGGGAAGTAGCCGTCGCGGGCCTGTCGCGGGAATCCGGTGACGTGTTTGACGCGGAGCCAGTGCCATCCCGGCTCGTCGATCTCGCTCGGGGAGCGGTCGGTGACCATGGAAACGGATCGCGCGTCGCGAGGCAAAACGCTCCCGCTCGCGTGGAAAACGGCCCTCGCCCGCGACGGCGCGCCGAGGGGGCCGGCCCGCGGCGCTCAGACCCGTCGGTAGTCGCCGAGTCGGGTCCCGTCAAGCAGGTACGCGTCCGCGGTCGGCAGCGCCGCCGGGAGGTACGGCGCGAGGAACGACTGCCCCTCGACGTTCACCCACGTCCCGCCCGATCGCTCGTTGAACGCGGGGAAGACGACGAGCTCGGGCGGAGCGGCGTCGCGGGCGTCCTCGCCGGGGTCGGCCCCCTCGCCCGCCTCGGTGAACGCCGCGGGGTCGAGTTCCCCGCGGAGCCACGCGCGCTCGACGCGCGAGCCGCCGACCGCGTCCTCCAGCCGGACCTGGGGGTGCTCGTGGCCGGTACAGACCACGTCGGCGTCGAGGAGCGCGGGATCGGGCCAGGTGTGGCCGTGACAGACGGCGACGTCGGACATCGGGCCTCCGGCCTCGCCGAGCATTCCCCCCTCGGGACCGATGGCGTCGAGGTCGTCCGCGAACGCCGCCGCGACCCCCGCGTCGTGGTTCCCCTCGACGAGCGTCATCGGGACGCGGTCGGTAACGGCGGATATCAGCGTTGCCAGCTCCTGGCGCTCGTCGCCGTCGGGCGCCCCGATCCGGTGCGCGAGGTCGCCGAGGACGACGAGCCGGTCGGCGTCGGTCTCGACGATCAGGTCGACGAGGCGCTCGCGCCGCTCGTCGGCGCGGGAGTCCAGTTCGACGCCGCGCTCGTAGCGCAGGCCGACCTCGATGCCGGCGTGGACGTCGGCGACGAGCAGCGCGCGCTCCGCGCCGAGGTCGGCCAGGGCCGCCGGCTCGCCGACGACCGGCTCGACCGCTGGCGCGTCGCCCATCAGATCGGCTTGAGCAGCCCGTCGCCCGGCTCGTAACACTGGCCGCTCATCAGCGCGTCCTGGACGGCGTCCTCGACCGCGCCGGGCTCGACGCCGTACTCGTCGGCGACGCGCTCGACGACCGCCTCACGGGGCGCACCGTCGCCGTCGTCGAGGTCGTCCATCGCCGCGACCGCCGCGGCCTCGAGGTCCACGTCGTCGGCGTCGCCGGCCTCGTCCGCGTCCCCGCCGGCGCCCGGCTCCGCGTCGTCGGTCGCGGGTTCCTCGGCTGCGGCGGCTTCGTCGCTCTCGGATCCGACCGGCTCGTCCGCGGCCGCGGCGGAGTCCTCGGCCCCCTCGGCGAGCCCCTCTGGGTCGGGCACGTCGATATCGGCCTCGCCCGGCTCGTCGACCTCGGTCCCGGTCGCGAAGTCGGTGCCGAACTCGGACTCGATCTCCTCGCGCTCCTCGTCGTCGAGCTGGTACATGTCGTCGGCGTCCGCGTCCGGATCGAGGTCCGCGTCCGGATCGAGGTCCGCGTCCGAGTCCCCGCCGGCGTCGAACGCCGCCTCCGAGTCGCCGCCAGCGTCGAAGTCGCCGAGCCCGCCGTCGTCGCTCGCCGCGTCGGCGGCGCCGTCGGCGGTCGCGCCGTCGGCGGTCGCGCCGGAGTCGGTCGCTTCACCGGCCGTTGTCTCGTCGAGCGCGTCGGCCGGCTCGGCGGATGTATCGGTGTCGGCCGGCTCGGCGGTGGCGTCGGCGTCGCCGAGCGATTCGGACTCGGCGGCCGAGGCCGACGCCGGCTCGGACGCTTCGGCCGTCGAGGTCTCGTCGGGGTCGTCGGACGCCGATTCGCCGATCGACTGGGAATCGGCAGCCTCGGCGTCGCCCTCGCCGGCGGGCGGGGTCGACTCGGCGGTCGGTTCCCCGTCGTCGGCGGCGTCGCCCGCGGCCGTCGCCGCCGACGCGTCGACCGTCACGTCGGTCTCCGGGAGCGGGCCGATCGTCGTCGGCTCTCCCTCGTCGGGCGCGAGTTCGAGGGGCCGGACCTCGTCGCGGTCGCCCGCGATCATCTCCAGCGCGTCGACCGCCAGCCGGCGGACCGCCTCGGCGTAGGCCGCGGTGGTGCCGTAGTGGTCGAGCGCCTTCGGGATCCCGGCGGCCAGCGGGGCGGGGGCGCCGCCCGCCTCCAGCGCCGCGCGGAGGTCGTCGCCGCGCAGGTCGGAGTCGAACGCCGTCGCGAACACCGCGAGGCGGTCGAGCGTGGCCTCGGCCGCGGAGACCACCCAGCGGTCCCGGGTGTCGGCGTCGACCTCGTTGAGGCTCTCCGGGCGGACTGAGGTGAACACGCGGTCGGAGTCCTCGGGCTCGAAGGTGCGGGCCTTGCCCGTGAGCGCGACGAACGCCGGCGGCTCGGCGCGCTCCAGGAAGGTCTGCGCCTCCGGCTGGTACTGGCCCGCGTAGGTGACGAACGCGCCGGAGGGGTCGACGACGCGGCCGCGGCGCGTCTCGTCGTTCACGCGCTCGACCTCCGTGAGCACGCCCGCGGTGAACAGGCGGTTCACCCGCGCGCCGGTCGGGGTGACGACGTAGTTCGGCGCGCGCTCCTCGTCGCTCTCCGAGTACGACAGCGAGGCGTCGTCGAACTCGGCGGCGAACACCCGATAGGCGACCTCGCGGGCGCCCGGCCCGTCGTCGCTCATTCGCCCACCTCCGCCAGCGCGGCGCGGGCGTGTGCGGCCGGGTCGTCGTCCGCGAGCTCGAACTCGGCCGCGTCGAGGGTGGCGCCGTAGTCGTCGACCGAGAGGTTCCCGCGGACGCGGTAGGCGCGGCCCACGAGCGAGTCGGCGATGTCGTCGGCCACGACCGCCTTGTCCATCGCGTCCTTCGCGGCGTCGAGGGCGTCGTCGAGGCCGCCGCCGTACACCTCGGCGGTGAGCTCGTCGTCGAGGACGACCGTGACCGTGTCCGTGCCGTCGTCGAGGATGGCCTTCACGCGCAGGTCGTCCTCGCCGTCCACGTCCCCGTGGCTCCGGCACTGGCCGTTCTGGACGACGCGACCGCACTCGGGACAGCGCTCGATCAGCCCGGAGCCGTCCCGGACCTCCAAGACGTTACCGACGACCTCGACGTCGAACATCCCGCCGGAGCCGACCGCGTCGGCGACCGAGAGGCGCGGGGCGTCCTCCGCGACCTCTACGGGGTCGGGCAGCGGCGTCACGGTCGAAAACTCGGTGAGGTTGATCGAGGGGACGCCGCGGAACTCCCGGACGTACACGTCCTCGATCCGGAGGTCGGCGCCGGCCTCGATCTCGGAGCGGGGCTGCCAGTCGGTGAAGGGGAGCTTCGCGGTCTCGTCGCCGACGACGCCCTCTAAGATGTCCGTCTCGCCGTCGCGCCCGGAGATGGTCTTCTCGTCGACCTCCAGCACCCGGACCTCCACGTTTCGCCCGCGGTCGCCGGCCGCGACGTCGACGAGGCTGCGGTCGCCGCCGACCTCGTGATCCACCTCGACTTCCTCGTCCGCGATGGCGACGGTGGTCGAGTCGTTGAGGTTGAGCTCCGGCTCGCCCTCCCACTCGCGGACGCCGGCGTTGCCGATCGTGAGCGAGTCGCCCGGCTCGAAGCCGAAGTCCTGCCACGCGGTGTAGGAGATGACGCCGGTCCCGTCCGCGACCTCGCCCTCGCGGATCGTGAGGTCGTCGCCCTGATACCGGATCGTGCGCGTCCCCTGCGTGAGCACGCGGACCGTCACCGTCACGCCGTCGTTGTCGGTCGTGATCTCGCCGACGTCGACGGCGTCGGGCGCTGGCGACGACCCGCCGCCACCGCCGCCGTGTTTCCGGCGGACGCTCTGTTTCGCCTCGTCGATGGGAACGCTGTACTCCAGTAGGTTCTGTAGGTCGGCTTTGACCTCCTCTTTGTCGACGCCGAGGTCGGAGGCGAGCTCCTCGGCATGGCTGTTGACGTCCATCGAAGCGAGGTTCGGCGCGGCCGCACAAAAGGATTCACCACGGGGGTGAGGCCGGAACCCGAACGACGCCGGTACTGCTAAGCCACTCCCGTCCGCAGCGTGCGGCATGGACGAGATCGACATCGACGCGCGCGTCACGGGGGAGCGAACCGTCATCGACGTGACCGGGACCCGCGACGTCGCCGTCGTCGTCCGGTCCGAGAGCGGCGAGCGGATCTACCTCCCGCCGGAGAGCTTCGACGAGCCCGTGTCGGGGTCGCCGTACACCTCGCCGTACCAGGGCGGGAGCGGGATCGACGGCGAGGAGAGCCCGTACGGCGGCGGCGCCGGAAGCACCCGCGGCGTGGTCGAGACGGCCGACGGGTTCCGGATCAGCCACCCCGAGACGGCGACCGAGTTCGACGTGTACCGCAGCGACGAAGCGTAACCCGGTTCCGGGGTTCGACCCGGGCGTCGCGGCCTACGCGACTTCTTCGTACACCGCGAGCGTGTCCCCGGCGACGTCGGACCACTCGCGGCGCTCGTACTGCGGCGGCTCCTCGCGGTCGAGCGCCTCGATGAGCCCGTCGACGATAGACTCCGAGTCCGTCTCGACCTCGACGAGGCAGCCGTCGGGGAGCACCTCGGCGACGCCGGAGGGGGTCGCGACGACCTGCGTCCCCGCCTCCAGCGCCTCCGTGATCGTGATCCCGAACGGCTCGGCGTACGAGGGCGAGACGAAGGCGTCCGAGGCGGCGTAGTAGTCGCCCAGCTCCGCCTCCGGGACGTAGCCGACGAACTCGACGCGGTCGTCGATGCCGAGCAGCTCGGCGAACCGCTTCAGCTGCTCGGTCTGGTGACCCGACCCGCCGACGACGAGGGTCACGTCGCGGCCGCGGAGCTTCTTGGTCGCGTACAGGAGATGCGAGATCCCCTTCTGGTCGGTGTGACGGCCGACGAAGAACAGCATCTCGCCGTCGATACCGAGGTCCGCGCGCACGTCTTTCCCGGAGAACTTCGGCGTGGAGAAGCCGTTGTACACGACCCGCGAGTCAGCGTCGTACAGCTCCTTGATGTCCTCGCGGACGATCTCGCTGACCGCGATGTTCGTGTCGGCGGCGTTCGCGAGCCGACGCTCGGTCTCGACCTCGCGGCTCGGCGGGTCGATGTTGCGGTCGCTCGCCAGCGAGTGGAACGACGAGATCCAAGTCGCGTCGGACTCGCGGGCGGCGGCGCGACCGGGTCCGTACCCGAACCAGTCGTGGGTGTGGATCAGGTCGTGGTCGGGCGCGAGCTCGGCGAACCGATCGGAGAGTTCTCCCACGCGGGCCGCGACGTCGCCCTCGCCGGTCTCGACGGGTTCGAGCCCCGGCTCGTCGTCGGGCGCGAACTCCGCCGGCAACACCAGCGTGACGTCGACGTCGAGGTCGTCGCGCAGCCCGGTGAACAGTTCCCCTACGTGGACGTCGAGCCCGCCGGTGATGTTCGGCGGGAACCCCCACCCCAGCATGAGTACGCTCGGCGGCATACCCCTCCGTTTCGGGAGTCGGTACTTAGGTATGCCCCTCGTGAGTCGGGTCGCGAAAGGAGGAGCCTCGGATCGGCGTCAGGCCGCGTGGACCGCGTCGCGCAGCGCGTCCGTGCGTTCGGTGATCGAGTCGGCGGCGTCCGCGAGCACGTCGAGGGGGTCGCCCTCCTCGGCTTTGACGGTGAGAACGGGCTCGGTCTGGCCGCCGGACTGCTCGGGGTTCACGTCGTAGGTCGCGGCCGCGACGTCGTCCGACTCCAACAGGGCGCCCTTCAGCACGTTCATGAACGTGTGGTCCTCGCCCGCGATCTCGATGTTGAGCTCCGTGTCCGTCTTCTCGATGACCCGCAGTTCCATGTCCGTGAGGTCGGGCGAGCGGCGTTTCAAGCTTTCGTCTCCCGGATATCGAAGGATGCGGACGGCTCGCACGCGACCCGAAAGCGTATGCCGACCGCTCCGGTGGCCGCCGTATGGAGATTCGACGACTGCCCCCCACGGCGGCGGCTGCGGAGCGCTACGCGAGGGAGCTGTGGCTCCCCTACCACCGCGACCTCGCCGCGGCCGCGTCGGACCACGCGCTCGCCGATCGCCCCGACGACGAGCTGATCGCCGCGGAGACCGAGTTCCGCCTCGATCTGTGCCGCGAGAACGACGACCACCGGACGTGGGTGGTCGGGGTCGACCCGGAAGCCGAGGCGGGCGACGTCGATTCCGAGGTTCTCGACCCCGAGAGCCCCGCGCCCGTCGGGGTTCCCGGCCCGGACCGCGACCTCGTCGCGTTCGTCTCGACGAGCGTCGACGCGTGTCCCGAGGTGTTCGACCGCCCCGACCGGCTCGTGGTCGGCGACGTTTACGTGAACGAGTCGTATCGAGGGACCGGATTGGCCGACTTGTTAATGGAACGGGCGGTCGCCGACGCGCGCGACCACGGCTGCGGCGAACTCCGGCTCGACGTCGACGTCGACAACGAGCGCGCGACGTCGTTCTACGAGCGGTGGGGGTTCGAACCGTACCGCCGCCAACTGACGGTCCCCGTCTCGGAGGTGTGACCGTGGAGATCCGGCGGCTCCGCGAGGCGGACGTGCGACCGCTGGTCGAGGAACTGTGGCTGCCGTTCGCCCGGGAGATGGAACCGGTCGCCGAGCGGAACCGCCTCGCCGACGACCTCGACCTCGTCGCCGCGGGCGTCGAACGCCGAGCGGACCGCCTCGACGACGACGAGGCGATGACGTGGGTCGCCGTCGACGGCGGCGACCTCGTCGGCTACGCCGCCGCGAGCGTCGAGTCGTCCGCGCCCGTGTTCGCCGCGGGCGACCGGCTCCACGTCGGCGAACTGTACGTCCGCGAGCCGTACCGCGGCGAGGGCGTCGCCGGCGATCTGCTCGACCGGGTCGACGTGACCGCCGCGGCCCGCGGCTGCGAGCGCGTGACGCTCGACGTGGCCGTCGGCAACGAGCGCGCCAGGGCGTTCTACGAGAAACGGGGGTTCGCGGTCGCGCGGCACCGCATGGTCGCTCGCGTCGACGAGGGGTGAGCCCCCGGCGCCGCCGCTCCGCGGTCGATAAACGCAAAACGGGTCGCGTCGGTCCGCGCGGCGAGGCGTTACTCGTCGGCGTCGACGGCCACTTCGTCGGCGTCGACGTCCACGGACGCCTCCTCCTCGGCGGCGACCTCTCGCGGGCGCGCTTCGAGGGTCAGCTTCTGGACCTCGACGCGACGCAGCGGGTAGATCTCCTTGGCGTCGCCGTAGATGGCCGACGAGAGGTTCCCGTCGACGATCGCGTCGACGAACGCCTCGAAGGTGCGCTCCTCGGCGGCGGCGTGGACCTTGTCGATCATCACGCGGCGGATCGCCTTCTCCTGCGAGCGGTCCGCCTTCTTCGTCGTCAGGGCGACGGGCTGGACGCGGACGCGGTAGTCGTCCGTCGTCAGCACCGTGATCGACGCCTCGACCTTCGAGGCGCCGCGGCGGACGAGCGAGCGCAGGTAGTCGCGCGTCAGCTCGTACTTGATGAACTCGGTGTACGCCGTGTCGCTGCCGACGTCGGTGATCTTGAAGGTTAACTTCGTGTTGTTCGCGTTGGAGTCGCCCGTCAGCTGGTCGAGCGTCGTCGTGATCGTGCGCCCGACGACCTGCTGGGGCTCCTCGGCGAGCGTCTCGCCGAGCTCCTGTCGGTCGAACTGTTCGGGCGCCAGCACGGAGTACCAGCGCTTCTGTTCTCTGCTCTTGGATACGGATCGTTCGCTCATGTGTCGGTGTGTGTGTCGGTATCGGTCGTCTGCGGTTCGTCCGTGGCGTCGGAGTGCGGTTCGTTCGCGGCGTCGGTCCGCGGCGCGTCGGGGGCGACGTGCGCCCGTCCGCGCCGGATGACGCGGTCGGCGACGCGCAGATTCACGAGGTGGTCGTCCACCGTCGACTGGAGCCCGCCGGTGGTCGGTCGCGAAACGGTGCAGGCGACGGTGTCGCCGTCGACCCGGGTGCGCATCGAGTCGGTCTCGTCCGGTCCGAGCGCGGCCGCGACCGTCGCGGCGTCGGCGTGTTCGGTCCGGACCGTGGCGGTTCGGTCGGCGTCGACGACCGGCGAGTCGTCAGCGGCCGGCAAGTCGTCAGCGGCCGGCGAGTCGTCGTCGACCATCTCAGATCGCCTCCCGGAGCGCGGCCAGCGCCGCCGTGATATCGCCGTCGTCGACCGCGATCCCCCCGCGTACGGGGGTCCCCCAGCCGTCGCCGCCGGCCTCGCCGGCGGCGGTCCGGCAGGCGTCGCCGAGGCCGATCCGGTCGACGGCCGCGTCGCCCGCTGCGCTGCCGCCACCGGTCGCGGCGACCGCGAGTCGGCCCGCGGTCTCGTCGAGCGCGACCGCGACGGGCTCCGGCGACCGGAAGTCCCGGACGAGCCGGGCGACCGTCGGCAGGACCGCCGGAGACGCGTCAACGCGGGCGACGACGCAGCCGTCGTACCGGCCGACCGCCGCGTCGTCGAGCGCGCGGTGAGCCGCCAGACCGTGGCGGAGCCACGCGTCGAGCGCGGCCGTCCGAAGCGACGCGTCCGGGTCGCTCGCGAGCGCGAGCGCGATTCCCGTCCCGGGCGCCTCCCGGGCGAGCGCGTCGAGCACGTCGGCGTAGCCCCCGACCGTCTCGAAGGGCCCGTCCGTGACGTACGGGCGGAGCGCGCGCTCGACCGCCGAGGCCGCGCGGGCGCTCGCGTCGTCGCCGTCGACCGCGTCGACCGCGACCAGCGACGCGAAGCGCCGGCGGTCGTCCGAGTCGAGGTCGGCCGGCAGTCCGAGCGGGGCGAGCGCGTCGCGCGCCGCCGCCGGGTCGCCGGAGTACCGGGTCCGCGCGAGCGTCGAGGCCGCGAGGGCCTCGGCGCGAGAGGGGACGGGGTCCGCCTCGTCGGCGGCGGGTTCCCCCGCGGTCGCGTCCGCGTTTCCGCCCGAGACCGGGAGCGCGACGCCGGGCCGCCGCTCGACGCGGCCGGCCCGCTCCGCGGTCGA
>NZ_SGTU01000267.1:0-565 GCF_005435195.1 Halorubrum sp. SP3 | reverse complement strand
TCGCCACCGAGATTCATGCGTACGTTATTGGGCGATCCCGACAGGGACACGAGTGTATCTGCGGGGAACCAAGGTAGTGATTGCGTCTCTATCAGTCGTGGGGAGGTGGTCGGTTCTATTAACCAACACAGGAGACAATAGGACGATATTGTTGGTTAAGCAGATTGGGATTCGTAGTTTACTCAGGGGTAAACTACTTTGACACTCACAGTCGAATACGCAGCTATCGGCGCCAGTTTGGTCGAGAAGGACGACACGACCCAACGCAAACTCGTCCACTTCGTCACCCAACAGACGCGGTTCGCGCTGATTAACAACATCCTCCAGCATCCCGACCAGCTGCCCTCGATGTACGAGCTTGAGGAGCTCAACCCCAGCGTGAGCGATGCCACCGTTTACAAGCACATCCAGAAACTCATCGACGCCGGCATCGTCACAGAGGTTGCCCTGGACGACGACCATCGCCGGCAGGGCTACCCTTGGAAGTTCTATGGCCTGACCGACGAGGGGCGGGAGTTCCTGGCAGAGCACAACCTGCTCGCTGCGGAGGAGACGCTCCAGCAGA
>NZ_SGTU01000266.1:0-566 GCF_005435195.1 Halorubrum sp. SP3 | reverse complement strand
AGAACACGGTTCTCTCACAGAGCCTATGTGGAGAAATTCGGGTCGTTGATGGCAGCCTTTCGGAGTGCAGGGATTCTGACCGAAGACGTATCCAATAACTGAGAGCATCCTAGAACCCACGGGAAGAGGAAAGTTGATTAATAGATATTCGCTTCTTCAGTAGTTGCGTGTAACCTAGAAAGAGTCAAATTAGTGTAAGTTATTCTGAAGGACGTTCATTTAAAAGACATATTTGGGTGTACTGAATACACAGTTTTGGAATCTCAAGCGGAGTCCAGGTAATAAGAGAGGCTGACGCGCCTCACGGTGGGTGTCATCGACTTTCTCGTCTAATAGAGAGTCCTCAGAAATGCGGTCTGGTTATAGATCAGTGAGGTGTTTTGTTAGTGTATTCCGCTTGAGCGTTTTTTTGTCCCCAACGACGGTGACGGACTCACCGGCCGTTAGCAAGGTGTACAGTGTCCCGATGTTGTTCACCGGTGGCCGGACGATTTCTTCATCGTTGGCCACTGTGAGACTCACGATTACATCTTCTACGATATCCCCTTCAAGGGCGTCGGGGGTGA
>NZ_SGTU01000265.1:0-570 GCF_005435195.1 Halorubrum sp. SP3 | reverse complement strand
ACCGTTCGGGCCGATGAGACCGGTGATTCCGGAGTCGACCCTCAGATTAACGCTGTCAAGCGCGGTGATGCCACCAAACTGTTTTGTGACCTCTTCGATACGGAGAATCGCGTCGCGACCGGTTCTCTGGTCCGCGTTCTCCGTTTGCGTTGCGTCGGATGTCGGGGTTGGTGTGTTTTGTTCAGACATCGTCGGTCCCTCCGGAAGTGTCCCGTGACGGTAGCGGGATGTCGTAGTCCTGTTCGCCGAGAAGGCCCTCGGGCCGGTAGTACAGGATGAGTATCAGCACGATACCGATCAGCATGAGGCGAGCTGCTGCGAGTTGAATGGAGTACTGAGACGGTACGTCGATGAACCGCGTTCCGTTGCGGATACCCCAAAAGAACGCGGTACCGAGGATGACGCCCTTGTTGTTGGCGGTGCCGCCAACGATGACGGCCGTGAAGGCATAGAACGTGATCGTCGCGGCGAACTGGTCGGGGGCGATGAACCCGATGTTGATCGCCCACAGCGCGCCGGCGGCCCCGGCGAGCGCCGATCCGAGCATCAACGCCTGTAGTTTGTACTGGA
>NZ_SGTU01000264.1:0-573 GCF_005435195.1 Halorubrum sp. SP3 | reverse complement strand
ACTCATGTCGGGTTGACCACCCCGTGCGGCTATAGTCCCTGCGTGATAGAGTTGCGAGCGCATACCCCCGTCTTTAGGCGGGGGTCGAGCGGACAATAGCGTACATCTCCACCGACGACGCTACGGCTGGATTTCCCACCGATTCACCGCCGGTATTAAGATACGTTGCCCCATAGTGTGTGGCACGGATGAAGACCACACGTCACGCGACCTACAACCTCAACTACCACATAGTGTGGTTACCGAAGTACCGACAGTCGGTACTTGTCAACGAGGTCGCAGACCGTGTGCGAACCATCCTCCACGAAATAGCCGACGACAAGGGCCTCGAAATACTTGACCTGACCGTTCAGCCCGACCACATCCATCTGTTCGTTAGTAGCCCGCCGAAGCACGCCCCTTCTCTCCTCGCTAACTGGTTCAAGGGTATTTCCTCGCGGAAGTACAACCACCGCTACGCTGACCACGACGGTGAGAAAATCGGATGGGCGCGCGGATACTACGCAGGAACGGCGGGACACGTATCCAGCGAAACGGTCATGAACTACATCCAGAGGCACGAAGGGGACGATT
>NZ_SGTU01000263.1:0-574 GCF_005435195.1 Halorubrum sp. SP3 | reverse complement strand
AGTACGGGAATCTGCGCGTGAACGGGGATGTCCTCCCCCCTGGTGCCACACCACCCGTCCGTCGCTAATTAACCCCGTCCCATCCCCCGCTGCCCCCCCGCATAGGCCCGTGTGTCGGGCCTCTGCGTCCGTGTGTCGCTCTTAGCGTCCGTGTGTCGCTCTTAGCGTGCGTGCGTGGTCCTACTGGTAGTATCTGTGTGTCGTGTGTCGGGTATCTGGTGGTAGTGGGGGGGTAACCCGCTAACCCGCATATCGCCCCTTAACACCCATATCGCCCGTTAATAAGTCCCTATCCGTGTGTCGCGCCTATCTCGTGTGTCGGTTCGATCCGTGTGTGCTCCCGCGGTTCCTGGGGCGTGCTTATCTCGCCCGTTCATTCTCCGATCGATCGCGAGTAACCCGTGCGATATTACCACCAAGCATTGTTACCCTACCCCATTTATCTTATTTCACAGTCTATTCCTACGTAACATTACACAAGCCTTTTTAATATGCCACCGAAAAGTAGGAGTGTAGTAAGACGGGGCAAAAGCCCCGAGCGATAACAAGAAATCACAAACCAAACCGACACAAG
>NZ_SGTU01000262.1:0-575 GCF_005435195.1 Halorubrum sp. SP3 | reverse complement strand
ACGGACGGTTCCACGAGCAGTTCCGAGCGAACAACGCGATTGGTGGATTCGTCAGCCACCGCCTGACGACCCGATTTAGAGAGGAATCACCGGACTTCGTGCTCAACCGACTCGACGATGGGTACCCAGACTTGCTATACGACGGGACTGACCACGAATGGCCAGACGATTACGCCGTCAAAGACTCTGACAACGGTCCGGGCCTGGAAGTCAAAGCCTCGATGGGCAACACGTTCTACGCGCACCACAATGTTGAGGGGTGGCTCCTTGGAATCCACTATCGAATAAACGCACGGAGCGAATCCCCAACGGACGATGCCCCTTCGCCGGACGACATGCCACCAATTGAGATCACACAGGTCCTGTGTGCGAGCATGGATCACGGAGACTGGGAGTACCGTGACGCTGAGGGCTCAAATCGGACAAACACCAGCGAATTGAAGGCGAAGGTCGGGCTCCACGAGATGCGGAAGAACCCGATCATCGAGATGGAGTCTGCCATAACCGGGGTGGGCGATCTTCTCCAAGAGTACAAGCAGACCCACGCCGAATTCGACCCAGAGTACTCGGTATAA
>NZ_SGTU01000261.1:0-576 GCF_005435195.1 Halorubrum sp. SP3 | reverse complement strand
GGATTGTTGGTTCGGCACTGTTGTCTGGTGATTCAAATTGATTCCTTGCCTTCGGCAGTGACAGACAAAACTCGACGATGTCATCGAAGTAGACTAGATCTCCTTCCTCGAACTCACCGATGGTGATGTAGGTTTTCGTGATCTCATAGAGGAGGTCCGCTTTCGAGTCGTCTGTAAGTGTGTTGCCTTCGCGAAGCGATGTTCCGAGCGTGTCGATTACATCGTTAACCGTGTTCGTGATAGTTGCCGGGCGGACCTGGTTCCCATCCACTGAGACCTCACTGTATGGGAGTAATATCTCGACAGTCGATGTTCGATGTGATCCACCTTCCGGGGCAACAGTCACCGTGAGCTCTTGTCCCGATTGTGTCTCTAGCTGCTCGATAGACACATTCTGATCATCTGGGAGACTTCGCATGAGCTGTGTTTCAATCCCCTCAATGAAGTGGTCCCACGCGCTGTTGATATCGCGCTCTAGCTTGTAGTAGAGCGCCTCGTCAGCTTCACGCTCCGGGTCGAGAGAACGCTGGAGTTCGACTTTTCGCTCAATAGCCCCAACACCCCCTTGTTTTGTAA
>NZ_SGTU01000260.1:0-579 GCF_005435195.1 Halorubrum sp. SP3 | reverse complement strand
GTCGGTGGCGATGGTGCGTACTGCGTGTCGTACGGTGAGTGAACGTGAGCACCGAAGTTCGCACCATCACCGTAGTCGTGATCCGACTGATCCTGAAGGCCAGTCCCTTCGTCTTCAGCGAAAACTTTCCACGGCATTTGTCAGTCCTCCGAGATGGTGAGGTTCCCCGCCTCAAATTCGAACTTGTTACCCGCTGCGACGGTCTTTGCGCCGCCCGCTAATCCACTCGCAAACAGCGGATTGTCTGTCGAGGGGTCAGGACCGTCGTACAACACAAAGCCCGCGACAGTTTTGTCAACGGTCGAGTCGAGTTTTCCGAAATCAATCAGTACGTCGTTCTCATACTGCCGAGGCGATCCAGCGTTTGTCAGCGTCCACTCACTCGCCGTGACGTTGACGGGGCTGTACTGATCGCCTGAAACCTCGTTCGCAGCGTCGGGGGTGTTCGACGGCTCAACAGTCCAGAGTGCGACGTACACACCATCCCGCGCTCCGTCAGGCGGGTCGTTGTTAAACACGCGGTCAAGCGTCTGTGCTTCCAAGTATCGAGTCTTATCGTCTGCCATGAATGTTGTCTAA
>NZ_SGTU01000259.1:0-579 GCF_005435195.1 Halorubrum sp. SP3 | reverse complement strand
AGGACGCCCGCGTCGACCCCGTCGGCGACGTCTGACTGCGCCGGATCCGTTGTTTGAAGATCGGTAACTAACGGACAAGAAAAATTCACTGAGGATCTCACTGACGGGCGACGTTCCCGTTCGGTGTTGGACTTCTGCCCAACGCTTATGCCGTTGGGTGGTGTCCCAACACGTAAGGGATGCCCTCAGAGGCGTTCTTCCAGTACACACACGTCGAAGCCGGCCTCGTCGAGAACGTCGTCCTTCGGCCGACCGACGACACCGAGACGTACCCCTCGGGCTGGAAGTACACCCTCCATCTGGGCACCCTCGACGATCTCACGCTCGTCCGGTACGACAACTCCCACGAGGATACCAAGGGACACGAACATCACACCGCAGCGGGCGATCTCGACGGCGTCGGATTCCCTGGAATGGAGGAGCTGCTCGTCGAGTTCTGGGCGAGTGCGGACGAGTACTGGGACGTTGTCGGCGGCGACCCACCCCGACCGCACTGATCGAACACCCTCCGACCCACACCTCAACCATGACCACACTCCACATCACCGTCGGCGACCGAGAACAGCTCCGTGAGGACGC
>NZ_SGTU01000258.1:0-580 GCF_005435195.1 Halorubrum sp. SP3 | reverse complement strand
ACGAGTATCTGGATGACGACGAACACGAGTCTGCGGCGTTCCCTGATGCGTCTGTGACGGTTGCCGTTGACGCGGACGTAGAAGCGGCACGCGGGGCGATTGAGAGCCTTCAGACCAATGTGGAGGCACTCAACGAAGAACTGAAAGAGGCTGCCGAGCGAGCCGCTGATGTCGATCTCGGCGCTGTTGATTTTGGCCTCCCCGCGCCGTCACCGTCCGACGTTCAGGTGGAGATGGAAGCCATCGAGACGGACGACCGAGAGATGGTTCCCGCAGAACCGCTCTACGAGTTAGCGGAGATGTGGGCGGGTGTGTCTGTCCATCCCGCACTCGGTGACGAAGACGCGAGAACGTACCGACAGGCTCGCAAGGAGTCTGGTGAGTGGCTGAAGACAGAATTAGACGAGTTGACGGAGGACGACGATGGGTAGTTACGTCTTCGCCTGCCCCGAGTGTGGCGCCACGATCATCGCTGACAACGGCGGTGGTGCTCACGGCCAGCTCACGCTCTACTGTACGGGTGACGAGGATGAGTCCCACACCGCAGTCGAGATGGAGGAAGAAGACGATGCGTAGTCCC
>NZ_SGTU01000025.1:0-24357 GCF_005435195.1 Halorubrum sp. SP3 | reverse complement strand
CCTCCTCGGGCAGGACGGCGAGATCGAGACGGAGTCGGGGTCGTCGAGCGCGTCGCCGGAGCCGTCGGCGCCGGGGATCGACCCGGCCGCGACGACCCCCGCGAGCGCGACGACGGGGTCGGGCTCGGCGCCGAGCGCGCGGGCGACCGCGAACGCCGCCGCGCTCGCCGGGCGTCCCGTCCCTGGAATCGCGTGCTGGCCGCGGTCGACGCCGACGGTCACCGCGACGCCGTCGTCGACGTCGTCGGGGACCGGATCGGGGTCGACGCGCGCCTGAAACGGCGTGCCCGTCGCTCGGAGCGCTCGCGCGAGCAGCCCCGCGGCCGCCAGCGCGTCGCCGTCGTCGGTCGCGACGAGCCGAACGAACGGCGCGTCTGCGAGGACGCCGGCGAGCGCGTCGGGGGCGGGCGTGGCGGACGTCGCTTCGGTCATGAGTGGGGTGCGTTGTCGTGGTCGTCGTCGATAGTCGCCGCGTCAGGCCGCGTCAGGCCGCGTCAGGCCGCGTCACTCCTCGAGGTACTCGACGGCGTTCTCGTAGGTGTACGTGAACTCCTCGTCGATCTCGTCGCCGCGATAGTAGTTCGCGAGGCGGCGGATCTTCGATTCCGTGTTCTGGAGCGCGCGCTTGTTCTGGTGGTCCTGCCCGTTCTCCTCCATGTGCTCGCGCAGGCGGATGGCCTGCGTCATCAGGTTGCGGAGGTCCTCGGGGATGTCGGCGTCGGCGTCGTGCTCCTCGAGGATCTCGGTGACCTTCTTGCCGGTCGCCAGCTTCACGTCGGGGACCGGGACGCCCTTGACGCCCTCGTCGCGCAGCTTGAGGCCGATGACGCTGGGGTCGTGGCCCTGCTCCGCCAGTTCGACGACGCGGGACTCGATGTCCTCGGCGTCGACGTCGCTCCACTCCGGGGTCTCGTCCGTCGCCGGTTTGTCCGAACCGGACGAACCGCGACGGCGCGTGTGCATTCGTGCCATTGTCTGTCTGGTTGGAACGGCACAACCGCAACGTGACCGCGACTCCGCGCGACGCGGCTACGGAGCGCTCGCGGAGCGAGCGATCCGACCGGACGGCCCGCGCGAGCGGACCGCCCGACCGCGACGCCGGAGGCGTCGGCGCACTGCTACATTCCCAAGCCGCGGGCGAAAGCGCCCCGGCGAGTCGGATCTGCAGCTGTGCTGTTCCCGTCCGAACCGTCGTCGGCAGGGTTCTTAAGCGTGTTCTTGTCGCCGCGAACCGCCGCAACCGCCGCGAACCGCCGCGGACCGGGGCGCTTTTTATGGCCACGTCCGAACTGAACGGTGTGCTATCGGTCGAGCTCCACGCGCACTCCGCGCTGTCGTACGACGGGCGCGACCCGGTCGACCTCCTCTTGCAGCAGGCGGCCGGAGTCGGGCTCGACGCGCTCGCCGTCACCGACCACGACGAGATCGACGCGAGTATCCGGGCGGCCGAGAAGGCCCCCGAATACGGTCTCGTCGGCGTCGTCGGCATGGAGGTGACCTCGGCGGTCGGCCACGTCCTCGCGTTCGGCATCGAGGAGCGCGTCGAGAGCGGCCTCCCCTTCGACGAGACGCTCGATCGGATCCGCGATCAGGGCGGGATCGCGGTCGTTCCCCACCCCTTCCAGAAGTCCCGTCACGGCGTCGCCGCGCACGTCAGCGACGAGCAGCTCGCGAGCGCCGACGCCGTCGAGGTGTACAACTCCCGGCTGTTTACCGGTCGGTCGAACCGGCAGGCCGAGAAGTTCGCCGTCCGCAACGGGCTCCCGATGACCGCCGGCAGCGACGCCCACATCTCCGAGATGGTCGGACAGGCGGTGACCGAGGTGGGCGCCGACGACCGCTCCGCCGCCGCGATCCTCGACGGTATCGCCGACGGCCGGACCAGCGTCGTCGGGAAGCGCACCCCGTGGCGGATATCGCTCAAGCAGTTCGGCGGGGGCGCCAAGCGCCGGGCGCTCCGCGCGCTCGACGGCCTCCGGTGACCGCGATGGTTCCGTCTCCGCCCGCCGACGACGCCGGCTCGACGCTCCGAGGGGCCTCCGCGGACCGCGTCCGGGCCGCGCTCCGCGACGCCGACCCGCTTCCCGGGGGGTGCGGCTTCGCCGGGCTGCTGGCCGACCCGCCGCCCCGGGAGACGGTCGACCCGTCGCGCCGGGAGACAGCCGACCCGTCGCGCCGAGAGACGTCTGGCCGAGAGGCCCGGAAGGGCCCGGTCCTCGTGCGCGACGTCCTCGGCCGCCAGCCGCTGTTCGTCGAGCGCAGGGCGCTCGATCCGGAGTCCGACCCCCGGCCGACGGCGACAGGAGAGTGGGGCTTCGATCGCGACGCGCTCGACGATCCGGAGCCCGTTCCGGCCGGGAGCGTCGTCTCGGCCGTCGGGACCGAGCGCGTCTGGCAGCTCCCCGACCCCGGTCCGACCGCGGATCCGGGGGCCGCGCTGTCTGCGGTCGAGGACGCGGTGAGCGCGGCGCTCGACGGTCTCGCGTCCTCGGCTCGTTCCGTGCCCGCCGCCGGGAACGACGACCTCGCGGTCGCCTTCTCCGGCGGCGTCGACTCCGGGCTCGTGGCGGCCGCCGTCCCCGAGGCCCCCCGTTACGTCGCCGGCTTCGAGGGGAGCCACGACGTCGCCGCCGCGCGCGAGGCCGCCGACGCGACGGACCGCGACCTGCGGGTCGTCGAGATCACGCACGAAGACCTCACGCGCGCCGTCCGCGCGGTCGCGGCGGCGACCGGTCGGCGGAACCCGATGGACGTCGCCATCGCGGTCCCGCTGTACCTGACCGGCGAGGCGGCCGCGGCCGACGGGTTCGACCGGCTCGCGGTCGGCCAGGGCGCCGACGAGCTGTTCGGCGGCTACAGCAAGGTCGTCGACCCCGCCGAGGACTCCCGAGTCGACGCCGACACCGTCCGCGGCGCGCGGACCGAGACCGTCCGGACGCTGCCCGATCAACTGGAACGAGACGTGCTCGCGCTTCGCGCCGCCGGCGTCGAGCCCGTGACGCCGCTGCTCGACGACCGAGTCGTCGCCGCCGCGTTGGCGCTGCCGGGGGACCTGCTCGTCGACGGCGACGAGCGGAAGGTCGCGCTGCGGCGGGTCGCGACCGGTCGCGTGCCGGAGTCGGTCCGCACCGCGGACAAGAAGGCCGTCCAATACGGCACGTACGTCTCCCGCGAACTCGACCGGCTCGCGCGGCGGGCGGGCTACAAGCGGCGGATGGACGACCACGTCGGGAAGTACGTCGAGGCGCTGTGTACCGCCGAAAAGCCGGCCGGTGAGGGCCGGGACTGACCAAGTCGCCGCGCGGAGTACCAGTCCTGCGGCCGACGCCCGATCGGTCGGGCGTCTACTCAGGGATCGGTGGGACAGGTATAAAATACGGGCAGTAGCGACAAATATGACTCTCTTATGGCCGAGATAGAAGACGATCGTGCGCAGATCTGGTCGATTACTTCCGAACTGTCTCATCTGATGCGCGCTTCACAGCGGAAAATTCACGTTTTTTCGGGCGAAAACCGACCGATTCGCGGTGACCGCTCGGCGGGCGCCACGTCAGCGGACCAGGTACGGGTCGTTGCCGGCGACGAACCGTCCGAGATCGCTCTCGCGGCGGAAATCGGTCGAACGGAGCTCTCTGAGCGAGGCGACGAGCCGGTCGGCGTCGCCGTCCCTCCAGTCGGCGGGGTCGCTGATCGGTACGACGAGCCAACCGGCGCCGAGCAGTTCCTCGCCGTGGAGCGCGCGCATGTCGATCTCGGTCTTCCGGGCCCGGGCGGTGTACGTCTCGAGGACGTGTTGGGTCGCCCGGGCGCCCACCGGGAGTAGCACGTGGGCCGCGATGGCGCGGAGCTCCGCGTCGAAGAACCGCTCCATGTCGTCGTAGGCCTCGTCGTCCGGCGGGTCCTCGTTCTCGCACATGTGGAGGTACGAGAGGAACGTTCGGTCGGTCCGCACGGGGTCGATCGCGGTCGGGTCGCCCTCTCGCGCGACCCCGTCGGGAGCGACCCCCTCCGCGAGTCCCGCGATCAGTCCGGCCTCCGCGAGCGCCGACAGGAACGCGGGCGACCACGCCTCGCCGGTGAAGGGGACCCCCGCCGCGGTCCCGCCGTGGACGCCCGGCCGGTCGCCGACGACGTGGAAGTCCGCGTTGGCGTCGCCGTAGCCGGGAACGAACGAGGGGCAGTCGGGGCGCATCCCGAAGGGGTTCCGGATCCGGTCCGTGACGTTCTTCACGCGACGTGGTAGGCGTGGGGGCAGTTATATCCCGTTCGGTCCGGGGGCGACCGGCGCGCGGCCCGACGCGCTCCGTGTCAGCGCGCTGGCACCCCGTTTCAGCGCGCCGACCGCGGGGGTCCGATGCGAGGCGCACGAGCCGCCGTGAATTCGCATAACTTATGCGGACGAACCCGATTCGACCGAGTTTGGATACGCGTCGACCGACGCGGGAGACGAGATGTTTCAGGATCGTTAATTTATAACCGAAAACCGCACGACTGCGACGGGACACTGCCGGCACGAGCCGCGAAAGGTATTTATATGTCCCCGCGTTGGGGTCGGGCAGAAGTTCAATGTTCGACCGCATCCGAACGGCGGCCCTCTTCGGGCTCCACCAAGCGACCGTCGCCGCCGGGATCTCGCTGTTCCCGGTGGCCGTCTTCGCGCGCCGGCGTCTCGGCGTCAACGTCCCGATCGGCCGACTCGTCGAGACCACCACCGAGGCGTTCGAGGCCGCCGACGAGGAGTGATCGACCGCCCGGAGCCGGCTCGTTTTGCGCGGACGACCGCACGCCGAACCGACTCCGAGCGACGGCGTCGCCGCTCCCGCGACTTCCCCGTCGACACCCGGCTCCGCCACCGCGCGCCTCGCCGCGGTCGTCCGGTCGCGGCCCGGCGACGGATAGGCTCGTCGGAACCGGTCGGCGGCCCCCGAAGGGTTGCCTTTATCCGCGCGCCGAGCCTACGGAGGCGTAATGCGAACACCGACTGACAATCTCTCGGACGGTCCGTCCGTCGAACTCGGCCGCGACCAGCCGGTCTTCGGACCGGAGCTCGGCGAGTTCGACCAGAGCGAGCAGCGCGCCGCCGCCGGTGGCGACGGCGAGGGTATGAAGACGGGGACGACGACCGTCGGCATCAAGACGGCAGACGGCGTCGTCCTCGCGACGGATATGCGCGCCTCGCTCGGCGGCATGGTCTCCTCGAAGGACGTCCAGAAGGTCGAGGAAGTCCACCCCCGCGGCGCCCTCACCATCGCCGGCTCCGTCTCCCCCGCACAGAACCTCATCTCCACGCTCCGGGCCGAGACGAGCCTCTACGAGGCCCGCCGCGGCAAGGACATGTCGATGGAAGCGCTGTCGACGCTCACGGGCAACCTCCTCCGTTCCGGCGCGTTCTTCGTCGTCAGCCCGATCCTCGGCGGCGTCGACGAGGAGGGGTCGCACATCTACTCGATCGACCCCCTCGGCGGCACGACCGAGGAGGAGTACACCGTCACCGGCTCCGGGTCGCAGTACGCGCTCGGTGTCTTGGAACAGGAGTACGACGACGACATCGACATCGACGAGGCGAAAAACATCGCCGCGAAGGCGATCCAGTCGGCCGTCGAGCGCGACCTCGCGTCGGGTAACGGGATCAACGTCGCCGTCGTCACCGACGATGGCGTCGACATCACCCGGTACAAGGATTTCGACGACCTGCTGTAGCTCCCTCTCGCCGTCGGCGCCGCTCGGTTGTCACCGCCTCGTCGACCGCTCTGTACTGCCGAATTTTCTGCCTGACGAGCCGGGTCAGGGGATCGGCCCGGTAGCGCTCCGCGTCACCGCCGCAGCCCCGGCGGCGCGCGGATCCCCTCGCCCCAGTAGAACCGCGGGCCGAGGAGGAGGTACCCACAGGAGAGGAACAGCAGCGCGAACGCGAACCCCTCGCCGATCCACGCCGGCAGCGCCTCCGTGGCCATGTGACCGGCGGGAGTGAGGATCACCGCCACCTGAACGACGCCCATCACGAGCGCGTCCTGCGCGTGGAGGTCCGGGTACGTGACCGTCGACCCCATGAGCAGCGCGAACGCCGCCGTCGCCGCAACGAGGAGGAGCGGCGCGGTGTAGCCGGCGATGACGGCGGCCGCGAGAACCGTCGCCGACAGGGTTGTCGGGACGCCGACGGTCTCGCGGGCGCCGTCCTCGTCGACGGTGTAGAAGCCGAGTCGGGCGACCGCGGCGGCGACGAACAGCGCGCCCGCGCCGACGCCGCCGGCGACGAGGGCGGGATCCGTCGCGAACGAGCGCCCGTCGCGGACGACCGCCGTGACGACGGCGGCGGGCGCGACGCCGAAGGAGGCGACGTCGGCCAGCGAGTCGAGGTAGGGGCCGACCGGTGTCGACCCGCGGTGGCGGGCGACGACGCCGTCGAGTCCGTCCGCGACGGCGGCGAGGAGGACCAGCCGAGCCGCGAGCGTGACGTCGACCGTCGCGGCGACGACGGCGAGGAAGCCGACGGCGGCGTTGGCCACGGTCACCGCGTCCGCGAGCCCGAGGCGCCGAACGAACCGCAGAGACATACCGTATCGGTCGACGAGACGGGTTTTAGGGCTTGTTATCTCGTCGACCGCGGGCGGGCGGTTCGCGTCCGGGCGGACGCCGCCGTGGCCTCCGCGCCCGCCGCCCCGGGAACGCGCCCGCGGTCAGGGCACGTACCAGATGCCGCGCCCGAAGTCGAGCCACTCCCCGACCACGACGTGCGGCATCGCGATGACGCAGACGAAGATGGTGTAGAAGGCGACGGCGCCGGAGAGCAGCGAGCCGCCGGCCAGCGGGTTCGGAGCGACGGTCCACAGGACGGTCGCGACGCTCGCCGTGACCAGCGCGCCGACGACGAGGACCCCCCACGCGACGACGAGCGACACGCCCTCCGTCCGGTCGGGCTGCTCGCGCTCGACGACCATGCTCCGCGCCGACTGCCGCAGCGAGTACCACAGCGGGAAGTAGAGCCCGATGGCGACGACCACGGGCACGAGCGCGAAGTAGGCGACGAGCAGCAGCGTCTCCGCGGCGTCGAGGAGCCACGACCGGCTCACGCCGCCGGTCGAGCGCAGGCTGGTCGCGAGGCCGCCACCGAGGTGCGCGAGCACCGCAAGGCCGAACGCCCCGCCCAGCACGGTCGTGAACGCCTCGGGGTTCGACGCGGCCGGCCCGGCCAGCCGGCCGTCGAAGACGCCCAGCATGATACCGGTGAAGCCGTAGAACGTCTCGGTCCAGAAGACGGCGGGAACGACCATCACGGCGCCGCCCCGGACGAGCGCGGCGAGGGCCCGCTGCGGCCGCGTCGGCAGGTGGTCGGTCCCGACCAGCGCGTCCATCACGCGGAGGTCGCCGTGGCCGCCCTTCGCGACCGCCGTCCCGAACGCGATCGCGAGCGCGGGCAGGGGGGCGACGACGAACAGCGCCACAAACGACGCGACGAAGCCGAGGTACAGCGCCACGTACCGCGCGCCGAACGGGAGCCCCCGCCGGCGGAGGTTCGAGAAGTGTTCGTACCCCCCGTGCGGGAGGTTCAGCGCGACCATCCCGACGAGGTACGCGATCATCTGCGTCCGGAGCGACACGTCGGTGCCGGCCGCGGACAGCGCGCCGAACCCGACCGCGAGCAGGAGCAACGCCGCGCGCGACGCACCGATGGCCGTCCGCTCCGGTTCACCGAGAAGCCGTCGTACCGGACTCGCCGTCGACGTCGACATGAGCGCCGATAGGGGCGTTACGGGGTTAGGGCCTCGTCACCATTATTTGGGCTTTTATATTCCCGCCAGTCGGCGCGGCGAGGAACGAGGGGTCGAGACGGCCGCCGTCAGTACGTGTGGATCACTTCGCCGCAGCGCGTGCACTCGATCGTGTCCGACCGGAACAGCCGCTCTTTCTTTTCGGTCGGCCCGTTACACTCGGGGCAGACGCCGAGGTTCCGGCCGTCGGCCACGCGCGCGGACAGGTCGAGGAACTGGTTCTCCAGCTTGTCGATCTGCTCGGACTGCTCCTCGACGACCGACCGGAGCTCCTCGATGGTCTCGTCGCGCTCCTCGACCGCGGTGGACAGCTCCTCGATGCGCTGTTCGTACTCGTCGATCGCCTCGACGTCGATGGTGACGTCGTCGGTCGCCGTCGCTTCGGTTTCCCGTTCCGCGGTGGTCTCGGTGGTCGATTCCGCTTCCGCCTCGGTGTCGTCGTCAGCCATACGACACCTCTGGAGCCCCAGGGTCATTACTTTCGGGGCGACTACGTTTCCCTCGAGAGCCGATGCGACGCGGAGAGCGACCGTCGACGCCCCACCGCGATCGGCCGCCCGCCGACGCCGATACCTGACTGGGTTGGCATCGGTCTCAATAGAGTATATACTGTATCAGGATGTGGGTATGGACCCGATAGCACTACAGGCGGGATACGACCTACTCGGGGACGGTCGCCCCGAGACGTTGTGGTTGGGTATCGGAACGTTACTAATGCTCATCGGGACCTTCTACTTCCTCGTCAGAGGATGGGGGGTCACCGACAAGGACGCCCGCGAGTACTACGCGGTCACGATCCTCGTGCCGGGGATCGCGTCGGCGGCGTACCTGTCGATGTTCTTCGGCATCGGCCTGACGGAAGTCACGGTCGGTGGCGAAATGCTCGACATCTACTACGCGCGGTACGCGGACTGGCTGTTCACCACGCCGCTGCTGCTGCTCGACCTCGCGCTGCTCGCAAAGGTCGACCGCGTCACCATCGGGACGCTCGTCGGCGTCGACGCGCTGATGATCGTCACCGGCCTCATCGGCGCGCTCTCGCACACGGCGATCGCGCGGTACTCCTGGTGGCTGTTCAGCACGATTTGCATGATCGTCGTGCTGTACTTCCTCGCCACGAGCCTCCGGAGCGCGGCGAAGGAGCGCGGACCTGAAGTCGCGAGCACCTTCAACACGTTGACCGCGCTGGTCCTGGTGCTCTGGACGGCCTACCCGATCCTGTGGATCATCGGAACCGAGGGCGCCGGCGTCGTCGGCCTCGGCATCGAGACCCTCCTGTTCATGGTTCTCGACGTGACGGCCAAGGTCGGCTTCGGCTTCATCCTGCTCCGCAGCCGCGCCATCCTCGGCGACACCGAGGCGCCGGAGCCCTCCGCGGGCGCCGACGTCTCCGCCGCGGACTGATCGGCTAGCGGACCCAGCGAAACTGAACAGCGCGCCGAACGACTTTCACAACCCATTCTTCACATGAGCGCTACGAACACCGAACAGCCGGCAGTGCTGAATACGCGGTCTGTCGTCGGGCTGGCCGTCTGCGCCGTGATCGCTCTCGTCGGGATCTTCGTGATCCCGACGCTCCGAGAGCCGGCCGGGGGGTTCAACACCCTGTTCTGGACGATGGCGGCGCTGGAGTTGCTCGCCATGGTCGGCGTCGTCTACTTCGTCCTCAACCTCCACGAGGAACCGAGCTAACGGCGGGCGAGGGCCGGCGGACGGCTTACTCGCCCGGCTGGTCGGCGGCGCCGCGCCCGTCGCGGGTCGACGGCGACGTCTCGTCGAGGGCGCGCTCGAAGTGGTCGCGTCCGACGGTCGCCTCGACCGCCGGGCCGTCGTCGACGATCGCGTCCTCGATCGCGAGCAGCCCGGCCTCGCGGACCAGCGCCGCGATGTCGCCGCCGCTGTACCCGGCCGTGCGGTCTGCGAGGGGATCGAGGTCGACCCCGGCCGCGATCGGCATCTCCCGCGCGTGGATCTCGAGGATCTCGCGGCGCGCGTCCCGCCCCGGAAGCGGCGTCTCGACCGCCTTCTCGATCCGACCCGGTCGGAGCAGCGCCTCGTCGATCGTGTCCGGCCGGTTGGTCGCGGCGATCACCGCGACGTCTGTCAGCGGCTCCAACCCGTCGAGTTCGGTCAGGAGCTGGGAGACGACGCGCTCGCCGGCGCCCGTGTCGTCGCCGCGGCGCTTCGGGGAGATGGCGTCGACCTCGTCGAAGAAGATCACCGCCGGCGCGTTCTCGCGCGCGGTGGCGAAGAGGTCGCGGACCGCCTGCTCGCTCGCGCCGACGTACTTATCGAGCAGTTCGGGCCCGTTCACGGGGATGAAGTTCGCGTCGCTGAGGCTCGCTGCCGCGCGCGCGAGCAGCGTTTTCCCGGTCCCGGGCGGTCCGTACAACAGCACGCCGGACGGGGGTTCGATCCCCATCTCCGCGAAGCGGTCGGCGTACTCCAGGGGCCAGTACACCGCGCGCACCAGTTCGCGCTTGGCCGCGTCGAGCCCGCCGACCTCGTCCCAGCCGACGGCGGGGAACTCGACCGTGACCTCCCGGAGTCCGCTCGGCTCGACGTCGTCGAGCGCGGCGTCGAAGTCGGCCATCCGGATCGCGGTCCGCCCCTCGCGGCGGACCGCCCGCTCCAGCGCCGCGTCCGCGAGGACCGCCAGGTCGGCGAACACGTAGCCGTTGAGCCGCGCGGCGACGGCCTCGAAGTCGACGTCCATCGCGAGCGGCGCACCCTCGCAGAGGGATTCCAGCGCGGTCGCGCGCTCCGCTGTGGTCAGCGGCTCGACGTCCAGTTCGCGGTCGAACCGGCCGCCCCGGCGCAGCGCCGACGGCACGCCGCTCGGGTCCGTCGTCGCGCCGATCACGACCGTCCGGTCTCCCGCGCGGAGTTCGTCGACCGTCGACCGGAGGCGGTCGGCCAGCGCGGATCCGGCGCCGTCGTCGGCCCCGAGCGCCTCGAGGTCGTCGAGGAGGACCACCGTCGGTTCCCCCTCGGGAACGGCCTCGACCACCCGGTCGAGGCGGTCCGTCTGGTCGCCGGCTCGTTCGCCCCGAAGTCGCGCCGCGGAGACGCGGACCAGCGTCGCGTCGGTCGCGGACGCGACGGCCTCGACGAGCGTCGTCTTCCCCGACCCGCGCGGGCCGCTGAGAAGGAGCCCCAGCGTCGGGGACCCGGCCGAGTCGAAGGTCTCGGCGGCGTCGAACCGGGTCGCGACCGCGTCCCGGAGGCGCCCGAACGTCGCCGTCGGGACGAACGCGTCGCCGGCGCCGTCGCCGGGAGACTCCGCGACGACGTCCGGCCCCCCGTCGGCGGCAACGGTGATCTCGGTCTCGGCGCCGACGACCGCGGGCGACGAGGGGGTCACGCCCCGGACGTCGAACCTGAGCGTGAGGGCCCCGCCGAGGCGGGTCACCTCGACCTCGTCGCCGACGGCGACGACGCGCCGGTCGAGCCGTCGGCGGATCGCGTCCTCGCTCCGCTCCAGGTCGACCGACTGGCGGAGCCGGAGCGTGACCGACGACGCGACCGGGAGGTCCGACGCCGCGACGGTCGCGGTGTCGCCCGGCTCCAGCCCGGCGGTCCGGCGGAGTCGCTCGGCCAGGAAGACGGCCCGTTTCCCGTCGTCGACAGCGACGACCGGGGCGACGATTCGGTGTGCGCCCTCGACGACGACCCGATCGCCGAGGCCGACGCCGAGGTCGGCGAGGACGGACTCGGGGAGGCCGACGCGGTCTCCGGGGACCGACGTGGGCGGCTCTCGGACGGGGATGCGCACGCTCATCGTTCTCTGTCCCGATCGCGGAACGTCCCGGCGGTGGTCGACAGCATACGTCGATCGGTACGCCCAGCGATGAAAAAGTACCCACGGCCTGACTGGACACGGCCGCGGCCCGCGGGCCGCGGCCTGCGGCCGCAATCGATCGAGTCGGCCGCGACGGGTCGGATCGGTCGCAACCGCCCGCATCGGCCGAGAAACGGCCGACTGCGACGCGATCCGGGCCCCGATCCGAACCGCAGGAAGACTGGCAACCATTAACTCGTATCGGTACAAACGGTCGGTCATGGCGAACGCTCGGGCTCTCCTCGTCCATCCGGAGGAGGGGAGCGACCGAATCGAAACGGCGCTCGACGCCGCGGGGTTCGAGGTGACGCGTACGAACACCGCGGCGTCGGCGGTAGCGAAGGCGACGAGCGGCGAGTACGACTGCGTCGTCAGCGAGTACGCGCTCGCCGGCGACGACGGCGTCGCCCTCGCGACCGCGATCGAGGAGTCCGACGCCAGCGTACCGGTCGTGATGTTCACCGAGACCGACGAGGATGGCGTCCCGGAGGCCGCCTTCGAGAACGGCGTCGACAGGTTCCTTCAGAAGAACGGGTCGGCGTCGATCGATCGGCTCGTCGCCGACGTCTCCGCGGTCTCCTCCGGGGCCCCGGCCGCGGAGCCGCGACGGGACGTCTCCGACCACGAGCCGTCCGCCGCGGAGGTGACGCGGGCCGTCGAGGACGCGCCGATCGGGATCAGCATCAGCGACCCGGACCTGCCGGACTACCCGCTCGTGTACGTCAACGACGCCTGGGAGGCTCACACCGGCTACCCGGTCGAGGAGGTGCTCGGACGCAACCCCCGGTTCCTCCAGGGCCCGGAGACCGACCCGGAGACGGTCGAGGAGATCGCGGAGGCGATCGGGAACGAAGAGCAGGTGACCGTCGAGATCCGCAACTACCGACGCGACGGAACGCCGTTCTGGAACGAGCTGACGGTCGCACCCGTCTACGACGAGGCGGGCGACCTGGCCCACTACGTCGGGTTCCAGAACGACGTCAGCGAGCGGAAGGAGGCGGAGCGACTGGCCCAGGAGCGGGCCGAGAAGCTCGCGACGGAGCGCCGGGCGCTCGACAGGGTTCTCGGGCGTGTGAACGGCCTTCTCAGCGAGATAAGCCGGATACTCGTCGAGAACCGGGACCCGAACGTCATCCCGGAGCGCGTCTGCGAGGTTATCGCCGGCGAGCCGGGGTACGCCGGCGGCTGGATCGGCGAGGTCTCGTCGGCGACGGGGCGGCTGGAGATCCGCGCCGCGAGCGGCGTGTCGGTCGAGCCGGGATCGACGTTCGACGTCGACGAGACGCCGACCGAGGTCCAGGAGGCGATCGAGAGCGAGGAGCTCCGCGGCGGGTCGATAGAGCACGCGTCCGACGGGCCGCTCGAACCGAAAACCGCGGGCGGGAGGCGCCTGCTCGTCGTGCCGCTCACGTACGGAGACCGTCGGTACGGGCTGTTGGGGATCTACGGCAACGGCGCTGACGTCCTCGATCGGCGGGAGCGCAAGGTGTGCGAGTCGGTCGGCAAGATGATCGCCAACGGGCTCCACTCGATCGAGACGACTCGGATCCTCACCACCGATCGGGTCTCCGAGATCGTCGTGGAGATCAACGACCCGACCGCGTCGCTCGCGCGGATCGCCGACGCGGTCGACGGAACGGTTACGCACCTCGGGACGACGCGGCTCGACGGCGACGCCTGCGATCTGTACTTCCGCGCCGACGGCGACGACGTGAATCTCGACGACCTCGCGGAGCTTTCGCTGGTGGACTCGATGCGGACGGTCTCGGAGACGAACGACGGCGTCAGCTTCGCCGTGACGGTCACCGAGTCGCCGCCGTTCACGCAGCTGGCCGACCACGGCGTCGTCGTCACCGATGCGACGGCCACGGCGGACGGGGCGACCATGACGACCGAGGCGCCGCCGGAAGGGGACGTGCGGTCGATCCTCGACGTGTTCCGCGACGAGTACGAGGGCGTCGAACTCCGGTCGCGGGTCGAGCGCGAGAGCCGCGACCGCACCGTCGCGGAGTTCGCGGCCGCGGTCGACGAGCGGCTCACCGAGCGGCAGCGCGCCGCGCTGAAGACCGCCGAGCTGAACGGCTACTTCGAGTGGCCGCGACCGGTCGACGGGTCGGAGATCGCCGAGCGGATGGGGATCACCCGACAGACGTTCCACCAGCACCTCCGCGCGGCCGAGCGGAAGCTGGTCGAGGCGTACGTCGATCCCCGGTCGAGCGAATGAGCCGGGCGTCGACCGTCGAACGCGGTGACGCATGAGCGACGATCGGTCGGACCCGGACGGCGCGGCCGACGGCTCGAACGACCGGAGGGACGACCCGTTCGCCGCGAGCGACGCCGTCGTCGTCGCGGCCGACGCGGAGACCGTGTTCGCGTTCCTCGACGACCCCGCGAACCACGCGGCGATCACGCCTGGACTCACGGACGTGAGAGACGTCGAACCGCTGGAGAACGGCGGGAAGCGCCTCTCGTACACCTACCGGATGGCGGGGGTCGGGATCGACGGCGAGATCGTCCAGACCGTCCACGACCCGCCCGAGCGCCACGCCTTCGAACTCCGCGGCCGGCTCACCGGCACCATCGACCTCCGGCTCGCCCCCGTCGACGGGGGGACGGAGCTGACGTACGCCGCGACGTACGACCTGCCGGAGAACGCGCTCACGAAGGTCGGTGCGCCGGTGATTCGCCGGTTCAACGAGCGACAGCTCCGGGCGGCGCTGGAGAACGTCGCGGCGGCGTTCGACGGGGAGTAGACGCGTCCGAAGACGGCGAAGCGCGTCGGCTGGCGCGGCGTCGGAGAGCGGTTCGGGTCCGCCGTGCGCCGACCGAGGGACGGCGAGCCGATTCGAGTCCCGGCGGGCGAACTATTAAGCGTGCGATAGCCTAAACGGGAGGCATGGATCCGGTCACCCTCCAATCCGGCCTCGGGTTCGGGCTCGTGGGCGTCGGCCTGCTCGCGCTCCTGCTCGTGGTCGTCACGCTCTGGCAGTCGTTCGAGATCGTCGACGCCTACGAGAAGAAGACGCTCACGGTGTTCGGCGAGTACCGGAAGCTGCTCGAACCGGGGATCAACCTCATCCCGCCGTTCGTCTCGCGGACGTACGCGTTCGACATGCGGACCCAGACGCTGGACGTGCCCCGTCAGGAGGCGATCACGCGGGACAACTCGCCCGTGACCGCCGACGCGGTCGTCTACATCAAGGTGATGGACGCCAAGAAGGCGTTCCTCGAGGTCGACGACTACAAGAAGGCCGTCTCGAACCTCGCGCAGACCACCCTCCGCGCCGTCCTCGGCGACATGGAACTCGACGACACGCTGAACAAGCGCCAGGAGATCAACGCGAAGATCCGGAAGGAACTGGACGAGCCCACCGACGAGTGGGGGATCCGCGTCGAGAGCGTCGAGGTCCGCGAGGTCAACCCCTCGAAGGACGTCCAGCAGGCGATGGAGCAGCAGACCTCCGCCGAGCGCCGCCGCCGCGCGATGATCCTCGAGGCGCAGGGGGAACGCCGCTCCGCGGTCGAGCAGGCGGAGGGGGACAAGCAGTCGAACATCATCCGCGCGCAGGGGGAGAAGCAGTCCCAGATCCTCGAGGCGCAGGGGGACGCGATCTCGACCGTGCTCCGCGCGCGCTCCGCCGAGTCGATGGGCGAGCGCGCCATCATCGAGCGCGGCATGGAGACCCTCGAAGAGATCGGGAAAGGCGAGTCCACCACCTTCGTCCTCCCGCAGGAGCTCACCAGCCTCGTCGGCCGCTACGGCAAAGCGCTCTCCGGCTCCGACGTCCAGCAGATGGAGGGGCTCGACGGCAAGGAGTTCGACGCCGACACCCGGAAGATGCTCGGGCTCGACGACATCGACGAGATCCTCGGGCAGATCGAGGAGTCCGCGGAGATGGACGTCGAGGAGCTCGAGAAGGAGGCCGAGGCCGTGAAGGCGGGCGACGCCGGCGCGAGCATCAGGTCCGCCGACGAGGTCATCCAGGAGATGGACGACGAGGAGGCGCCCGCGGAAGTGGAGACGGAGAAGTAGGGCGCGCGACGCCATCGAAGCAGCGGCCTTTCTCAGCGGGTCGATCCCCGAGCGAAGTGTTTTTGTCGAGCCGCAGACTAGTACGGCCGTGACAGAGGGGTTCGACGGGCAGAAACGCGAAACGCTCCGGCGGTTCGCCGCGGTCGGAGCCGCCGCGCCGTTCGTCGGGGTCGCGAGCGCCGACGACGGGGCCGAAGACGCCAACGAGACGCGGAAGGCGATCCGCGGCTACGTGCCGACGACCCCCGGCGCGCACTTCTCGAAGCTCCGCGACGACCTCCGGCTCGGGACCGGCGAGGCGCAGTACCACCTCCGGAAACTCGAGGAAGAGAGAGCGATCGAGTCGGTGAAGGACGCCGACTACCGGCGCTTTTTCCCCGCCGGCCGGTTCGACGAGACCGACAAGCGCGCGCTCGGCTACCTCCGCCGAGAGACGCCCCGCGGGATGATCCTCGCGCTGTTGCGCGACCCCGACGCGACGGGCGCCGACCTCGCGAGCGCCCTCGACGTCTCCCGGCCGACGATAAGCGCCGCGGCCGCGGACCTCGAGGGCGCCGGTCTGCTCGACCGGACCGGCGGCTACGCGCTGACCGAACCGGAGCGGCTGCTCACGCTCGTCGTCCGGTACGCGGACTCCTTCGACGCCCAGGCGGTCGCGTTCGCAGACGACGCCGCGTCGCTGGTCGCGTACGACCCCTGAGTTCGGGCGACCGCGCGACGCCGGACGCCCCGGTCAGTCCGTGACCATCCACGTCGTGCCCGACGAGTAGCCCCACTTCTCGACGTCGACGTCGGTGGCCGCGTCGGCGACGGCGCCCATGTTCGCGCCGACCTCCTTCGCGGAGAGGTCGAGGTCGTCGGCGATCAGTCGCGACTTGAAGTACGTCCGGTCGGCCGCGTTCTCGCGGAGGTACCGCAGGATGCGCGCCTGTTTCGCGGAGAGGCCCGTCGATTCGGCCGCGACCGCGTCCGGGTGGGCAGTGCTCATACAGGGATCAGGGCGTCACCGCGCATAAGGCGGTTGGTAGACCGAGTTAACACGCTGCCGTCGTGCGGTTTCGCGCCGCGACGGGGGCGAGAGCGGCGCTCCACGACCCCGTTTGGGTACGGTCTTCGAACGGCGACGGCGACGCAGGGCGGCGGCGGCGAGAGGTCAGTACAGCTCGGAGACGAACGGACCGAGCGCGCCGCTCACCCCGACCGCGAGCGCCTCCGCCCGGTCGACGCGGCCGTTCGTGAGCGCGCCGGCCGCGCCGCCGCGCGTCGCGACGCCGTCGGTGCCGAGCAGGCCGTCCATCACCGGCCCCAGCTCTTCCCCGTCGTCGATGCGGGCGGCGACGTCTCCCGGAAGCGCGAGGCTCGGCCCGGCGGCGCGGCCGACCCGATCGCCGTCCGTCACCGCCGCCCACATGATCAGGTAGCGGCCGTCGGCCCCGTCGAACCCCGCGACGCCGCCCTCGATCCCGACGCCGAGGTCGTACGTCGCGCCGTCGTCCGGGGCGGCGTCGCGGTCCCTCGGTTCCGCGTCGAGGACCGCAACGGCGCGGTTCTCGGCGCCCGCGATCGTCTCCGCGTGGCCCGTGGGCTGTTCGCTCACGCCGGAGTCGACGGGGACCGACTCGATCGCGACGCCCGTCGGACCGCCGGGGAGGTCGGCGTCCGCCGCCGATCCGAGCGCCAGTTCGACCGCGCGTCGCTTCACCGGGTTGCCGCTGCCGACGCCGACTCGCAGGGTCGTCATGCCTCCGGGTCGTCGCCCGCGGCCGAAAACGCCTCGGGATGGAGCAAGTGCGCCAGCCGCTCGACCCCGTCGATGAGCGCGGGGCTCGGCTGGTTGAGGAGGGAGTCGTCGACGACGTGGACGGGGGCGTCGACCCAGTCGCGCTCGGCGACGGTCGCGGGGTCGACGCGGTCGCCGTGCCCGCAGACGTGGACGACGACGTGGTCGGGGTCGGCCCGCGCGACCGCGGCGGGGTCGACCTCTCGGGAGCGCTCGCCGGGGTCGACGAACGGGTAGCGACCGCCCGCGGCGCGGACGGCGTCGGGGACCCAGTTGCCGGCCGCCATCGGCGGGTCCGACCACTCCTCGCAGTACGCGGTCGGGCGCGGGCGGTCGGCAACGGCGTCGGCGATCCGGTCGAGTCGGTCCCGGCAGTCGTCCGCGAGGTCGGCTTGGAGGGCGTCGCTCGTGAGGACGACGTCGGGGTCGAGGTCGACGACGCGGTCGAGGTCGGGATTCAGCCAGCCGCCGACGACGGTCGGGGAGCCCTCGCCGTGCGCGGACCCGGCGTCCGGGTCGTCCGAGAGTTCGCAGTGGGCGGTGACGCCGACGAGGCGGTCGGCCGCGCCGAGCGCGGCGACCGTCGCGGTCGCGCTCGGCGCGAGGGAGACGACGCGGGAAGCGGCCATGCGACCCGGTCCGGACGCGAGCGTGTCAACGGTTTCGGTCCGGGCGGTTGTGCGATCGCCGAAAACACGTGATAGATCGTGTCCTTTCGTCGGGATTCGAGCGACACGTTCCGGTCGTTTTAAGTTGTGTTCCGCCGACGGTAAACCAAGATCGCTCTCGGGCAGTTTCAGTTTCCGGGGGCAACCGAGCTATGAGTGAACGACTACACAAACGGGGGAGTCGCTCCCGAACGGAGACGAACGAGGAGGAATCGGAGAGCACCGACGAGACGCTCAGCTGCCCGGAGTGCGGCGGCCACGTAATCAACGACGAGGAGCACGGCGAGACGGTCTGTAGCGACTGCGGGCTCGTCGTCGAGGCGGACTCGGTCGACCGCGGGCCGGAGTGGCGCGCGTTCGACTCCCGCGAGAAGGACGAGAAGAGCCGCGTCGGCGCCCCGACCACCAACACGATGCACGACAAGGGGCTCTCGACGAACATCGACTGGCGCGACAAGGACGCGTACGGCCGGTCGCTCGGCGCGCGCCAGCGCCAGAAGATGCAGCGGCTCCGCAAGTGGAACGAGCGGTTCCGCACCCGCGACTCCAAGGAGCGCAACCTGAAGCAGGCGCTCGGCGAGATCGACCGCATGGCCTCCGCGCAGGGCCTCCCGGACAACGTCCGCGAGACCGCCTCCGTCATCTACCGCCGCGCGCTCGACGAGGACCTCCTTCCCGGCCGCTCCATCGAGGGCGTCTCCACCTCCTGCGTGTACGCCGCCGCCCGGATGGCCGGCGTCCCGCGCAGCCTCGACGAGATCGCCGACGTGTCGCGCGTCGAGAAGGCCGAGATCGCCCGGACGTACCGCTACGTCGTCCGCGAGCTGAAGCTCGAAGTGAAGCCGGCCGACCCCGAGCAGTACGTCCCGCGGTTCGCCTCGGACCTCGAACTCTCCGAGGAGTCCGAGATGCGCGCCAAGAGCCTCCTGCGCAACGCCAAGGAGAAGGGCGTCCACTCGGGCAAGTCGCCCGTGGGCCTCGCCGCGGCCGCGGTCTACGCCGCCGCGCTCCTCACCAACGAGAAGACGACGCAGGCCGCGGTCTCGGAGGTCGCGGACATCTCCGAGGTCACCATCCGGAACCGCTACCACGAGCTGTTGGAGGCCGAGGACGGCCTCGTCGCGTAAGCCGCCGCTTTTTCCGCCGCCTCTTCGCCGCTTCCGCGGTCCGTCGCGAGCCGGACGCACAGGCATAAGTCCCCGCCCGCGGAACGCCCGCGTATGTTCGAGGAGTTCGTCCTGACCGCGAGCACGGCCGACCTCTCGGAGGAGTCGGCGGCCCGCGAGCACGCCGACGCGGTGGAGTTCCGGATGGACCTCGCGAGCGACCCGCTCGACCAGCTGGCGAGCTATGACGGCGAGCTTCCGCTCGTCGTCACGAACCGGGCGTCGTGGGAGGGCGGCGAGGCCGAGGGGCTCGGCCGGTACGACGCGCTCTCGGACGCGATCGGTCGCGAGTCGGTCGCCGCGGTCGACGTCGAGCTCGCCGCGCTGCGGGGGACGCACCCGGAGCCGGCCGAGGCGTCGCACGCGACCGCGCTGCGCGACGCGGCCCGCGAGGCGGGCGTCGCGGTGGTCGCGTCCGTCCACGACTTCGAGTCGACGCCCGAGCCCGCCGCGCTCGTGGACCTGCTCGCAGACGCCGCGAGCGAGGGCGACGTGGGGAAACTGGCGACGACCGCGACCGCGCCGGCCGACGCGCTCGCGATGATCGAGGCGACCCACGAGGCGACCGCGGCGGGCCACCGCGTCGCGACGATGTGCATGGGCGAGCCGGGCCGGCACACCCGCGCCGTCACGCCCCTCTACGGCTCGAGGATCGGCTACGCGCCAGTCGACCCCGCGAACGCGACCGCGCCCGGGCAGTACCCGCTCGCGACGCTTAGAGAGCTGATCGACGGGCTGAGAGAGGGCGGAGCGGACGCGTAGGCGGTCGCAGTTCGGTCGAACGGGATGAATACTTTTGACGGTCGCCGTCGAATACTGTGGGTGAGATGGCCCTCCTCGAATCGGATCAGTCGCCGCTGGTCTCCGCGTTCGGCCTCCTGGTCGCCCTCGTCGCGGTCGTCGGAACCCGCGTCCTCGGCTGGGAGTGGGGGTCCGGTCGACTCGTCCCGACCCTCGTCGGGGTCGCCGTCGCCGGGGTCGCCGTCGCGATAGTGGCCACGCGGGTCCTGCGCTGAACGCGACCGACCGCCGACCGGTTTGAGCCGCTCGCCAGCCGTCGGCTCGTCGCGCCGGCGGCTCCCCGTCGCGTTCGTCGCGGAGCCAAACCGCTTTACGACCGCCCCCGTAAGTGCCGGCAATGGCGACGTGCGACGAGTGCGGGGAGTACGAGAACCTCCCGTACCAGTGTAAGCGGTGCGGCCAGACGTTCTGCGCCGACCACCGACTGCCGGAGAACCACGACTGTCCGGGCCTCGCCGGGTGGGACGACCCCGGCGGCGTCTTCGACAGCGGCTTCGACGAGAGCGTCGAGGGCGAGTCGGCGGCCGACACCGGCGGTCGGACCGGCGGGCGCACCTCCGCGGGGATCGTCGACCGCTTCAAACGCCGGATCGACCGCGAAACCGGCACCGGCGGGCTGGTGAGCTACTTCCGCAACAACGCGACGTACGCCATCCTGCTGGCGATGTGGGTGACGTTTATCGCGCAGTGGGTCACGCTGTTCGTCGGCGGGGAGGCGCTCCACAACACGCTGTTCGTACTCCGGTCGGAGGCGATCGCGAACGTCTGGACGTGGGTGACGTCCGTGTTCTCGCACGCGCCCGGACAGCTGTTCCACATCATCGGCAACAGCATCGTGATCCTGTTCTTCGGCCCGCTCGTCGAGCGCGCCGTCGGATCGAAGAAGTTCGTCGGGTTCTTCTTCGGCGCGGGGATCGCCGCGGGACTCGGCCACGTCCTCTTCGCGGTCGCGACGAACGCCCCGCCGACGGGCGTCCTCGGCGCCAGCGGCGCCGGATTCGCGATATTAGGCGTCCTCACCGTCTGGCGGCCGAACATGCAGGTCCTCCTCTTCTTCGTGATCCCGATGAAGATCAAGTACCTCACGTGGGGGATCGCGGCCGTCTCCGCGGCGCTCGTGGTCGCGAGCGGCACCGGCGGCGTCGGCGGCATCGCGCACCTCGCGCACCTGATCGGCTTCGCCATCGGCCTCGCGTTCGGGAAGCGCAACGAGGGGCTCGCGCGCTCCGCTGGCGGCATGGGCGGGGTCTCGATGGGCGGCGCACGCGGTCCGGGCGGTCCCGGCGGCCCCGGCGGTCCCGGCGGGCGGTTCTGATGGGCCTCGCGCGGCCCGCCCTCCGCCCGGACCCGTCGCTGTCGCGCGCGGAGATGGAGGCCCTCCAGCGCGACATCGCGGCGGCCGCGACGTTCGAGGACGACCACGCGCTCGACCCGGCCGCCGTCGCGGTCGACGAGGCCGCCTCGCTCGCGGACGGCCTGCCCCCGGCGCGCGACGGCGCGCAGGAGCGGTTGGGGGCCGGTGCGGGCGCGGAATCGGCGGATGCGAGCGGTTCGACGGGCGACCCCGACGCGCCCACCGTCGTCGGCGTCGATCAAGCGTTCCTCACCGACCGCGGCGAGGGCCGCCCCGACGCCGCCGTCTCCGCCGCGGTCGCGCTCCGCGGCGGGCGCGTGATCGAGTACGCGAGCGCGACGACGCCGCTGTCGATCCCGTACGTTCCCGGGCTGCTCGCGTTCCGGGAGGGCGAACCGATACTGGCCGCGCTCGACGCGCTCGACGCCGACCCCGACCTGCTGGTCTGTGACGGCTCCGGTCGGATCCACTTCCGGGAGGCGGGGCTCGCGACCCACGTCGGCGTCCTACACGACGTTCCGAGCGTCGGCGTCGCGAAGAGCCTCCTCTGTGGCGAACCCGACGAGTCGACGAGCGAGCGCCCCGCGGGCTGGCGGACGCCGGTCCGCGCCGACGACGCGGTGACGACCGCCGAGCCGGGGACCGTCATCGGGCACGCGTTCCAGTCGCGCCAGTACCCGAACAGCAGGCGGGTGAACCCCCTCTACGTGAGCCCCGGCCACCGGGTGTCGGCGGAGACGGCGGTCGACCTCGTCGCGGCGCTCTGTGCGGGGTACAAGCTCCCGGAGCCGACGCGGCTCGCGGACGCCCACGCGGAGCGGGCGAAGCACGACGCGGAGTGAGGGGGCGCTCCCGGCGGTCGCTTCCTCAGGTGCCGTGCCAGTAGTTGCCACAGGCAGGCGGTTTTTAGACGGTCGCCTCCGAACCCGGAGGCATGGGAGACGACGACAGAGAGAGTCCGATGTCCGCGGAGGAGTTCCGGTCGCTGACCGACGGGCTGGTGCGACAGAGTTCAGGCGGGGGGACGACGGTCTACAAGAACGCGGCGGGCGTCGGCTGTCCGAACCCCGACTGCGACCGCGGCGTCTTCCAGACGCTGTTCGTCAGCGACCACGGCTGGCAGCAGATCGGCGCGACCCGCGACGGGATCGACCTCTGTTTAGTTAACACGGAGTCGAAGCGGCTCGTCTTCATCCACGACGAGTAAGCGCCGGAGCTCGGTGAGAGGGGTCGCTCAGTCGTCCGCGGCGGACCCGGCGTCCGGCTCCGCCGCGCAGCGGTTCGGGCCGAGTTCGAGTTCGATCGCCGCGGTCTCGTCCGGCGGCGACTCGACGCCGCGGTTGGCCGCGATCACCGACTCGTAGTTCGGCGGCTTCTCCGGGAGCGTCCGCGTGATCCGCTCGACGAAGTCCTCCCGGTCGAGGTCGAGGATCCCGATCCCCCGGCGCGCGTCCCCGACCGTCGTGAAGACGGGCTCGCCCGGGACGACGTCGCCGGTCGTCCCGTCGTTCGCGACCGCGAAGTGGCCGGGACAGACGACGACGCCGTCCGGCTCGGCGAGCAGGGTCCCGTGGAGCGAGTCGTACAGCCGGCGGGCCGCGCCCGCGGCGCCCGTATTCGATCCGCCTTCATCACCGCTGCCCGCCGAGAACTGGAGCTCCGTCCGGCCGACGCTGTCGGTGAACAGCGTGTCGCCCGTGAGGACCGCGGCGTCGCCGACGAGGTAGCTCGCGCCGTCGTCGGTGTGGCCGGGCGTCGCGAGCGCTTTCAGGTCGACCCCGCCGACGTCGAGCGTCTCGTTGCGCCCGATCGGCTCGAAGGCGTGTGCCACGTCGCGCTCGGCGGCCGCGGCCGGGAGGTAGTACGGCACGCCGAGCTCGTCCGCGAGCGCTCGCCCGCCCGAGAGGTGGTCGGCGTGGACGTGCGTGTCGAGGACGGCCGCGATCGACGCGTCGCGCTCGGCGGCCGCCGCGACCCACTCGTCGCCGTGTCTGGAGACGTCGATAGCGACGGCGATACGGGGTGAGCCGTCGGAATTAGCGACGGCGACGCGGTCGGAGTCGGAGGAGTTAGCGAGGACGTGATCCGCGTTGTCCGCCGCGCCCGCCTCGCGCCCCCCGACTACGAGGTACCCCAGACACCCCTTCGCCCGGCGCTGGACCTGGACGATATCGAGCGGCGGGGCTGAGTGGGGCGTTGCGGGGAGCGGCACAGGGGTTCGGTCATAGACGGCCGACCAGCCGCGCATGCCGTCTTCGACGACGACCACGTCATCGTACCCGGCCGCGTCGAGTTCGGCGGCGAAGTCGTCGGAGGCCTTCCCCTTCGCGCAGATCGTGACGACGGTGTCGTCCGGAGAGAGGCCGGTCTCGCGCTCAAAGTCGTCGACGTCGAACTCGTGGAAGGGCTTGTAGAAGTAGTGGACGGCGTCCGCCACGCGCCAGCCCGCGAAGCTCTCTTCGGGGCGGGTGTCGACGACGGTGAACTCCCGCTCGCCGCGCCGCCGCGCGTCGATCCTGTCCCGGAACTCGTCGGCGGAGATCGTTTCGGCCATACCGGAGTCTTGTTCCGCGTGATCAAAAGCGCTCGGACGAGAAGTAGGGGTGGATCAGCGGCGGCGAGATAGCGCTGCGTGCTGGTACTCTCCAACGGCTCACTGATAAATGAACAACGACGCCGCGGTGAGCACCGCCAAAGCCCCAGCCGCTCACTTATAAATAGCAAACGACAGATCGACCGCGAACACCGCCAAAGCCCCAGCCGCGAGGACTCGCGCGGCTCGCTGCGCTCCTCGTCACTCACTTCGCTCGTTCCTGCGGTGCTTACGTCGCGGTGCTTCGTCCTCGCGGCTGCCCCTTTGAGTCCCACCCCGCACCGCACAGCAACCGCACCTCACGCCTCCCCAGCCTCGTCGGCCTCCCTCCGCTTCGCTCCGGTCGGCCGAC
>NZ_SGTU01000257.1:0-582 GCF_005435195.1 Halorubrum sp. SP3 | reverse complement strand
TGAGCGACCGCTTCGATCACCCGATCTCGACGGGCGAAGCGCTCGTCCCGCACAGCGACCACTGGCCGTTCGTGAAGCGAGGAATTCCTGGGTACATGATCTCCGGCGAAACCGAGGGGCGCGGCCGCGGGTGGGGTCACACCCACGCGGACACGCTCGACAAGCTGGAGTCGCGGAACCTCCGGGAGCAGGCGATCCTGCTGACCGAACTGGTCGTCGACCTCGCTGAGGCCGACGCGTCGATCCCGCGCCGGGACACCGACGAGATCGCGGCGGCGCTCGAAGCGGAGGGGAAGGCGACGGGTATGAAGCTCACCGGCGACTGGGCGTTCTGAGGCGGCGAAAGCGGGGAAAACGGGACGCAGGTTGGCGGTTCGTCAGGCGACGACGAACTGGTTCCAGAACCCCTCGACGAGGAAGAACAGCGCGAAGTACGACGACCAGATCAGCACGACGAGCGAGGCGGCGATCGAGCTCTTCGGCGCCTCGATCTCCATGTCGTTGCGGGCCTCGACGTTGCGGGCCTCCAGCTCGAAGAAGTCGGCGATGAACATCGCGAGCACGAGCACGGAGAGGATCGTC
>NZ_SGTU01000255.1:0-586 GCF_005435195.1 Halorubrum sp. SP3 | reverse complement strand
CCACTACACCGGTAACCGCTCCATCGTCGTCCCACAATGGCGAAAGGACAGCCCGAACGAAGCGCCGTCGTTCACCCGTAGCGGCCTCAGTTTCGAGTTCAAAAACAACTGATTCTCCATCCAGCGCTTGTTTTATTACGGGCTCAATCTTCTCAGCAGTACTTTTTTCAACGATCGAATCAATTTGTGTCCCCCGCACTCGGCCCGAATCAAGTCCATAAAACTGCCGAAAGTCCTCGTTAGCGAATATAAGTCGCTCTGATGAGTCAATACAGAAAATCCACGTAGGCGACGCCTCGACTGCCGATTTGTATTGTCGGAGCCGCTCCCGTTTCTCTTTGTCTTCTGTGATATCCCGGTGAAAACCGGCGAATTCGCTGATTGTACCCTCTGTGTCGGTAATAGGAGCAAACGTTTCTTTTGTCCAGAATTCCGGTCGATCATCGTGGTTGTCACAGCGCTCGATGGTCACTGATTCACCTTCTTCGACGGCTCTCTGGACCGTTGCGGCCATTTCCGAATCTTTGCCATCACAGAACAGCGCTGTGAGGTCAGACCGATCCTCCAGATCGTTCTGCGCTAGTTC
>NZ_SGTU01000253.1:0-588 GCF_005435195.1 Halorubrum sp. SP3 | reverse complement strand
AGCTCAGTACACGATCCTTGCCAATCAGATTCGAAACGCCGTAGAAAGACATCGCCATCGAGACCGTGCCCAAGCGACTCGCGACCAGTTGCGCCAAATCATCGATATGCTCCCACAGCTCGTCTTCGCTAAAGACGAGACCGGTGAGTTTCTGCTAGCAAACGAGGCCACTGCCGACGCGTATGGGACCAGCGTCAATAACCTCGAGGGTGCTACAGACGCCGACTTCGCAGACTCCAAGGAGCAAGTTAGCCAGTTCCGCTCCGACGATCAGGCCGTTATAGCGTCTGGCGAGCCTAAACAAATTCCCAAGGAGACGTTGACGACCGCCGATGGTGAGACACGGCTCTTGGAGACGACAAAGATCCCTTACGACCCAGTAGAAACCGACAGCAACGCTGTGCTCGGGATCTCAACAGACATCACCCAACGTAAAAAAAGAAAAACCGAACTAGAGATGCAGTCCGCTGCGATGGAAGCGGCGATGGACGGTATCTCGATCCTGAACGAGGACCACGAGTATATCTACATGAACCAAGCCCATGCCGATATCTTCGATTACGAGGCCGGTGAACTCCTCGGCAGCAC
>NZ_SGTU01000252.1:0-592 GCF_005435195.1 Halorubrum sp. SP3 | reverse complement strand
CTTCCTACCGAGCCACCACTTCCACATGCCGAGTTACAACACTCGACACACTCGCCACGGTCTATTAGTAGTTCTCGACTTTCTCCACTGAGCCCCTTGTCAGTGGCCCACGACTGAAGTCGTGGGCTTGTCAGTGGACTCCCCTTCTGTCGTCGAATCGACGCTGGCGGTGAATCCACCGTTCAGGTTCAGCGTCCCTGACTTCAGCGCACACTGACAGGGTGCGCCTCCACTCGAAGACATCTGCCCCGAATGGAGTCGTTTCATCAGCTTTCGAGCGATGTTCTTGCTCGCGTTATAGTCCGCGTTCAGCTGGTAGTCGCACTTCTGACACGCGAACTGGTGTTTCGAGCGCCGATTCCTCTCGTGTGTAAAGCCGCACTTCGAACACCGCTGGCTCGTGTACGCCGGACTCACTTGCTCGACTTCAATGTCGAGCATCTCGGATTTGTACACCACGTACTCGTACAATCGGCGGAACGCCCACGTGTGGAATCGCTTCGCACCAGTCATCCGATCCCGGATATCGGTTAGATTCTCGAAGGCGACGTGCGTACATCCGTGGTCGCGAGCTTCGTCGAGAACCTGGTTC
>NZ_SGTU01000251.1:0-596 GCF_005435195.1 Halorubrum sp. SP3 | reverse complement strand
TTCCGTCGTTTCTCCACGACGGCGTAGGGAGAGACTACGATAGTGCAATACAGCCACTAATTCTGTTGACCTAGAACGAATCTAGAGATGAACTAACTTCTACAATACATAGATTAAAGTGGTATAGCTGAGAAACGCTCATTAAGTGTACTTCGACCAAAGAGGGGGCGAAGTACTTCGCCCCCTCAAATGAAACGATCCTTTCTAGCTGCTTCTGTAGACGGCCAGTATTGGACGGCTAGGCCGCTCTCGTCTTTGGTATCTCGTCGTAGATGTCTTCTTCGAGTCCCCGACGGAAACGCGGGGTGTGTGGTCCCTTCGAAATCAGCGTCACCCCCTCCACCAACATCCAGTTACGACGGAAACGTGGGGTGTGTGGGTTCGGGATTCGACATCGAGGCGACGCTTCCGTCTACGGGTTTCCTCTCTCACGTCGGAAACGCGGCTATATTGTCAGCAATCCAATTCCACCGAATTACGGTATTTTCCGGCTGATATCGGACAAGGAACGTCGGAAACGTGGGGTGGCGTTCTCCACTAGATTTATACTCCCCCCGCTCACACCGTGTGATATTCAATGACGCCCGACTCTTCAC
>NZ_SGTU01000250.1:0-596 GCF_005435195.1 Halorubrum sp. SP3 | reverse complement strand
AAACTTACCGTCGCCACAGCCTAAATCAAGAACCCGCCCTTCAGTTTCTTCTGGGAGAAACGGACCGTAGTTCCGCTGGAATCGGTCGTGGTACGCTTCGCTCATTTCATAGCTGACTCAGCAGACAGATGTATAAATCCGACGGAACTGACACGGCTGAGTGAATTAAAATTCTTCATTAATGAGCTTATTAGCGAGAGTTTTGAATGGACCAAGGTCGATTCCGAAGCGTTCTTCGAACATGAGGACAAGACGAGCCTCCTCAGCTTCGATCCCCCCAGTGCGAAGCACGACGATAATAAATAGCGGCGCGTAAAGCACACAGGCAACCACCAGTGAGAAGGCCGATCGTTGGAGAGTCGCGACGACCGGCAGGTAGACGAGACCGGCAACTATGGTGGCGACGACTGCCGGTTTAAATAGACCCATCGAGATGGGATTAACGTCAATTTTATTCCATATTTGGTAGATGTACAATACCCCTAAGGTCAGGTACGAAGCCGTCGTGGCGAGTGCGGCACCGAAAGCCCCAAAATCAGGGATGAGTGCCACATTAACCACCACATTGAGTACCGCAACGAGGAAGTTGTCGTACA
>NZ_SGTU01000249.1:0-601 GCF_005435195.1 Halorubrum sp. SP3 | reverse complement strand
CAACGAGAGAGCGGTATAATAATCTGTGGGGTAGTATATTGTTCACCGAATTCAAGATATGGAGGACTGTCCATAGCAGGCTTAACCAACAACCATCTGTGAAACGGCCGTTCTGTTGGTTAACGCGCTACCGGAGGTTCAGCTAACAAACTCGGAAACAATTCTGGAAGTGGCGTTAACAGAGCGAATCCGCGAGAGTCCGCTGTTTCTGTCTAGGCGATCTCCATTCCCTGAAATCCGGAACAGACACGCCGGCGATTATGCGAGACTCCGGTGTAAAGACGGGAAGGTGGGTGACTTACGAAAATGCCGTTCACAATCGATTTCCTTGACGATGGTCGCGTCCTCGAGTGGGAGGCGACCAACGACGGCGCGACCGCGACCGAACACGACGACTACACGCCTCGTTTCTACGTCGCATCACGTGACCCTGACACCGACATCGATCTTACACAACTTCATTCACTATACGAACGCCATCCTGATGTCGTCGCGACCGAGATCGTATCCCGGCGGCCCGGATTTCGTCGTGACGGCGAGTCCGCTCTAGCTGTCGATGTCGACCACGTCGACCGCGTCACACCGCTTGCGCGACAGGCAC
>NZ_SGTU01000248.1:0-603 GCF_005435195.1 Halorubrum sp. SP3 | reverse complement strand
CGGCGTACGCCTCGGGCGAGTACGCCTCGGCGTCGGCGTAGGCGGTCGCGCCGTCCTCCACCGCGTACGCCTCGCCGGCGTGGCAGTCGCAGTAGAGCCGGACCTCGTCGCGGTACTTCGAGCCGAGCAGCTGGTAGACCGGGAGCCCGAGGATCTTCCCGGCGGCGTCTAAGAGCGCGATCTCGATGCCCGACGCCGCGGTGACGACCTTCCCGGTCGTGCCGCCGTGGCCCGACATCTCCTGGAAGATGTACCGCACGAGCCGCCCCACGTCGAGCGGGTTCTCGCCGACGAGGAACCGGTTCGTGTACTCGACGAGCTCTGGGATCCCGCCGCCGCGGTACGCCTCGCCGATGCCGGTGACCCCGGCGTCGGTCTCAACCTTGATCAGGTTCCACTCGAAGTTCCCCTCGACGACGCAGGCGTCGAGGCCGGTGATCTGTACGTCTCGGTCCGGGTCGCGGGTGTCGATCTGGTCTGAGTAGTCTCGCATGTGTGTGGTGTTTGTGTTTCGCTGGTATCCCCGAGTCAGTCGTCTCTGAACCGCTCCAGCGCGTCCTCGTCGAGCGGGTCGGAGAGCAGCGGCACGAGCTGCGACTCGAT
>NZ_SGTU01000024.1:0-25959 GCF_005435195.1 Halorubrum sp. SP3 | reverse complement strand
TTCAAGAAGATCACGCTGATCGGGACGAGCGAGGAGAGCTTCGACGCCGCGGCCGACGACGCCATCGACCGCGCGGAGGACACCCTCGACAACGTCTACTGGGTGGAGGTAGAGGAGTTCGGGGTAGAGCTCCAGTCCGCGGCCGACCGCGAGTACCAGGCCGAGGTCGAGGTCGCGTTCGAGCTGGAGGGCTGAGCGCGGTCCGCGGTTTTTACGGTTTATAAACGGTCGCGAGCGGTGCCGGTGTCTCTTTATAAGCAGTGGAGCGCGGATCGTCGACTCACACTGCCGAAGCCTCAGCCGCTCGGCTGTACGATGGGGCGGTATATAAGTGACCGATCGACGACGAACACCGCCGAAGCCCCAGCCGGGAGGCGGCCTGATGCTCGCTGTCGCCCGAAAATCGGAGATTTTCGGGATGACGAGAGAGCTTCGCTCTCTCGAACCACGCTCCTCACTCGGTCGCTCACTTCGTTCGCTCCCTCGTTGCGGTGCTTGCGTCGCCTCAGGCCGCCTCGCGCCTGCCCCTTCGAGTCCCGCCCCCGCACCGCACAGCACCTCACGCCTCCCCATCCTCGTCGGGCGCGTCCGTCGGGCTCCCTTCGGTCGCCCTCGGGGCGCCCGACTCCCTCGCGCGGGCTCCTCGCGACCTCCGCTTCGCTCCGGCCGCTCGCAGGCACGCGCCGCCGCACCGCAGTTCGTCGATGAGTTCCCGCGCGGCGGCCACCTATTTATCCGCCCGTGCCCACGACCCGGCAATGACCGCTTCACGCGCGCCGGCCGAGCCGACGGTCCGGGAGTTCGAAGCGACGGTCGACCGCGTCGACGGCCGCGAGGTCGTCCTCGACGAGACGTACTTCTACCCCGAGTCGGGCGGGCAGCCCGCTGACCGGGGAACGATCGACGGCCACCTCGTCGACGACGTATTCGAGCGCGACGGGGAGGTGGTCCACCTGCTCGACGACGACGCGGGGGGTTCCCTCGCGCCCGGCGACGAGGTGACGGGCCTGATCGACGACGCGTTCCGCACGTACTGCGCTCGCGCGCACACCGCCTCGCACGTGCTGTACGGGGCCGCGCGTCGGATCGCCGACGACCTCGGCTACGCCGGCTTCGACATCTCTCCGGAGAAGGTCCGCGTCGACCTGACGACGGCCGAGCCGCTGGGCGACGACGAGCTGATCGAGTTAGAGCGGCTCGCCAACCGCGCAGTCTGGGACTCGCTGCCCGTCTCGTGGGCGACCTACCCGGCCGACGAGGCCCGCGACATCGACGGGATCGCGTTCAACACCAAGACCGAGGAGGGCGCGATGAGCGGCGGCGACGCGGTCCGCGTCGTGACGGTCGGCGGCGGCGCGGACGCCGGGGGAAACCCGGCTGCGGACCCGGACGCCGCCCCGTGGGACGTCGCCGCCTGCGGCGGGACCCACGTCGAGAACACCGCGGAGATCGGCCCGATATCGGTGTTGGACCGGTCGAACCCCGGCGAGGGCGTGACCCGCGTCGAGTTCGCGGTCGGCCCCACCGCGATAGACGAGATCGGCGCGGTCCACGGCGCCGCGCTCGACGCCGCGACGACGCTCGACGCGCGCGTCGGCGACCTCCCGGACGCGGCCGCCCGCCTCCGCGACGAGGTCGACCGGCTGGAGACGGAGCTCCGAGACGCCCGCGGGGAGCTGCTCGCCGCCCGACTCCGCGACCTCCCGACCGCCGACGTCGACGGCGCGCACTGGGCGATCGGGACCGTCGACGACGCCGACCCGAACGAACTGCGGGAGCCGACGACGGCGGCGGTCGAGGCCGACGGCGACCTCGACGCCCTCGCCGCGGTCGGGACCGGCGACGCTCCCTTCGTCGTGGTTGCGGCCGACGGTGGCGATGACGCCGGAGTCGACGCGGGCGACGCCGTGAGCGCGGTCACCGACGAGTTCGGCGGCGGCGGTGGCGGCGGCCCGACGTTCGCGCAGGGCGGCGGCCTCGACGCCGACCCCGAGGCCGTCGCGGCGTGGCTCCGGGAGCGATGACCGGGAAGCTCGGTCCCGACGCGCTCGCGGCGGCGCTCGCGGCGACCGGCGCGGCGGACCCGACCGTGACGCAGGGGCCCGCTTACGGCGAGGACGCGGCCGCGATCGACCTGGCCGGCGCCGGCGAGACGCTCGTCGTCGCGGCCGACCCCCTCTCGCTGGCCGCGGCGTCGGTCGGCACCTTGGCGGTCCACGTCGCCTGTAACGACGTCGCCGCGAGCGGCGCCGACCCTCGGTGGCTCACGCACACGCTCTTCCTGCCCGACGACGACCTCGACCGGCTCGGGGCCGTCGTCGAGCAGGTCGACGCGACCGCGAGCGACCTCGGGTGCGCGGTCGTCGGGGGGCACACCGAGGTGCTGGACGCGCTCTCCCGTCCGCTCTGCTCGATGACGGCGATGGGAACCACGGACCGCTTCGTGTCGAGCGGCGGCGCCGAGCCGGGCGACCGCCTCCTCCTCACGAAGGGGGCGGCGATCGAGGCGACCGCGATCCTCGCGAGCGACTTCCGCGAGGCGTGCCGCGAGGCCGGCGTCCCGGCCGCGACGCTCGATTCCGCCGCCGACTTCCTCGACGAGGTGAGCGTCGTCCCCGACGCGGCCGCGGTCCGCGACGCCGCGACCGCGCTCCACGACCCGACCGAGGGCGGCGTGGCGACCGCGCTCGTCGAGATGGCCTCGGCCAGCGGGGGCGCCTTCGCCGTCGAGCGCGACGCGGTCCCGGTCCGCCCCGAGACCCGCGCCTGCTGTGACGCGCTCGGCGTCGACCCGCTCGCGGCGTTCGGCTCCGGCGCGCTGCTGGCGGCCGTCCCGCCGGAGCGGGTCGACGACGCGCTCGACGCGCTCGACGCCGCCGGGATCGAGGGGGCGGCGATCGGCGTCGTCGAGTCCCCCGCCGACGAGTCGGCGGCGGGGACCGTCCGGATCGACGGCGAGCCGCTCGCGGAGCCGCCCCGGGACGAGCTGTACCCGTTGTGGGAGGCGCGCGAGGCGGAGACGTAGGTCGCCCCGATACCGGCCGACGGTCTGTCGGTCGAGCTCGCCTCGCCGATCGCTCACCTTTTTCGGTGAGGGACCGAACTCCGTCTCATGACCGGAGCACGCGTCGGGTCGGCGCTCACCGACGAGCAGGTAGCGGTCCGCGACCTCGTTCGCGAGTTCGCGGCCGAGGAGGTCCGGCCCACCGCGGCCGAGGCGGACGAGACGGAGGCGTTCCCCGAAGACGTCTGGGACGGGCTCGCGGAGCTCGGCCTCACGGGGCTGACGGTCCCGGAGGAGTACGGCGGGTTCGGCGCCGACGAGACGACCTACGCGGTCGCGAACGAGGCGCTGGCGCACGGGTCGCTCGCGGTCGCGACCGCCCTCTCCGTCCACTGTCTCGCGACCTCCTGTATCGCCGAGTTCGGCACGGAACCGCAGCGCGAGGCGTGGCTGCCGGAGATGGCGGAGACGGGTCGGCCGGTCGGCATGTTCTGTCTCTCCGAGCCGCAGGCGGGCTCGAACCCGGCCCAGATGGCGACCACCGCCACGTACGACCCCGAGACCGACGAGTACGTCCTGAACGGCGAGAAGCAGTGGATCACGAACGGGGAGCGCGGCGGCGTCGCCGTCGTCTTCGCGAAGGCCGCGCGCGAGGGCGGCGACGGCCGTTCCGCCGAGGCCGACGACGCGATCACCCAGTTCCTCGTGCCGGCCGACACTGACGGCTTCGAGGTCGGCAAGAAGGAGGAGAAGCTCGGCCTCCGCGCGTCGGACACCACCGGCATCACGTTCGACGACTGCCGGATCCCCGCCGAGAACCGGCTCACCGAGGAGGGGAAGGGGCTCTCTGCGGCCTTCCGGACGCTCACCGAGGGGCGGATCGGCATCGCGGCGCAGGCGGTCGGCGTCGCGCAGGCCGCGCTCGACGAGGCGAAATCGTACGCGACGGAGCGCGAGCAGTTCGACCGCCCGATCGGTGACATCCAGACGATCCGGCACAAGCTCGCGGAGATGTCGACCGACGTGTCGGCGGCGCGGCTGCTCGTCCGCGAGGCGTGCCGGCAGGCGGAGGCGGGCGAGGACTACCGCGTCGCGGCCTCGAAGGCGAAGTACCGGGCCAGCGAGGCCGCGATGTCGGTGACGAACGAGGCGGTCCAGATCCACGGCGGCTACGGCTACACGACCGAGTTCGACGTCGAGCGCCTCTACCGCGACGCGAAGATCACGGAGATCTACGAGGGGACGACGGAGATCCAGAAGACGATCATCGCCCGGGGGGTGTTGGGGGAATGAGCGGCGTCGACGCCGATGGCGCGGCCCGCGACTCCCGCGACCCGGTCGCCCTCGGCTCGCGGCTCGCCGGCTACGACGCGGTCGTCTACGACCTCGACGGCACCCTCGTCGAACTCGCGGTCGACTGGGACGCCGTCGCGGACGCGGTCCTCGACGTGTACGCCGACCACGCGCTCATTCCGCCGACCGAGGAGCTGTGGGGGCTGCTCGGCGCGGCCGACGAGTACGGGATCCGCGCCGAGGTCGAGGAGGCGATCGCGGGCCACGAGCGCGCCGGCGCCCGCGAATCGACCCGCCTCCCGCTCGGTGATCGACTCGCGGCCGGGGCCGCGGACGGCGACGCCGCTGACTCACGTTCCCGCGTCGGCGTCTGCTCGCTCAACTGCGAGGAGGCGTGTCGGATCGCGATCGAGGCCCGCGGGCTCGACGACGCCGTCCTCTCGGACGCGATCGTCGGCCGCGACACCGTCGACAGCCACAAGCCGGACCCGGAGTCGCTGCTCGCGGCGATCGATCGGCTCGGTGGCGTCCCCGAGGACGCGCTGTTCGTCGGGGACTCGCGGCGCGACGCGGTCGCCGCCGAGCGCGGCGGCGTCGACTTCGCGTGGGCCTCCGACCTGCTCGGGGAGTAGCGCGGGGCGGTCGAGGGCGAGGCGAACGGGGACGGGCCGCGAGCGCGCGCTCAGGCGTGCTCTTCGGTTTCGTCGCCCGTCGGTTCGCCGTCGCTGCCTTCGTCTCCCTCCGAGTCGCCGTCGCCCGTCTCGGCCCGCTTCGCGTACAGCGCGACGGCGACCGCGGTGACAAACCAGATCGGTGCGCCGACCCGGACCGCGAACGCGGCGCGCGCGCCCCACGACTCCAGCGTCACGAGCGTCGACAGCAGGGCCGCGGCGGGCGCGCCCACGAGGATGGTGACGACGAACGTCGTCTGCATCACCCACGCGTAGTCGACCCCCTCGTACTCGGCCCGCTCGACTGGTTGCACGCGAGAGACTCCGCGGTGAAGCGGCAAATCGGTGGCGGTCGGCCCGCGGCGACGGTCTGCTCGCGGCGGCCTCGCCGTGTCGGCTTTCCGGTTCCCGACGATTTTACCACGCGGCGCGGGTGACTCGGAGGTATGACCACGACGCGGGGACTCCGGGAGGGAGACGATCCGATCACGATGCTCACCGCCTACGACGCCCCGACGGCGGCGGTCGTCGACGAGGCCGGGATCGATATCGCCCTCGTCGGTGACAGCATGGGCAACGCCGCCCTCGGCTACGACTCCACGCTCCCCGTGACGTTCGACGAGGTCGCGAGCCGGACCGCGGCGGTCGCGCGCGCGACGGAGGACGCCCTCGTCGTCGCCGACATGCCGTTCCTCTCGTTCGGCGTCGACGAGGCCGACTCCGTCCGCAACGCCGGCCGCCTGCTGAAGGAGGCGAACGCGGACGCAGTGAAGATCGAGAGCGGGCCGCACACCGTCTCGACCACCCGACGCATGACCGAGGTCGGGATCCCCGTGATGGCGCACCTCGGCTTGACCCCACAGCACGTGAACCGGCTCGGCGGCTACACCCGACAGGGGACCGAGCAGGAGGCCGCCGAGGAGATAATCGAGCTGGCGGGCGACCACGCCGACGCCGGCGCGTTCGCGCTCGTGTTGGAACACGTCCCCGCGAACCTCGCGGGCGCGGTGACGGAGGCGCTCGATATCCCGACGATCGGCATCGGTGCGGGGCCCGACTGCGACGGCCAGGTCCTCGTGATCAACGACGCCGTCGGCCTCGGGGAGTGGTCGCCGCCGTTCGCGAGGCGGTTCGGGGACGTGCGCGGGGAGATGGTTGACGCCGTCGAGGCGTACCGGGAGGCCGTGACGAGCGGCGAGTTCCCGGCCGAGGAACACTCGCACGTCGAGGAGGACCTCGACGACCTGTACTGACGGGCGCGGCCGGCCGGGCCCGACCCCGTCGCACCCGTTCCTCCCGCGTTCTTAAATCGGAACGAATCCGAGGACCGCCGGCAGGTCGCTCGGGTCCATCCGGGTCACGGTGACGTAGAGGACGGTGAAGATCACGGCGTTGTGGAGGCCGTGGAGCAGCGCGGGGACGACGAGGTTCTCGGTGTACTCGTACACCGCGCCGAACACCAGGCTCGGCACGAAGAGGATGGAGACGGTCGTCAGCCGCGCGGAGAGGCCGCCGGTCAGCGCCATCAGGTGGATCGTGGCGAAGATGGCGGCAGAGAGGAGTATCGACGGGGCCGCCGGCAGCGACTCGCGGAGTCGTCCCTGAACGACCCCGCGGTAGAGTATCTCCTCGCAGGGGCCGATGACGAGGAACGAGGCCGCGATGAAAAGCGGGATGATAGACGGGTTTCCCATCGCCAGTTCGGCGCTCTGGTTCGCCGCGGTCTCCGTGCCGAGCAGCTGGACGACAGTCGAGACCGCGAGGATCAGAACGAGGATCACGACCCAGCTGCCGAGGACGATCCCGACCTCCCTGAGGCTCGGCACCCGGACGCCGAGGTACGAGACGATCTCCTCGCGGTCGAGGCCGCGCCACGCGAGGTAGCCGACCGCGAGCCCGCCGAACGCGACGTACTGGCCGAATACCAGCGTGAGAACGACGCTCGCTGCGAGCGAGAGGCCGCCGGCCACCGCGTCGATCGCGAGGACGGCCACGCCGCTCGCGAGCGCGATGACCGGGCCGAGGACGCCGAGGACTAGGGCGGTCGCGATCGCGATGCCCGGCGACCCGCCGGTCCCCCCTGAACCGTCCGCGTCGTCGGAGGCGGGGTCCGGGTCGACGTCGTCGAACTCGTCGTGAACCCCGCCGTCCGGGGTCGGGTCGCCGCTGGAGGGATCTGCCATCGCTCCGAGTACGACCCGCCCGGCAAAATGATTGTCCGTCTCGGAAGCCGCGGGGGAAATGGTTGTCCGCGTCGGAAGCCGCGCGGACGGGGCCCTCGCGGGCGTCCGAGCGCCGGTCACCGGTGGAGCAGCTCGTACCACAGCACCGCGGTGACTGCCCGGCCGTCGCGCAGGCCGTCGTCGACGACCGCGGCAAGCAGGTCGTCGTACGGCACCGTCTCGACCGCGATCGACTCGTTGTGGTCGAGGTCGCGGTCGGCGGTCGGCTCGCAGCCGGTCGCCAGCACGTGGTGGTGGACCGCGTTCGCCATCCCGTTGGTCGGCTCGACGGTCGTCAGCCGCTCGAACGAGTCGGCCTCGTACCCCGTCTCCTCGGCGAGTTCCCGGGCCGCGGCGCGCTCGATCGCGTCGTCGGTCGCCCCGCCGTCCGCGCTCTCGGCCCCCTCGTCCGTCGGCTCCATCGTCCCCGCCGGAATCCCGCGGTTCACCCGGCCGACGGCCTGCCGCCACTCGTCGATGACGACGGCGTCGCCGTCGGGCGTCAGCGGCAGCACCACGACCGCCGGCGGCTCGTCGACGTAGTGGAACCCGTCGGTCTCGCCGTCCGGGAACCGCACCTCGTCGCGTCGCACGTCGAAGCCGGGGCAGGCGTAGTCGACGGCCGAGTCGAGCGTCTCCCACGCGAGGTCGGGGGCTGCGTCGTCCATGGGTCGCGGTCGTCGCTCGGGGCGTAAATACCCCGCCGTCGCGCGCCCCGACGCCGGTCACGCGTCCGGTTCGGTCACGCGGCCGGTTCGGTCACGCGGCCCGGACGCGACCGACCGCGAGGCGGCCGACCGTCCCGACGACCCACGCGAGCGTCCCCAGGGCGAGCGCGGCGGCGGCGAGGACGGCGAGCCCGTCGACCCCGAGGAGGGCGACGAACCGCTCGCCGGGCGACCGACCGGAGAGGCCCAGGAGGTAGTGGTCGACGCGGTGTCCGAGGAGCGCGGCGTAGACGGTCGCCCACGAGGCGACCAGTCCGCTCCGCCGGGCCGCGAGCGCGGCGGCCGCGAGCATCCCCGCGACCGTCGCGTCTCCGGGGAGGACGATCACGCCGCCGGTGACCTCGAAGAGCCCGACCGCGTAGGCGGCGAAGACGAGCGCGAAGCACAGCGCCGGCGCGGCGAGCCGCGGGTCGGGACGCGGGCGGTCGCGGTCGGTTCCGAGGAGGAGCGCGCGGCGGGATGGCACGCGAGGACCGTCCGCGCCGCGGCGGAAAAACCTCGGGGCTCGCGGCCGGCGCCGTCTCGGCGCGGTCAGTCCCAGTCGCCGAGCGTCGCCTGCCCCTCGTCGGCGTCCCGGCGGTCGCGCCCGCCGGTCGGCCCGTCTCCGTCGCCGCGGTCCGGCGGCCCGTCGACCCAGTCGGTGAGCTTCCCGCCGTCGGGGCCGCCGCGGGCCTCCGGCGCGGCCTCCCGGTCCCGTCCGTCGCCCCCGTCGCCGCCGCCGGCGTCGAACCCGCCGAGCGTCGCCTGGTCGGTCTCCGCGAAGTCCAGCTTGGAGACGCGGACGCCCAGCTTGCGGACCCGGGCGTCGTCGAACTCCGCCAGCAGGTCGAGCGCCACCTCCTCGACGAGGTCCGGGTCGTCGACGGGGCCGGGGAGGCTCCGCGCACGGGTGCTGACGTCGAACGGGGGCTCGACCGCCTTGATCCCGATGGTGCGGTAGAGGCAGCCGCGCTCGCGGGCGCGGCGGGCCACGTCCGCGGCGAGCGCGGAGACGGTCTCCCGCTTCGTCGACTCGTCGGCGGTCGTCGGCAGCGCCGACTCGCGCGAGAGGCTCTTCGGGAGGCCGGTCGGCGTCACCTCGCGGTCGTCGTCGCCGGCGGCGCGCCGGGAGAGCTCCGGGCCGCGCTCGCCCAGCGCGTCGGCGAGTCGATCGCGGTCGGCGGCCGCCAGGTCGCCCGCGGTGTCGATCCCCAGCTCCGACAGGGTCTCCTCGGTCACGGGACCGACGCCGTGAACGTCAGCGGTCGGCAGCGGCGCGAGGAACTCCGCGACGGACCCCGGCGGGACGACGACGAGTCCGTCGGGCTTGTCGGCGTCGCTGGCGACCTTCGCGGCCGACATGTTCGGCGCGACGCCGACGCTCGCCGGCACGCCCGCCTCCCGCTCGATCCGGTCTTTCACGTGGCGGGCGTACCCCTCGGCGAGCGTCCGCGCCTCGGCGGGGCCGGCGGCGCCGCTCGGCGGCGGGTCGGCGGGGTCGTCGTCGCCGTCGGCCGGGTTCCCACCGCCCCCCGCGGCCGCCCACGAGGTCCGGTCCGTGACGTCGAGGTACGCCTCGTCGATGCTCACCTCGCGGCGGGTGTCGGCGCAGTCGCGCAGGACCGCCTTCACCTCGGCCGCGACGTCCTCGTAGAAGTCGAGGTCGACGGGGACGTACCGCCCCGTCTCCTCGGGGTCCGGAGCGTCGGGGTCGTCCGGGTCGGCGTCGGCGCGGCGGGGGAGCAGCGCTAACGCCTCCGAGACCGGCATCGCGCTCTCGACGCCGAACTCGCGGGCCTCGTAGCTCGCGGTCGCGACCGCGCCGATCGACTCGCCCGGCTCGTACCCCATTCCGACCACGACGGGCTCGCCGTCGAGGTCGTCGTGGCGCAGCCGCTCGCAGGAGGCGTAAAAGCAGTCCATGTCGACGTGGCAGACGACGCGGTCGGGCGCGTCGTCCCCCTCGTCGCCGGCCCCCGGGAGCGTCTCCCCGGCGACGGGCGTCCCGCCGGTCATCGCGTTCGGCTCCGCGCCCCGGGCCCTTAAGAATCAGCCACGCGCGCCGGAAGTGGTCTCGGTCCGCCGTCGCCCTCGATTCCGGTCCCGGACTCGGATCCAGATCCGATAGCCGGGGCGGTAGTCGTTTATTCCGTGCGTCCGTACCACACCGGTATGCCCGGAGCGATCGACGTGCTACACGTCGACGACGACCCGCCGGTCCTCGACCTCGCGGAGGCGTACTTCGAGCGGGAGCTCGACTCGGTGGCGGTGACGACCGTGACCGACCCGGAGACGGCGCTGGAGCGGCTCGACGAGACCCGGTTCGACTGTATCGTCAGCGACTACGACATGCCCGCGATGGACGGACTGGAGTTCTTCGAGGCGCTGCGCGAGCGTCACCAGCGGGTTCCGTTCGTGCTGTACACCGGCAAGGGATCCGAGGAGATCGCGAGTCAGGCGCTCAACGCCGGCGTCACCGGGTACTTCCAGAAGGGCGGGCCCGAGCAGCTCCGCCGGCTCGCGAACCGCGTCGACCAGGCCGTCGACGAGTACCGGACGAAGGAGATCGCCGACCGCTACTCGACCGTCATCGAGGCGCTCGGCTACCCCGTCTACGTCGTCGACGAGACCGGCGTCTTCCGGTTCGTCAACGAGCCGTTCGCCGAGCTCACCGGCTACGACCGCGAGGAGATCGTCGGGAAGACGCCCGGGTTCATCAAGGACGACGCGGCGGTTCAGGAGGCGGAGGACCGGCTCGGCACGATCCTCTCCGACTCCGGGCCCGACGTCCAGCACTTCGCCGTGGACATCGTCCCGAAGGAGGGAGAGCCGATCCCCTGCCGCGACCACATGGCCGCGCTGCCGTACGAGGGCGACTCGTTCGACGGCAGCGTCGGCATCCTCCGCGACGTCTCCGACGAGCGCGAGCGCCGCGAGGAGCTGGAGACGAAGACGCGCGCGCTCGACGAGGCGCCCGTCGGGATCACCATCACCGACCCCGCGCAGGCGGACAACCCGATGGTGTACGTCAACGACCGGTTCGTCGACATGACCGGGTACGGTCGCGACGAGTCGCTCGGCGTCAACTGCCGGTTCCTCCAGGGGCCGGACACCGAGGCGGAGTCGGTTCAGGCCCTCCGGAACGCGATCGACGCCGAGGAGTCGACGAGCGTCGAGCTGTTGAACTACCGGAAGGACGGGACGGAGTTCTGGAACCGGGTGAGCATCGCCCCCATCTGCGACGCGGACGGCACCGTCACGCACTGGGTCGGCTTCCAGGAGGACATCACGGCGTTCAAGGAGCGCGAGGCCGCCCTCGAACGACAGAACGACCGGCTCGACTCCTTCGCCAGCATCGTTTCACACGACCTGCGAAACCCCCTCAACGTCGCGCAGGGGCGCGTCCAACTGGCGAAGGACGCCTCCGACGACGCGAACCTCGACGCCGCCCTCGACGCGCTCGACCGGATGGAGTCGATCGTCGAGCGCACGCTCGCGCTCGCCCGCGAGGGCGAGACGGTCGGCGACCCGGAGCACGTCGCGCTCGCGGACGTCGTCAGCGACAGCTGGTCGACGGTCGACACCGCGTCGGCGACGCTCTCGGTCGAGACCGAGCGCGAGGTGCTCGCGGACCCGGACCGCCTCCGGAACCTCTTCGAGAACCTGATGCGCAACGCGGTCGACCACGCCGGATCGGACGTGTCGCTCCGCGTCGGCGACCTCCCGGACGGCTTCTTCGTCGAGGACGACGGGCCGGCCATCGACCCGGCCGTCGCTGACTCCCTCTTCGAACCCGGCGAGAGCGGAACCGCGGGCAACACCGGGTTCGGCCTCGCGATCGTCAAAGAGATCGCCACCGCGCACGGCTGGACCGTCGAGGCGACGACCGGCGAGGACGGCGGCGCGCGCTTCGAGGTCCGCGGGATCGACAGGCGGATGCCGGCGGCTCGCTGAATCCCCCGGCTCCGGTCGACCGGAATTCGCTCCGACGGAACCGGATCGACTCCCCCCGTTCACAAGCGCCTTTATCCTCCGCTCCGAACGGCGAGTGAATGGGATCGCTCTCCGGAATCGCCGAGACCGACCGTCGCGTGATCGTGTTGGCGCTCGCGCGGATGGTCGGCGCGGCCGGGAACTCCTTTCTCATCGTCGTCCTCCCGCTGTACATCACCAGCGACGTCGTCGACATCGAGGGGTTACTCGGGACCGAGGTCGGGATCGGCGCGGCCGCGGTCACCCTGACCCAACCGCTGCTCATCGGGATCGTCCTCTCGCTGTTCGGTTTCCTCAACAGCCTCTCGCAGCCGTTCACGGGGCGACTCTCCGATCGCGTCGGCGCGCGGCGCCCCTTCGTCCTCGCCGGCATCCTCCTCTTGGGCACCGCCAGCGGGCTCTACACGATCGCCACGAGCTACCCGGCGCTGGTCGCGCTGCGCGCGGTCCAGGGGCTCGGCGCGGCGCTCATCATCCCCGCGACGGTCGCCCTGGTCAACGAGTACGCCGCGGGCGACGCCGACCGCGGCGGGAACTTCGGGGTGTACAACACGTTCCGGCTCATCGGGTTCGGCTTCGGTCCGGTGCTCGCGGGCGCGGTGGTGTCGGGCGGCCCGTACGACCTCTCCGCGGTCGGGCTCCCGGTCCTCGACGGGTTCGACGCGGCCTTCGTCGCGGCCTGCGCGGGGGCGTACCTCAGCTTCACGCTCGTGTTCCTGCTCGTCCGCGACGCCGACGTGGAGGGCGAGGCGGGCGACGACGTCTCGATCCGGGTCCGCGGCGAGGACCGCCTGCTCGACCCCGTGTTCACGCTCGGACTCGCGACCGTCGCGATGGGCGCCTGTATCGCGCTGTTCGCGACGCTCCAGAACCAGGTGAACGTCCGGCTCGACCAGGCCCCCATCTGGTTCGGCGCCCAGTTCGCGGCCGTGACGATCGCCAACGTGATCTTCCAGGTCCCGGTGGGGCGCGCCAGCGACCGGATCGGTCGCCGGCCGTTCCTCCTCGCCGGGTTCGTCCTCCTGATCCCGACGACCTTCCTCCAAGGGGTCGTGACGGAGCCGGCGCTGATGATGCTCGTCCGGCTCGGGCAAGGGATCGCGGTCGCGTGCGTGTTCGCCCCGTCGCTCGCGCTCGCCGGCGACCTCGCCCGCGAGGGCGAGTCCGGCACTACCCTCTCCGTGCTCACGATGGGCTTCGGCTTCGGCGTCGCCTTGGGGCCGCTGGCGTCCGGCTGGCTCTACGGCTTCGGCTTCGTCGTCCCCTTCGCCGTCGGGGCCGCGGCCGCCGCGCTCGGCCTCGTCGCGGTGTTCACGCAGGTGGAGGAGACGCTCGACGTCAGCGACGAGCCGAGCGCGGCGGCGGGCGCGGACTGAAGCGAGGGCGGGCACCGACCGGTCGCGGGCGCGCGTCTTTTCCCGGCCGCGGCCGAAGCGCCTCGCGTGTCGAGCGACCGCCTCCGCTGCGTCGAGTGCCGGGAGCCGATCCCCGCCGGCGCGCGGATCTGCCCGCACTGCCGGAGCATCCAGCCCTCGCCGCTGCTCGACGTCGGCGTGGTCGTCGCGGGCGCCTTCGCGCTGCTTTTCGGCGTCGTCCTCGCGGTGATGACCGTCGGGGCGAGCCGCCTCCTCGGACTCGTCCTGCTCGTCGTCGGGTTCGGCCTCGCCGTCGGCGGCTACGCGCGGTACGTCGACCGGCGGGCGGCGGCACGGGCCCGGTGAGTGCCTCTCAGGCTCGACGGCGCCGCCCGCGTTTCCCGTCGTCTCGGTCGCGACAATTTAAGTGCCAGCGCGCGCCACGATACGCACATGCTCACCCCACTCAACGGCGGGCTGGTCCTCGCGGGGCTCGCGCTCGCGTTCGTCGGCGCGGCGGTCTCCGTCTACGCGGTGACGCTGACGGGGCTGCTCGTCGGCGCCGGCGCGGGCTACCTGTTCGCGCCGAACGTCGTCGGCCTGGTCGCGGTCGACGGGGCCGTCCTGACCGCCGGCGTCGTCGCGGTCGGCGGCCTCCTCGGCGGGTTCTTGGCCTACGCCGGGCTCTCGTTCGCGGTGCTGGGAATCGGGGCCGTCGTCGGCGGGTTCGCCGGTCGGTTCGCGGTGGGCCCCTTCTACGCGGCAGACGCGACGGGGATCGAGGGGACGGCGCTGCTCGTCGGCGCGACGCTGGCGGGCGTCGCGGTCGGCGCGCTGTTCGGGTTCGTCCTCACCCGGACGACGCTCGTGGTCTCGACCGCGCTCATCGGCGCGGCGTTCGCCTCCCGGTCGCTCACCCCGGCGAGCTTCGAGACCGCCGCGGCGGAGACGACCGTCCAGCCGCTCCTCTTCGACCTCTCCGCGCCCGCGTTCCTCGCGGTGTTCGTCCTTGGGACGCTCTCGCAGCTCGGCCTGTTCAAGTTCGGCTACGTGACGAAGCTGGTCGGGCTCCTGCCCGGCGCGCGCCGGTGGACGGCCGGCGACGACCGCGACGCGGACGCGGACGCGGCCTGACTCCTCTCGTCCCCCGGCGGCTCACTCGTACTCGTAGAAGCCGCGACCGGTCTTCTTGCCGAGGTCGCCGGCCTCCACCTTGCGCTTGAGGAGGTAGGCGGGCTTGTAGCGGTCGCCGAGCTCCTCGTGGAGCGTCTCGCTGGCGTCGAGCGCCACGTCGAGGCCGATGTGGTCCGCGAGTTCGAGCGGCCCCATCGGGACGTTCGTACCGAGCTTCATCCCGCGGTCGATGTCGGTCTTCTCGGCGACGCCCTCGTCGTACGCGCGGATCCCCTCGTTTATCCACGGCATCAGGATGCGGTTGGTGACGAAGCCGGGCTTGTCGTCGGCCTCCCACGTCTCCTTGCCGAGGTCCTCGGCGAACGAGTGGGCGAAGTCGACGACTTCGGGGTCGGTGCGCTCGCCGACCACGACCTCGACGCCGTCCATGATCGGGACGGGGTTCATGAAGTGGAGGCCGACCACGTCGCTCGCGCGGTCGGTCGCGCTCGCGATCGTCGTGATCGACAGGGTGGAGGTGTTCGTCGCGAGGACCGCGTCGTCGTCGGTGACGCGGTCGAGGTCCTCGAACACGTCGCGTTTCACGTCGAGGTCCTCGATCACGGCCTCGACCGCGACGTCGGCGTCGGCGAGGTCGTTGAGGTCGGTCGTGCCCGCGATTCGGTCGCGGATCGCGTCCGGCTCCTCGTCGAGCGCGTCCTTCCCGGCCAGCCGGTCGAGGCTGTCGGCGACGCTGTCGAGGCCGCGCTCGACGTACTCGGTCTCGACGTCCCGCATCACCACGTCGTAGCCCGCGGTCGCCGCGACCTGCGCGATGCCGTTGCCCATCGTCCCGGCGCCGACGACGCCGACGACGTCGACCTCGGAGAGTGCTCGCATGCGAACCGCTGCCGCGTCGTGGGTGGTAAGTATTGCGGAAGCCGGGCCCGAGCGTCCCGCCCGATAAATTAACAATTCGAGTAGTAACTGTCGGGTCCGTTCGATCGCTCGGCACTCGCCTCGAAACGCCGTTCAGACGGCCGCTCAGATTCTTTACGTCCGGTAAAACGACCATAGCTCTTTTTACATATGTAACTGAAATACGAACTGATGCTTCCTCACGCCGCCGACGACATCTCGCGCGACGGCAAGTCGCTCATCTTAGCGTACGACCACGGGATCGAACACGGGCCGGTGGACTTCGAGCCGAATCCGGACACGGCGGACCCGGAACGGATCTTCGAGCTCGCCACCCACGAGGCGGTCACCTCGCTGGCCGTCCAGAAGGGGCTCGCGGAGGCGTACTACCCCGACTACGAGGACGAGGTCAACCTCCTGTTGAAGCTCAACGGGACCTCGAACCTCTGGATGGGAGAGCCGGACAGCGCGGTCAACTGTACGCCGGAGTACGCGGCCGAGCTGGGCGCGGACGCGATCGGGTTCACCGTCTACGCCGGCTCGAACCACGAGGTCGAGATGGCCGAGGAGTTCCGCGAGGCCCAGGAGGGCGCCCGCGAACGCGGGATGGGCGTCGTCATGTGGTCGTACCCGCGCGGACAGGGGCTGCGCAACGACGGGAGTCCGGACGTGATCTCGTACGGCGCGCGGCTCGGCTTAGAGCTCGGCGCCGACGTGGTGAAGGTGAAGTACCCCGGCTCCGCCGAGGCGATGGGCGACGCAGTCGAGATGGCCGGCCCCGCGGACGTCGTGATGTCCGGCGGAACGATGCGCGACGACGAGGCGTTCCTCCGGAACGTCTCGAACGCCATCGACGCGGGCGCCACCGGCATCGCCGTCGGCCGCAACGTCTTCCAGCGCGACGAGCCCGAGCGCATCCTCGACGCGTTAGAGGCCGTGATCTTCGAGGAAGTCGACCCGGCCGAGGCGCTGGCCGTCGCCGAGAGCGCCGACTGATGTCCGACCCTACCCCCCGCGGCGACGGCGGCTCCGCCGACCCGGTCGTCGACGCCGTCTTCGACGCGGTCGCGGCGACGGCCCCGGAGATCCGCGCCGCGCTCCCCGGCCGCCGCGTCGAGAGCGGGACGGAGAACGCCTCCGGCGAATCGGTGCTGGCGGGCGACCTCTACGCCGACGAGCTGCTCGGCGACGCGATCACCGCGGTCGACGGCGTCGGCTCGTTCGTCAGCGAGGAGCGCGAGTCGGCGGTCGACGCGGGCGGCGCGGTCGGGAGCGGGCCGGACGACGCCTACGCGGTCGCGATCGACCCCCTCGACGGCTCCTCGAACCTCCGGTCGAACAACGCGATGGGCACGGTCGTCGGGATCTACGACGCCCCGCTGCCGGCGAGCGGTCGCGACCTCGTCGCCGCCGGCTACGTCCTCTACGGCCCGATCACGACGATGGTCGTCGCGGACGAGACGGGCGTCCGCGAGGAGGTCGTCGAGCGCACGTCCGACGGCGACGGGGTCGAGCGCTCGGTCGTCGAGGCCGACCTGACGCTCCCGGAGACGCCGACCGTCTACGGGTTCGGCGGTCGCGTCCCCGACTGGACCGCGGAGTTCCGGGCGTACGCCCGGGCGATCGAAGACAGCCTGAAGCTCCGCTACGGCGGCGCGATGGTCGGCGACGTGAACCAGGTGCTCACTTACGGGGGCGTGTTCGCGTACCCCGCGCTCCGGAGCGCGCCCGAGGGGAAACTCCGCCTCCAGTTCGAGGCGAACCCGATCGCGTACGTCATCGAGCGCGCGGGCGGCGCCTCCTCGGACGGGACCGGCTCGATCCTTGACGTCGAGCCCGAGGCGGTCCACCAGCGCACGCCGCTGTACGTCGGCAACGAGGCGCTGATCGAGCGGCTGGAGGCGGCCGTCGACGCGGACTGAGGGAGGGAGCCGTTTCGCGGAGCGAACGGTTGCGTCCCGCCGTCGCCGGCGCGACCGCGCCGGTCTCGCATGGAAAACTGTTTAGGATCCACCGCAAATCTTGCGTCCATGAATGTCCACGTCGGCGCGGCGGCGACCCCCGAGGAGGCCGAGGCGATCGCGAAGTCGCTGGCGGAACATCTCGGCGTCGGCGTCGACGTCCACGTCGGGGACGAGGAGACGCCGGCCGCGACCGCAGCTCCGCCGGAACCGAGCTATCCGCTCGACGACGACCTCGGCCCCACGGACCGCGAGCGCGATCTCCGAGCCGAGATCGACGACATCCTGAAGGGCGGGCCGGAGAAGTACCGCGACCGCCTCTCCGAACAGGGGAAGCTGTTCGTCCGCGACCGCCTCGACCTCTGGTTCGGCGGCGAGGACGGCACCCGCGGCGCCGGCGACGCGAGCGCGCTCGACGGCGAGCCGGCAGGGGTGAAGTTCGAGGACGGGAAGTTCGCGGCGTTCGACGACTGGCACCCGGACGCGCCCGGACGCGGCGATGACGCGGACGGGAAGGACGATGCGGGCGACGGCGACCGCCTCCCCGGCGACGGGCTACTGACGGGCGCCGCCGAGTTCGAGGGGCGCGACGTCCACTTCATGGCCAACGACTTCACGGTGAAGGCGGGGTCGATGGCGTCGAAGGGCGTCGAGAAGTTCCTCCGGATGCAGCAGCGCGCACTGAAGACGGGGAATCCGGTCCTCTACCTGATGGACTCCTCCGGGGGGCGGATCGACCAGCAGACCGGCTTCTTCGCCAACCGCGAGGGGATCGGGAAGTACTACTACAACCACTCGATGCTGTCGGGGGCGGTCCCGCAGATCTGCGTCCTCTACGGCCCCTGTATCGCCGGCGCCGCTTACACGCCCGTCTTCGCGGACTTCACGGTGATGGTCGAGGGGATGTCCGCGATGGCGATCGCCTCGCCGCGGATGGTGGAGATGGTCACCGGCGAGGAGATCGAGATGGACGAGCTCGGCGGGCCGCGGATCCACGCCGAGGAGTCCGGCTCCGCCGACCTCGTCGCCCGCGACGAGGAACACGCCCGCGAACTGGTCGCGGACCTGATCGGGTACCTCCCGGATCGGGCCGGCGAGAAGCCCCCGAAACGGGAGACGAAGCCGCCGAAGTTCTCGCCGGCGGGGATCGACGAGCTGATCCCGGAGTCGCCGAACCGCGCGTACGACGCCCGCGACCTGCTCGACCGGATCGCCGACGCCGAGTCGGTGTTCGAGCTGAAGGAGGGGTACGGGCCGGAGATCGTCACGGCGTTCTGCCGGATCGACGGGCGGCCGGTCGGCGTCGTCGCCAACCAGCCGACCGAGCGGTCGGGCGCCATCTTCCCGGACGCCGCGGAGAAGGCCGCCGAGTTCATCTGGACCTGCGACGCCTACGAGATCCCCCTGTTGTACCTCTGTGACACGCCCGGCTTCATGGCCGGGTCGGGCGTCGAGAAGGACGCCATCTTAGAGAAGGGGAAGAAGATGATCTACGCCACCTCCTCGGCGACGGTGCCGAAACAGACCGTCGTCGTCCGGAAGGCGTACGGCGCGGGCATCTACGCGATGGGCGGCCCCGCCTACGACCCTGAGAGCGTTATCGGGCTCCCCTCCGGCGAGATCGGTATCATGGGGCCGGAGGCCGCGATCAACGCCGTCTACGCCCGGAAGCTCGCCGAGATCGACGACCCCGAGGAGCGCGCGGCCGAGGAGGATCGCCTCCGCGAGGAGTACCGCGAGGGGATCGACGTCCACCGGATGGCGAGCGAGGTGGTCATCGACGAGATCGTTCCGCCCTCCGACCTCCGCGCCGAACTGGCCGCCCGGTTCGACTTCTACGAGGACGTTCGGAAGGACCTGCCGGACAAAAAGCACGGGACCGTCCTCTGACGCCCCGAACCACGGCGCCGCGATCAGTTCGCCGCCGCGCGCCCCGAGGACCCTCGAACCCGAGCCCGACCGCCAGTCCGGTCCGAGGAGCGCGCCGACGCACGCCGTCGACCACGAGGCCGTTGAGAGACCGACGGCTGAGGCGGGTTTCCGGCCGAAATGACGGTCTCCGCGTTCCGGCGCTCGCGGCCGCAGTAGTTTTAATATCAACGTCGAAATACGACTGACCCGTGACACTCCGAGTGAACGGGAGCTGCCGGTTCCGCTTTCCGGTGCCCGACTACGAGGCGGCGTTCCCGTGGCTTGACTCCCCCCCGAAGTGGCGCCTCGGGAGCGCCGATGCGGGGTCCGGCGTCGAGGACGGCGCCTGGCACTGCCCCCACGAGGCGTACGGCGACCGCGACCGGTGTCTCTTCCACCTCGACCCCGACGAGCGGCCGCCGAGCGACCGCGCGAACGTCTCCGTCCGACTCGTCGAGACCGTCGCGGCGGCGAACGAGGAGAGCGACCCGGTCGTCAGCCGGCGGCGCTGCCAGTTCGTCGGCGCGAAGTTTCCGACGCTCGACCTCGAACAGCGCGAGATCGGCGGCGGGAGCCGGGAGACGATCGACTTCAGACACGCGGAGTTCGGCGCCGTCGTCTGTCGGAAGACCGAGTTCGCGCAGCCGGTCGACTTCTCCGGCGCGACGTTCGACCCCGGGGCCGCGCCGCCGGCCGACCCCGGCACCGACGTCCTTGACCCGACCCTGGAGAGCGTCCCCTTCGGGATCGACTTCAGCCGCGCGACGTTCTCGGACTTCCTCGAACTCAAGAGCGCGCTGTTCCGCCGACCGGCGCTGTTCCGCGAGGCGCAGTTCGACAGGGCCGTCAGCGCCGGTCACGCCCAGTTCCTGGATCACGCCTCCTTCCTCGCGGCCGACTTCGACGACCTGGCGATGTTCAACGACGCCCTGTTCCGCCGCGACGCCCGCTTCCAAGCCGCCCGGTTCTTCGACCTCGCGGACTTCAAGCGTGCGTGCTTCGGCGGTCGAGTCAACTTCGACAGGGTGCTCTGCGAGGGCGACCTCGAAGTCGACGAGTCGGACTTCGTCGAGCCGCCCCCCGACGGCCCCGTCCGGTCGACCCCGGCGTTCAGGGGGTCGCTGAGCGCGGACATGGCGGTCGTGACCGGTCGCCTCTCGCTCAACCGCGTCGCCGTCGTCGACGACGTTCGGGTCCGGGACGCGGAGCTGTCGCGGATCCGGTTCGAGTCGCCGGACACCGGCGGGGAGACCGGGTACGTCGACCTGAGTCGCTCGACCGTGAACCGGGGGACGCTCGGGCAGCCCGCCGCCGAGGGAGAGATGCTGTACGACCTGTACCGGGCGACGCTGGGCGACGTCAAGTTCAGCGGCGACGCCGACGAGCTCCTCTCCACCCGGATTCGGATCCTCCGGACGCGCTACGACGGGTTCGACTTCACCGACGAGGACTCCGTCGACCTCTCTCGCGTCGACAACTGGATCCACCGGTTCGAGGTCGACCCGATGGCGCTCCCCTGCTACTGCGGCGACGGGCCCGAACACGTCGGACGCTACATCATCGACGACGCGGTCTGCCCGCGTCACGACCGGGAGTCCGACAACGCCGCGCTCCAGGCGACGTACGCGTACGCGAAAAACGGCGCGGACGAGGCCGGGGACAACGTCAGCGCCGGGGCGTTCTTCTACCGCGAGATGCGGTTCAACCGGGCGGAGTACTTCGACAACGCGCTGCGCGGCGACGCCGAGTCCGGCGTCCTCGGCCGAGTCAGGAACGGCTCTCGGTGGACCCGGTCGTGGTTGCTCGCGGCCTCGACGGGCTACGGTGAACTGCCGTATCGGGTGGTCGTCACGTCGTTGGCACTCATCGGCGGCTTCGGGTACGTCTACTGGAACTGGTCCGGCCTCGCCGCTGAACAGGGCCCGGTCGAGGCGCTGATCTTCTCGTTCCAGTCGTTCATCTCGTTCGTGCTCGGCCCCCCGGGGACGACGACGCTGGTCCAGGAGGTCCTCTCGGCGGTGGAGGGGTTCGTCGGAGCGTTCCTGATCGCGCTGTTCGTGTTCACGTTCACCCGCCGCATTCACCGCTGACGACGCCGCTTCCGGCGTGACCACCACAAAAAAGAGCCTGGCTTTCGTACGCGGTTCCAATGGTGACTCACCTCGTCTCCGCCGTCGACTCCTACTCCCTCTCCGACGACGCCGTCGAACTCCGCTGCCGGCTCGAGACTCCCGGGCCCGAGACGACCCCCGACGAGGACCGAACCGTCCCGGTCCGGATCCGGTTTTTCGCGCCCGACGTGTTCCGGTTCGAGATGCTCTCGACGCCGGAGAACCCGACCTCGGAGTCCCCGATCTCGTACGATCTCGACGCCGTCACGCGTCCGGTCTCGCTGTCCGCGAGCGAGCGTGACGGGACGCTCCGGGTCGAGACGTCGGCGCTTTCGGTGCGGATCGGCCTGGGGGAGTGGTCCTTCGAGGTCCGCGCGGACGGCGATCGACTCCTCCGCGAGCGCCGCGACGACCGCACCGCCAAGGGCGAGCGACGGACGCAGCCGCTGCGGTTCGTCGAGGAGGAGGTCAACCGCTGGCCGCTCCGGGTGACCGAGACGGGGACGGCGTTCGGCCTGGGCCCGGACGAGCGCCTCTTCGGCCTGGGCGAGAAGTTCACGGACCTCGACAAGCGCGGACAGGCGATCGAGTCGTGGGTGACCCAGCCGAACGGGACCGAGACCGAGTTCGCGCACAAGAACGTCCCGCTGTACCTCTCGACACGCGGATACGGGCTCCTGGCCGACACCGCCCGCAAGACCACCTTCGACTTCGGGGCGTCCTCCTCCGGGACCATCGACCTCCGCGTGGAGGGCGACGCCCTGCGGTTCTTCTTTTTCACCGGCGACCGGCTGAAGGAGCTGCTCCGGCAGTACACCGCGCTCACCGGACGCCCGCACCGCCCGGAGCGGTGGACGTTCGGCCTGTGGATGTCGCGGCTCAGCTACCAGTCCCGGTCGGAGCTCGAGTCGGTGGCCGACGCCCTCAGGGAGCGGGAGATCCCCTGCGACGTGCTCCACGTCGACCCGTACTGGATGGACATCGAGAGCATCTGCGACCTGGAGTGGGACGAGGAGGCGTTCCCGGCCCCCGAGGCGATGATCGAGTCGCTCTCCGACCGCGGCTTCAAGCTCTCCCTCTGGGAGTACCCGTACGTCCGGGTCGATTCACCGCTGTTCGAGGAGTTCGCCGACCGCGGGTTCTTCGTCGAGGACGGGGCCGGAGACCCGTACGTCCTCTCGCGGCTCAGCGTCGACGACCGCGGCGGTATCGTCGACTTCACCGATCCCGACGCCCGGGAGTGGTGGTCGGACCGGCACCGGGAGCTGGCCGAGTCGGGCGTCGACGTGTTCAAGCTCGACTTCGGGGAGTACCTCCCGCGGGACGCCGTGTTGAGCAACGGGAAGACCGGCGCGGCGATGCGGAACCGCTACCCGCGGCTGTACTACGAAACGGTTCAGAACGCGCTCCGCGAGGCCGGGCGGGACCGGCCGACGCTGTGGGTCCGCTCCGGCTGGATCGGCGACCAGGAGTTCCCGATACACTGGGGCGGCGACCCCGACACGACCTTCGAGGCGATGGCGGCGAACCTCCGGGGAGGACTCAGCCTCGCGCTCTCGGGGTACTCCTTCTGGGCCACTGACATCGGCGGTTTCCGCGGCGAGCCCACGCCGGAACTGTACGTCCGCTGGGCCCAGTGGGGACTGTTGGGGACCAGCCACGCCCGCTTCCACGGGACGACGCCCCGGGAACCGTGGCACTTCGGCGAGGAGGCGGAGGCGATCGTTCGCGACTACGCGAAGGAGCGCTACCGCCTCCTCCCGTACCTGTACTCGTACGCCGAACGGGCCGCCAGGACGGGTCTCCCGGTGATGCGGCCGCTGGTGCTCGAGTTCGAGGACGACCCGGCCGCGGCGGGCGTCGACACGCAGCTCCTCCTGGGAGAGGAGATCCTGGTCGCCCCGATACTGCGTCCGGGCGGCCGACGGGAGGTGTACCTCCCCGAGGGGGAGTGGGTCGACTACTGGTCCGGCGCGCGGCACGAGGGCGGACGCTCGATCGACGTCGACGTTCCGCTCGACACGATGCCGGTGTACGTCCGCGCTGGCAGCGTCGTTCCGTACCGTCCGTGGACGCAGCACCTCGACGGCGATCCCGGACCGATCCACCTCCGGGTCGAGTTCGGCTCCCGGGGCGAGACCTCCGGCCCCCGCGAGGCGACGTTCGAGTACTTCGACGAGTCCGCCGACGAGTTCGTCCCCGTCGCGGCGGCTCACGAGACCGCGGCCGACTCGGTGACGCTCGACGTTCCGGGAGGCGTCGCGTCCGCCCGCCTGCGGCGCTTCGACGATCCGCCGGCGTCGCTCGCGGTCAACGGCGACTCGTACGAGCGCGTCGCCGGCGATCCCGGCCCCGGCGAGTGGACGCACGCCGACGGCGACGGCGCCGTCCGCGTCGTCATCGCGGCGACGGACGGCGAGAACCCCCTGCCGTGACCCTCGCGCCCCCGGAGCGCTCTCGCGCGCTCGTCGCCGTGGTTATTTGACGCCCGCGCGCCGAGGGTCCGGTATGGAAGCCGCCTTCGCGGAGTACCTCGACGAGTTCACGCGCCGAGACTGGGAGACGCTCGACCCGAATGCCGTCACCGACCCCGTCCGGGTCGCGGTGGTCGGCCTCGGCTGGTTCGCCCGCGAGTGGGCGCTGCCCGGCATCGAGCGGTCGGCGTACACCGAGGCGACCGTCGTCACCGACGTCGATGCCGACGCCGTCGAGGCGGTCGCCGCCGAGCGCGACGTGACGGGCGTCACGCCCGACGAGCTCCGATCGGGCGCCGCCGCGGACGCGTACGACGCGGTGTACGTCGCGACGCCCAACGCGACCCACCTTGAGTACGTCGAGGCCGCCGCGGCGCAGGGGAAGGCCGTCCTCTGCGAGAAGCCGCTGGAAGTGACGCCGGACCGCGCCCGTCGGCTCGTGGGCGCGTGCCGCGACGCCGGCGTCCCCCTGATGGTCGGCTATCGGATGCAGACCGACCCCGCCGTCCGGCGGCTCCGCGACCTCCTCGACGCGGGCGTCGCGGGCGAGGTGATCCACGTCCACGCGACGATGTCGCAGACGATGCTCGGGGAGCTCGGCGGCGACCACGACCAGTGGCGGCTCGACCCCGAGCTCTCCGGCGGCTGCGCCGTCATGGACCTGGGCGTCTACCCGCTCAACACGACGCGGTTCGTCCTCGGCGAGGACCCGATTCGGGTGTCCGGGCGGACCCGCTCGGAGCACGAGGCGTTCGCCGACGTCGACGAGCACGCCACCTTCCGGCTGGAGTTCTCCGGCGACGTCGACGCGCTGTGTACGGTGAGCCAGAACGCCCAGCACGCGAGCCGGCTGGAGGTCACCGGGACGGACGCTCGGCTACTTCTGGACCCGGCCTTCTACGAGCGGGAGGACCGCGGGTTCGCGGTCGTCCGCGACGGCACGCGGGTCGACGTCGAGTTCGATCAGGTCCACCAGATCGAAGCGGAGTTCGCGTACTTCGGCCACCAGCTGCTGGCGGGCGAGCCGTTTCACGCCGACGGCGAGCACGCGCTCACGGACATGCGCGCGCTCGACGCCGTCTACGAGTCCGCCGAGACGGGGGAGCCGGTCGACCTCGGCGGCGACTGACTCCGCTTCGGATCACTGTTCGATCCCGTACACGTCGCTCGTCCAGTCGCGGGCCGGGGTGTCGTACACCGGCGCGTCGCGGTCGCGCTCGTCGAGGCGCCGCCGGTCGGCCGCGTCGAGCTCCCAGTCCGTCTCGGCGTTGGCCCGGACGTGGTCCGGGGTCGACGACCGCGGGAGCGGGACGACGCCGCGGTCGAGCGCCCACCGGATCACGATCTGCGCGGGGTGTTTATCGTACTTCTCGGCCAGCTCGGCGACGACCTCGTCGCCGAACACGTCCGTCCGCGCGAGCGGCGCCGCCGCCTCGATCACGGTGTCGGTCTCGCGGCAGTAGTCGACGAGGTCCGGCCGCTGGAACCACGGGTGGAACTCGATCTGGTTGACCGCGATCGGCACGTCCGAGACGTGGTGCGCGCAGCTCAGCTGGTACGCGCTGAAGTTCGAGACGCCGACGTCGCGCACGAGCCCGCGGTCGCGCAGCTCCGCCATCGCCCGGAGCGTCTCGCGCAGCGAGATGGCCGGGTTGGGCCAGTGGATGAGGTATAAATCGAGGTAGTCGACCCCGAGCCGGTCGAGCGACGCCTCGCACGACGCGATCACCGACTCGTAGTTGAGGTTCTTCGCGAGCACCTTCGAGGTGAGGAACACGTCCTCGCGGTCGACGCCGCTCGCGGCGAGCGCGTCGCCGACGGCCGCCTCGTTGTGATACCCCTCGGCCGTGTCGATGTGCGTGTACCCGGCGTCGAGCGCCGCGCGCACGCTGTCGGCCGTCTCGCCGTCGTTGAGGTCGTACGTGCCGAGTCCGAGCGCCGGCAGCTCCGCGCCGCTCGGCAGCGTCTTCGTTGGTACGGTCACGCGAACGCCTTCGGGGGATCGCCGATTGAAACTACCGGTCGGGGAACCCGCCTCGGTCGGGGTTCTCGATGACCGCGTAGCGGTATTTAAATCACAGGCGCAGTTCCCCGACCGTTTATAAATAACCGGGGCGGCGGCGCGTGCCTGCGAGCGGCCGCCCCCGGCGGCCGCGAGGCAGCACGCGCGAGGGAGTCGCGGCCGCTTTTAAGCGGCCGCGACGAGGCTGGGGAGGCGTGAGGTGC
>NZ_SGTU01000247.1:0-603 GCF_005435195.1 Halorubrum sp. SP3 | reverse complement strand
CCGGCAGACTGAACGCACCCATGAGGAGATTTTCTCGAACGGTCATCGATGAAAAGAGGCTGTCGCTCTGCGGCACATAACTAACACCCCGCTCGATAATGGCATTCGTGTCCATTCCTTCGATGGACTCGCCGTTGAGCGTAATCGATCCGTCCATGTACGTCGTCAATCCGAGAACAGATTTCATCGCCGTGGATTTTCCTGCGCCGTTCGGCCCGACGATGGTTACATACTCACTGTCATCGACGGTCATATCGACATTGGATAAGATCTGTAGATCGCCGTACCCGGCGTCCAGTCCTTCTACATCAAGAACAGTCACACGTCATCACCACCGAGGTACGCCTCGATTACGCGCTCATCTGATTTCACATCGTCCGGGGAACCGGTCGTCAGGACCCCGCCTTGATGCATGACTACGACTCGCTCGCAGTTGTCCATGATGAGATCGATGTCGTGTTCGATGAGGAGGAACGAGTAACCGTCCTCGACGAGATCTTCGATTCGACTGAGGATCTTCTGCTCGAGAGTTGGGTTCACCCCGGCTAGCGGCTCGTCTAACAGCACGATATCCGGGTCTGTCAATAGTGCTCGAGCGATTTC
>NZ_SGTU01000246.1:0-603 GCF_005435195.1 Halorubrum sp. SP3 | reverse complement strand
TGACTGCTCTTCGCGGTCGATGCGTACTGATTCTTCGAAATCCTCAGGCAGGTCTTCGAACCAAGTTGGGCCAACCATCATTCAGCACCCCTTTCAGAGATCCATGCGTACGGTTCGTCAGTAGGCCGCAGTTGGAGGCTTCCGTGGAGTTCGACGTACTCCCAGGCGTCCGTTCTAGCCACTCTATCGTAGAGCTCTTCCCACCGATCGCTCGGTTGGAACAGGTACTGGAGGCCGACCGGCGACTCAAACCACTCGTCACCACCCTCCTCGTACGAGTAATCCATCGCAACGAGGAGTGGTACATCTCCAAGGGATGGTGGATCACCGACGACAGTTTGCTGATCTTCAAGGACACCGATCTCACGCATGACTGATCGGACGCCTTCACACCAACGTTCCGTGGTGGAGTCAGCGTAGTCGAAAGCGGACCCATCAGAGTATTCAAATTGGTCAAGCACAGTAGTGAGTGCCTCGTTCGAGAAGTCAAGGGCGTCTGTAGAATTTACAAAAAGTCGCTGTACGTACTCGTGGATGACATAGCGGACAAGCACATCGTCCCCGACGAGATACGGGTAGAGAACTTGCGCTTTGTCCTGTGGC
>NZ_SGTU01000245.1:0-607 GCF_005435195.1 Halorubrum sp. SP3 | reverse complement strand
GTTTATCGCTGAACTCCGTGAAAAACATCTCGTCGATGACGCGCTCTTTCTCGTCGATTCTGCACCGTGGCTGCAAGCGGCACCTCATCGACACGGCCTCGATTACAGATACGAAAAACATGGTAATCGGAATGCCGTCGAACGTGTCTTTCGAGAACTAAAGTGTCGAACTAACCAGTTCTCAAACTGTTTCAGCCACGCCGAAGCAGACACCGTCGAAAATTGGCTTCAAGCATTCGCTTTCGCATGGAACCAGCTTATCTGAACACTACCTGTAGATCCATTCTATTAACTAATATTGAACACTACGGCTCTGTTGAAATCCTTAGGGAATGACACATTCTGACCTGGATGGGGTCAGTAGAGGGCACGCACGGATCGCTTAGTACAGCCAGCCCAGAGAACGATCAAATTAAGAGTATTTCTAGGGTCCATCTTAGACTCATATCTGTGACAGTGACTACGAATGTGTTTTCACATTCACAGTTTACTCGACTCACTTCGTTATCGGTTTCAATCCAGTTGCCACAGTTACACTGGATCCTGATTTTTCTATCTGGTGACTGATTCACTGTTCAACCATCTGATTACAGACTATCATCTGTCC
>NZ_SGTU01000244.1:0-610 GCF_005435195.1 Halorubrum sp. SP3 | reverse complement strand
GGACGGCTTTCATCGAGCGTGCCGCGCTGCTCGCGATCGGGCTGGCACTCGTCGGGTGGAACATATTCACCCTCGGACCGGCGTCGCGGATCGACGGATTCGGGCTGCTACCGCTCTTCGTCGGCGCGACGCTCGCATTACTCGCCGTCTCCGAGTTCCTCCCCGAAGAGCGGACGTACGCGACGGGCGAGACGTTCGACTACGGCGGGCAGACGGTGACCGTCGACGACGTGACCGCCGGCGGCGCGGTCGTCGTGTACGAGACCACGCAGACGGAGTCGGTGGAGGTCTCGCAGCACTCGGAGCTGACGCTTAGCGGCACGAACTTCGTCGCGCACTTCCCCGACGCCTCCACGCTCCAGATGACGACCGACATCGAGTCGTACGAGGCGCAAGCCGCCGAGATCGACCGGTTCAACCAGTACAACAGCGGTCTCTCGCGCGTCCTCGTTCTCTCCGTGCTCTCGTCGATCATGCTCGCCGGGATGGCCTTCATCCCGTCGCGGTACTGATCGACGCCGAACGGGCGATTTCGTCCGGCCGTGTTCTGCCGACCGACGTTTCACCGACAACCACTACTCGGCGGGACCGCTACGGTGCCTATGACTTC
>NZ_SGTU01000243.1:258-611 GCF_005435195.1 Halorubrum sp. SP3 | reverse complement strand
CAGTGGCTGCTCAAGAACTCCTTCTTCGGTCTCGACGAGGGCGACGTGACGGAGCTGACCGAGAACGTCGCGCCGTTCGTCGGCAACGCGAACTTCCGTCGGACCGACCCGTGGCACGACTACCGGTACTACACGATGTACGAGGCCTTCGAGAAGGTCGCGGAGATATTCCGGGAGGGCGACCGCTTCCGGGCCTTCGCGTCCCTCCACGACGACCTCCTCGCGCGGGTCCAGGCGGACCTCCCGGCGGCCGACGCCCGGCCCGCGGGGCTGCTGTGTTTCGCCGGGTCCGATGCGCCCGAGAAGTTCTCGCCGTACCGCCTCACCGACAAGGGGACTAACAAGAAGCACTT
>NZ_SGTU01000243.1:0-215 GCF_005435195.1 Halorubrum sp. SP3 | reverse complement strand
GACCGCGGGCAGATCGACTACGAGACGATGCTGGAGGTCGATCCCGACGCGCTGTTCGTTCGCGGCCACGAGACCAAGACCCGCGCCGAGTTCGAGGACACCGTCTTGGCGTTCATGAAGGAACACAGCGTCGCAAGCGAACTGACGGCCGTCGAGAGCGGCGCGGTGTACCGCGGCGGCCCGATATATCAGGGACCGATCCAGAACCTGTTCCT
>NZ_SGTU01000242.1:0-611 GCF_005435195.1 Halorubrum sp. SP3 | reverse complement strand
AGTACGACCGCTCCCAGAACCTACCGCCCCACAAATACTCCTCCAAGAACGACTCGTGCTGTTCCCACATCTTTCGGGCCGTGACGCTTTTGACCGTCCGAACAATCTCGCTCGGTGCGTGCTTTGGGTGAGCAGAGAGGAACAGATGCACGTGGTCTGGTGAGATGTGGAGCGACAGTATCTCGTAGTCGTACTCGTCGCACACGCCCCGGAGACTCGTCTCCAACGAGTCCTCAATCGGTTCGAGTATCGAGTGACGGTACTTCGGACACCACACGAAGTGGTAGTTGACGTTATACATCGTGTGGTTCGACCGCTTCTCACCCATACCGAACCCACTCCACCAACACAGTTAAGTATATCCAAAGGATATACTCAGGTATGGTGAATCGCTTTGAAATCGACGGCGAGGAAGTTCTCGACGGTGAGGTCAAACCGTTCGGGAATAGTGCCCACGTCACCGTCCCCAAACGCTGGCGTGGTGCGGACGTGAAGGTTGTCCGGACCTCAGAACCTATCGAACAAGACGAAGAATGAACAACCCGCAGGGCCTCGTCAAGACGCTGGATTTCCAACTCGACATCCAGAGCGACAACGAGGGCCTGCTGTAC
>NZ_SGTU01000241.1:0-611 GCF_005435195.1 Halorubrum sp. SP3 | reverse complement strand
ATTTCTACGATATTTCTACAGCGGGACTGGAAGTTTGGCCGGAGCTCGTACCCGATACGCAGAAACAAGCGATCGACGCGGAACCGCTGTCGTCTGGCGTGGACGAACTCGATGAGTTGCTCTATGGCGGCTTAGATCAGGGCACGATAACAATGCTTAGTGGGCCAACCGGTGTCGGTAAGACGACGACTGGGCTTCAGTTTCTCATTCAAGCAGCACTTGCGGGCAAACAGAGCGTATTATTCCAGTTCGAAGAAGCAGAATGGACCATTCGTGATCGCGCAAAAGCAATTGGGCTTCCACTTCAGGCTGCGCTGGAAAGCGGTGAACTCTCTATTGTCGAGGTCTCTCCCGATGAGTACACGGTTGGTGAATTTGAGCAACTCCTCCGGGAGGCCGTTACCGACGGGACTGAGGTTGTGATGATTGATGGGTCACAAGGCTTCCAAGAAAATCTCCGTGGACTTGCTGACACGACGAGTGCGTTGGTGCGGATCGGTCGATTCCTCCGGTCTGCCAGTATCACTACCCTGCTCATTAATGAAGTCCACAATATCACCGGGGACTTCCAAGCGTCTGAAGAGCGGACGAGCAATCTTGCCGATAATATT
>NZ_SGTU01000240.1:0-612 GCF_005435195.1 Halorubrum sp. SP3 | reverse complement strand
ACTAGGAGTAGACTAATTAATCCAAAGAATACGAGTTGTCTACTCTCAGTGTTTCCAATCAGTCCCTTATCAAAGAATTTTCTTGTACTCTTGGCGCTTTTTCTTACATTTCTTAAATCTTCTACTGTCGTCGTTTCTAGATCCTCTCTTTTGTTCGCATCGTCCAGTTCAATATTGGATTCATGAAATTCACTAACCGTTTCGAACTCATGTTCTTCCATGAGTTCAATTAGACGATCCAACTTATCTTCATTTGATCGGGCTTCTCTCACCGCATTCATGCGTAATGTGTTGTATATTCTGTACAAAACTACACCAATAGCAATGATTCCTAAGGAAATCGTCATTAGTGAAAGCTCTATTAAAATAGAATTTGTATCACAATACAACGACTGTGCGCTGAAAATTGCCCCTACGATCAACACTCCGCCGCCAAATAAAAGAACCATACCTAGTGAGACATGGGTTCTGTTATCTTCTGTCGAGAGGTAGACTTGAGTCAATAGTGCGAATACTGGAAGAGTGAGCGCAACTAGCTGGAGTATCCCTAACGCAATCTGTACATCATTGGTTGACATCAACCTTTCTTCATGCTACCAGCCTATAATAATT
>NZ_SGTU01000239.1:0-614 GCF_005435195.1 Halorubrum sp. SP3 | reverse complement strand
TGACAGTGTTCAACTGAAGCGGTAGCGCGGAGTCCCCTTCCTCAAGGAGCGACCGGAGGGAGCGAGTAGGGAGGGGAGGAGCGCGTTTGTGTTGGTCGCAAACACCAATCAATAAGTAGCCTATTGATCACATTGAACACGTGGCAGACGACTACGTGCGTCGGACGGCAATCACTCGTCTCGAAGTTACGGACGAGCAACGCGACCTCCTCGAAGAGACGATCTCCGAGTGGAAGCGTGGATGCCAACTCGCCACGGACATGGCGTGGGGCAAATACAACGCGAAAAGCGACGTACAGCCCCTCGCATACGACGACGTGCGCGAACACACCGACCTCGGAAGTCAGCACGCGATTCTCGCCACCCACCAAGCCGCACAAGCCATCACCGGCTGTATCGAACGGAAGGCGAAGGACAAGAAAGTGAGTAAGCCCACCTTCACCGCACCCACGGTGAAATACGACACCCGGACCATGACGGTATTTGATGATGATACGGTGTCGCTCTCCACCACAGAGAGTCGCGTCCGGTGCGACCTTGCCCTCCCTGACGCCGACGATGGCTACCAACGGCAGTACCTCGGCTCCGACAACTGGAGCGTCACGGAAAGCACA
>NZ_SGTU01000238.1:0-615 GCF_005435195.1 Halorubrum sp. SP3 | reverse complement strand
AATCTCGCGTTCGAGATTACCGAGATACCGGTCCATAACCGGTTTTAGCGCCGCGTTGAGTGCCGTTGTTAGCGTCCGCTCGTACTCGCGGATCTCTGGTAGCACCTCACTCGACAGCGAGAAGGACGCGTCAACCCCCTCTGCCTCTAGAATCTCTTTGATACGACGCTCATGCGAGGCGTTCTCGTACGAAAAGAGGAGGCTAATCGCAACGCTCGAAATATCGGCGTCCACGAGTTGCGCTGCGATGTCACGAACGACCCCTTCATCGAGCGGTGTCGTAACGTCACCTCGCTCGTCCAACCGCTCAGGAATCTCGTAGCGATGGTTTCTCGGAACTACGGTCGCCGGTTTCTCCGTCTGGAAATCGTAGATGTCGGGACGCGCCTGCCGCCCGATTTCGAGCACGTCGCGGAACCCGTCGGTCGTGACTAACGCTGTGTCCGCCCAGTCTTCCTCCAGTACAGCGTTCGTTGCGACCGTCGTGCCGTGCGCGAAGAAATCGACGTCATCGAATCGAACCCCGGTTTTCTCACGCGTATTTTCGAGACCATCTTTCACACCGTCTTCCGGTGCTACAGGCGTCGAAGACGTCTTTGTGACATCAAGCGTTCC
>NZ_SGTU01000023.1:0-30931 GCF_005435195.1 Halorubrum sp. SP3 | reverse complement strand
ACCGTACCGCCGACGATGAGCGAAGACCCCCTGACGGCCGCGGTCGGGGAGCGGGTGTTCCGCGTCGCGAGCGCGCTGTTCGCGATCGTGTTCGCGTTCCTCGTCGCGAGCGCGATCACCGCGCCGGGGGCGAGCCTCGCCGCCTCCGTCGGGCTGGTGTCCGAGGGGTCGACCGGGTATCAGCTGCTCCGGACGCTCCTCCAGTTCGCCGGGTTCGCGCTCGCGGTCGCCGGGTACCTCGCGATCACCGACGAGTGGGAGATCGTCCGATTCTCGCGGCCGACCGCCCGCGAGACGGCGGTCATCGTCGGCGGGGGGATCGCCCTCTTCGCGTTCCAGTACGGGGCCCTGTTCGCGCTCGATCAGGTCGGGCTCTCGACCGGGCAGAACCAGGCGGTCGTCCCCGCCGGTGACCCCGTTCCGTACTACCTCGCGATGATCGCGGTGTCGCTCGCGGTGGTCGGGCCGGTCGAGGAGCTGCTGTTCCGCGGCGTCGTTCAGGGCGGCGTCCGGCGCGCGTTCGACACCCTCCCCGCGGTGCTCATCGCGAGCCTCGCGTTCGGGCTGATCCACCTCCCGTCCGTCTCCGGGACGCCGGTCGAGCGGTGGGCGTACGTCGGCGTCGTGGTCGTGTTGGGGTCGGTCCTCGGCGCGCTCTACGAGTGGACGGACAACGTGCTGGTCCCGGGACTGATACACGGCATATACAACGCGGTTACCTTCGCGGTGCTGCTGGCAGGAGCGATCTGAGAGCGGACGCGACCGTTCTGCGGACGGTCGACTCCGTCTGACCTCCGCGGCGGCGCGTGCCTGCGAGGCCGCCTCGCGGTCGGGGCGCCGGAGGCGTCCACCGCTACTCCGCCGTCGACTGCTCATGGAAGAGCGACCGCGTCTCAGTACGGCTCCTTCCCCCAGCGCAGGTCGTCGTAGGTCGCCTGCTGGTCGCTGCCGAGCCGCTCCTCGAACTTCCGACGGAGCGCGGCCTTCTCCGTGGCCGAGATCCGCGCCAGCTCGTCCGCCTTCGCGACCGGCTCCGGCGGCCCGCGCGTCGCCGCCACCTCCGCGACGACCTGCCGGGTGAGCCGCTCGCGGGTCGCCTCGTCGCGGGTGAACGCGTACGGCGCCTCCAGCTTGTACGTCACGTCGGTCCGCGGGTCGTAGACGACGGTGAACGTCGGCTCGTACAGCGCCGGGTCGAGTTCGCGCTCGACGCCGAGCGCGTCGCCGTCGGCGGCCATCGGCGCGTCCGCGCCGCCGCGACTCCGGAACCAGGTGGTGAACGTGAGGTCGTCGTCGAGGCGGGCGCCGCGGTCGGCGGGGCCGCCGGTGTCTCGGTCGCCGGTCGGTGCCGCGCCGTCCCCGTCCGGCTCCCGCCGCTCCAGCAGGCGGGTGAACAGCGCGGTGTCGTCGGGCCACGGCGACTCCACGCCGGCGCGAGAGAGCGCTCGGACCGCGGTGCCGCTCGCGGGATTTTTGACGAAGCCGGCCAGCGGCACGTCGCGCTCGACGAACCGCTCGACGAGGCGGACGTACTTCTCGATGACGGCGCGGGGCTTGGCCTCCCGGGCGAGCGCGCCGAGCTCGGGGTCGCGGTCGGCCCACGTGAACAGCTCCTTGGGGTAGACCGGTCCGTCGAGGACGAGCAGGTCGTCGACGCGGTCCGCGTGGTCGAGCGCGTGAGTCCCCTCCGCGAGGTAGAGGGCGAGCGCGTGGACGACGCGCTCCGCGTAGCGGTTCACCCGCGGGACGTGGAGGACGCGCTGGCGGGTGTGGCCCTCGTCGCGGCGGGCCCACTCGCTGTCGAAGCCGGCGGTCGAGTCGCCGGCGTGGACCGTGGCGACGATGGTGCGGTCGCGGTGGAGGTCGAGATCCGTCGGCGAACTCGCCATCGCCGCGTGCGCGACGTCGACGACGAGCCCGTTCTTGAACGTCGTGGGGTTGATCGTTCCGGAGTCGAGGCCGTGGACCGTCTCGAACGGGCGGTCGACGAGCGCGACGTCGTCGATCGCGGCCCGTCGGCGCTCGTGGTCGCCGAGCGCCTCGATCACGACCCGGCCGTCGCGGCGGAGGTCGGGGAGCCACTCGCGCCACACGCGCTCCGCGAGGTCGTCGTGGTCCGTCGCGTCCACGTCGCCGCCGATGCCGTACGCGAGTTGCGCGATGTTCTCGACGTGGATCGGATCGAGCGTCACGACCGTACGGCGGACCGGACCGATATAAAAACCGTCGGCCGCGCGGTCGACCCCGCGACCCGTCCGGCGACCGCGGTCCCGAGGGGTTCGCCTCCCCGGCCGCCGAACTAATTCGGCTTTCGTCGAGAAAGAGGCAAAGCGAGCGGGGTATCGATAGCTCCGCGGCGGGACTGGGATCAATTTATTACCCGCACTACGGGAGCTAAACGACGGTATCAGCGGTAATAGTTGGAGACGACGTGTTTTTATATCATACGACAATCGCCGGGTATGGCAGAGACTGCGACCGAGACGCGATCGGGGGAATCGGGCGGGCTGGCGGCGAGCGTGCGGGACGTGATCCGATACATCCCGGACGGCACCTCGATGCCGGACGAGATGTGGGCGCCGCGGCACCGGAACATCCTGATCGCCACCGTGGTTCAGGTCCCGTTCCTGATCGGCCTCGGGCTCTACGACGGGACTGAGTCGTTCACCGGCGCGCAGATCCCGGCGACGCCGCTGTGGATGCTCGGGGGGTTCGTCGCCGTCATCCTCGCCACCGCCGGGCTGGCGAGTTGGCCGCGGCTCGGCCGCCGTCAGCGGACGGTGCTCACGGCGTTCAGCCTCATGACCGTCTCGATGGCGATGGTGAAGCTGTCGGGCGGGTACATCGAGGCGCACTTCAGCTTCTTCGTGTTCATCGGCGTGCTCGCGCTGTACGAGGACTGGCTCCCGTTCGCCGTCGGCGTCGTGTACGTGGCGGTCGGCCACGGCGCGTTCAGCCTGATCGATTCGAGCCTCGTCTACAACCACACCGCGGCGATCGAGAACCCGATCGTCTGGGGCGGGATCCACGCGGTGTTCGTCCTCGCGCTGGCGGGCGCGCTGATGGTCAACTGGTACTCGATCGAGAAGTCGCGCGAGGCGGCGCGCGAGCAGCTCGAACTGGCGGAGCAGAAGCAGTCGGAGATCCAGGACGTCGAGGCCGCGAAGGCGGAGGTCGAACAGCGCCGCGAGGAGGTCGAGCGGCTGAACAGCCACCTCGAGACGAAGGCGGACCACTACAGCGCCGCGATGGACCGCGCGGCCGACGGCGACCTGACGGTTCGGCTCGACGCCGAAAGCGAGAGCGAGGCGATGGCGCAGATCGGCACGGCGTTCAACGGGATGATGGACGACATCGACGAGGCGATGAGCGAGGTCCGGTCGTTCGCCCGGGAGGTGTCGGACGCGAGCGAGAACACGGTCCGCGGCGTCGAGACCGCGAGCGACCGGAGCGAGGCCGTCAGCCGGTCGGTAAGCGAGATCGCGGAGGGGGCCGACGAGCAGCGCGAGATGCTCCGGCAGGTGTCCGACGAGATGAACGACCTCTCCGCGACGATCGAGGAGGTGGCCTCCTCGACCGAGACCGTCGTCGAGGTCGCCGAGCAGACCGCCGACATCGCCGACGAGGGCGAGGAGACCGCCGAGGCCGCGATCGACCGCGTCGAGGAGTCCCGCGAGGCGCTCGACGCCGCCGCGGGGACCGTCCAGCAGCTCGACGAGCGGATGGAGGACATCGGCGAGATCGTCGACCTCATCGGCGACATCGCCGAGCAGACGAACCTGCTCGCCCTGAACGCCAACATCGAGGCCGCGCGGGCCGGCGGGGGCGGCGGCGGGAGCGACGGCTTCGCGGTCGTCGCGGACGAGGTGAAACAGCTGGCCGAGGAGACCCAGGACGCGGCCACGGAGATCGAAGAGCTGATCGGCGCCACGCAGTCGCAGACCGAGGGGACGGTGACGGCGGTCCGGAGCGCCGAGGAGAACATCGCCGCCGGCGCCGACGCCGTCGAAGACGCCGCCGGCGCGTTCGCGCGGGTGTCGGAGAACGCCGCGGAGACCGACGAGGGGATCCGCGAGATCAGCCGCGCCACCGACGATCAGGCGGCCAGCACCGAGGAGACCGTCTCGATGGCCGAGGAGGTCGCGGACATCAGTCAGTCGACCGCCGACGAGGCGGACGCGGTCGCCGAGGCCGCCGACGAGCAGCTGACCGCGATGAACGAGGCGACCGCGGAGGCCGGTTCGCTGGCGGAGCAGGCGGAGCGGCTCGGGGCGCTCGTCCGCGACTTCGACGTCACCGGCGAGGCGGCCGACCCCGACGGCTCGCCCGGGCCGAACGCCGCGGTCGGCGACGGCGGACGGCCCGAGTGAGCGCGCGGCGAGGCGGCGAGAACTCGTTTCAGCGGATCGGCGCCTGCCGTCGGCTACTCGTCGTCCGACGCGTTTCGGATCGCTTCGAGGACCGGTAGCACTCGCTTCACCTGCGCGCCGTCCTCGACGAACACCAGCGTCCGCGGCGGGCGGACCGCCTTCGGACGGACGCGGAGGTCGCCCTCCCTCGCCGCCGTCGCGGCCGCGTCGGGGCCGGCGATCGCCTCGATCCGGGCGCGGTCCGGCTGGACGTACACCTCGGCGATCGGTTCGCCGGGAGTCGCCTCGTCCGTCGCGCCGGCTCTCCCCTCCGGCGTCTCGCGAGCGATCCGGTACGCCAGCGCGCCGTCGGGAGTCGGCTCGACGTCGCGGTCGGCGTCTGCGACCGTCAGCCCGCGGAGCCGGCTCTCGTTTCCCGTCACCTCGGAGGCGAGCAGCTGAGCGATCCGGACGCCGTCGGAGAGGCGGTCCGCGACCATCTCAGGCGGCCCCCGAGTCGTCGGTCGCGTCGTCCGCGTCGTCCGCGACCGTCGAGTCGTCGGTCACGTCGTCCGCGACCGTCGCGCCGTCGCCCGCCTCGGCGGCGAGTTCCTCGCGCACCTCGGCGGCGAGGCGGTCGACCGCGGCGCCTCGCTCGCGGGCGTAGAGGACCGCGGCGGCCTCGATGGTGACCGCGAGCGCGCGCTGTCGCTCGTTGATCGCGGCGACCGCGCGCTGCTTCTCGACGCCCGCGGCGACGATGGCGTCGAGCGCGCTCTCGAAGGTGGACTGCTCGCGGAGGATCGACTCGTCGGGCGAGAACCCCTCGGGAACGGTCACCTCAGTCGAGTCGAACCGCGGGACCAGATCGCCGTCCTCGGACGCCAACAGGCCGCGACCGACCGCGACGTCGACGAGGCGCTTCGCCTGATCGGGCGAGAACCACTCCCGCTCCAGCGACAGCGCGACGACGAACTCCCCCTGTCCGAGCCGGTCCCTGGCTCGGGCCTTGAACGGGGCGGCGACGGCGACCTCCAGACTCATGTGGAACGAACGGCTCGGCGGGCGCGTAAACGTGTCGAACGCGGGGTCGATCGCCCCCTGTTGAGAGTCAGTCGTCGCTTCCGGGGGTCGGAGCGGCGGTCTCGCCCGGGTCGGCGTCGGCCGCGAGCGGCCCCACGTCGATGGTGTAGCCGGTCGCGGCCATAACGAACAGCACGAGCGGCGAGAGGAACGCGAACAGGTAGTAGGGGGCGTACTCCAGCGTCGGCACGCCGGTGGCGCTCGCCATGAAGACGGCACCGGCGTGCCACGGGAACAGCGCGCCGGTCGGCGTCCCGGCGGCCTCGACCGCGCGGGAGAGCTGGTCGGTGTCGAGGCCGAACTCGTCGTAGGTGTTCCGGAGCGTGACGCCCGGCAGGACGATGCTCATGTACTGCTGGGCGGTGAGCGCGTTGATGACGATCGCCGAGACGCCGGTGCCGGCGACGAGCGCGCCCGGGCTCCGGACGGCCGACGTGAACGCGTGGGCGATCACCGCGAGGACGCCCGTGCGCTCCAAGATCCCGCCGAGCGACAGCGCGGCGACGACGACCGTGATCGTCCACGCTGAGCCGGTGAGCCCGCCCGTCGCGAGGAGGTCGTTCACCAGCTGCGAGCCCGACTCCGGCGCGGTCCCGGACATGAACGTCTCCCAGGCGGCGACGAAGCCGGCCCCCTGGACGAGTATCGTCGTGAGCACGCCCGCGAACACGCCGGCGACGAGCGTCGGGAGCGCGGCGTACCCGCGGATCGCCAGCCCGAAGGTGACGACGAGCGGGACGAACGCGACGACGGTGATCGCGTACGTTCCGGTGAGCGCGCCCTGGATGTCCGCGATCCGGCCCGCCGGAATGGCCCCGCTCGCGCGGAGGCCGAGCGCGGCGAAGCCGAGCACCGCGAGCCCGAAGGCGATCGCGGTGCCGGTCCGCATGCGGCGGATGTGGCCGTACAGGTCGGTGTTGGTGACGCCGGCCGCGAGGTTCGTGGTGTCGGAGAGCGGCGACTGCTTGTCGCCGGCGTACGCGCCGGAGAGGACCGCGCCGACCGTCATCGGGGCGGGGACGCCGAGCCCCGCGCCGATGCCGACGAAGGCGACGCCGAGCGTCCCGACGGTGGTCCACGAGGAGCCGATCGCGAACGCGACGACCGCGGCGACGACCGCGGCCGCCGGGAGGAACGTCGTCGGCGAGAGGATCTCCAGCCCGTAGTACATCAGCCCGGGGATCGTGCCGGCGCTGACCCACGTGGCGATCAGCCCGTAGATGGTGAAGATGATGAGGATCGCCTGGAGCCCCATGACGAGGCCGTTGGCGATTCCGTCGAACAGCTCGTCCCAGTCGTAGCCGAGCCACAGGCCGAACGCGCCGACGAAGGCGATACTCCAGAGGAGCGGCGGGTGCGGGTCTAAGCCGAGAACGGCCGAGCCGATGCCGAGGAACGCCACGACGGCGAGGACCGGGACCAGCGCCGCCGCGAGGCTCGGGCGACGGTCCGGGTCGAGGTCCTCGTACGCCGTGGGCGTGAACGAGCGTGGCATGGCCGGTCGTATTCTTTTGGGGCATAAATATATCTCGAAATATGCGCGAGATAGATAACGAACGTTCGTCGTCGTTCGCGGTCGGGAACGCTCTCCGGGAAGTCAGCGCGTTCGACCGTGCGCCGCCGTGTCGCGGCGGTACGCGAACGGACGGTCTTATACGCGTCGGCGGCCAAGCCGCGGTAACATGATATTTGAGGGCCTCCCGACGACTCCGCGCGCGGAGGAACTCGTCGACAAGGCGTTCTCGCGGGCGGCGCGGGCCGGGCGAGCGAAGCGCGGCCACGAGGCGCAGGAGTCGATGCTACGGACCGCCGGCAACGTGCTCTCGGACAACCTCGAGAACGTCGTCACCTCGTGGCCCGACTTCGGCTTCGACGTCGACCCGTTCTACTACGAGCTCGCGGACGCCATCGTCGACGTCGACCGCCTCCGACAGGCGCTCTCGCAGGTGATGTGGGCCAGCCGCCAGATCGAGGACCTCCGCGACGAGTACACGACGAAGGTCCGCGACTCCGACGTCGACACCGCGCGGAAACACCGCAAGCAGGCGTTCGCCCGCATGGCGGACGTGATGGACCAGATCGAAGACGACCTCCGCTACATCGGCGACTCGCGCGACCAGCTGAAGGTGCTGCCGGACGTCCGGCCAGACGAGCCGGCCATCGTCGTCGCCGGCTACCCGAACGTCGGGAAGTCCTCGTTCGTCAACCGGGTCACCCGCGCGTCGAACCGGATCGCGGAGTACCCGTTCACCACGAAGGGGGTCCAGATCGGCCACTTCGAGCGCGACCACGTCCGGTACCAGATCGTCGACACGCCCGGGCTGCTCGACCGCCCGGAGGACGAGCGAAACGACATCGAGCGGCAGGCGGTGAGCGCGCTCGAACACCTCGCGGACGCCGTCGTCTTCGTCCTCGACCCCTCCGGCGACTGCGGCTACCCGCTCGACGTCCAGTTAGAGCTGCGCGAGGAGGTCCGCGAGCTGTTCGGCGCCGACGTGCCGCTGCTCACGGCCGCGAACAAACACGACCGCTTCGAGGCGGTCCAGGCCGAGTCCGTCGACGCGACGATGAGCGTCACCGAGGACGAGAACGTCGAGGCCGTCCTCGACATGGCCGTCGACGCGGTGGGTTACGAGCCGGACCTCCCCACCCGCGACGGAGAGTAGCCGGGCGCCGACCGCGACGCTCGCACGCGGGAGAGGCCGGTCGCTCGCGCCGTCAGGCCGGGACGGCTTCGTACACGACCTTCACCGAGACGCTCACGGTCACGTCACCGGCCTCGATGGCGGTCGAGGCGCCCGCGTCGCCGCCGCCAGCGGCAGCGGTGGCGCGCTCGACGTACACCCCTCCTCCCGACTGCGCCGTCGACACCTCGTAGACGCCGGAGACCTCCAAGCCGCTCGCGTTCGCGAGCGCGGCCGCGTCGGCGTCCGCGTTCGCCATGGCCTTCGCGATCGCTTCCTCGCGGACCTCGCGTTCCGTCTCCTCGCTCAGTCCGAACTGGATCCGCTGGACCCGGTCGGCGCCCGCGTTCACCGCCACGTCGATCACCTCTCCGACGGCGTCGACGTCGTCGAGGTCGATCGCGTACTGGTGGACGCCCTCGTACCGCGTCCGGTTCGGGTCCTCGCGGGTTTCGTAGCTCTCGCGGACGTCGTACTGGGCGGTCCGGATCGCGTCGTCGTCGAGCCCCCACTCCGTCAAGGCCGCCCGCAGTTCTTCGTCGCCCGCGTCGAGTTCGTCGCGGACCGCCTCGGCGTCGGGGCCGGTCGCGGTGACCGCGACGCGGAGGGTGGCGCGGTCGGGCGCCGACGTCGCCTCGCCCGTGGCCGTCACTTCGATGCTCCGTTCCAGTTGCGCCTCGTCGCCGCCGGCCGGAGTCGCGGTTCCCGCGAGCCCCGAGCAGCCGGCCAGCGCGACGAGCGCCGCGATGCCGATGAGTGCCGTCAGTCGCCTGTCCATACGCTTCGAATCGATCCCGGACACCTATAAGCCGCCGATAACGCAAAGAGCCGTTTTCGCTATCGCCCGTCGCCCTCACCGACCGTGTCCTCGGGGTCCGCCCCGCCGGCGGCCTCCTCGTCGGCGTCGTCGTGGTCGGCGATGTAGCTGTCGTCGGGAGGCGGCCGTTCGTCGGTCGAACCGCCGGCGTCGACCCCCTCGTCGCCGGCGGCAGCCGTCCCGTCGGTGTCGTCGTCAGCCACCTCCTCGCCGTCGGTGTCGTCGCCGGCGTCGCGGTCGCTCTCCCTGCGTTCGGCGGACCCCACGTCCGTGCCCTGCGACAGCTCCGCGTCGCGGTCGACGCCGGCCGACATGTCGGTGGCCCGGCGGCCGGAGCCGAACAGCCGCTCGCGCAGCGACCGGGCGCTAGGCCGTTCGGTGAGCAACACTGAGGCGTCCACGTCGTGGATGACGTCGAGGTGGAGCGAGTTCGAGACCAGCCGGGAGAGCAGCCCCTTCTCGGTGGCGCCGATGATGATCAGCGTTTCGTCGGCGGCCGCACGCGCGATGCCGGCCTCGACGTCGCCGCCCTCGTCGACGACGAGCTCCGCGTCGTCGAGGCCGTGTTCGTCGGCCCACGCCGCGAGGAACGCCTCGCCCCCCGGTCGCTTCTCCGGACCGTCGACCACGTGAAGCAGCGTCACCTCGGCGCCGGCGGTGTCGGCGAGCACCTTCGCGACCTCCGCGCTCAGGTCCGAGTCCGGGCCGCCGGACGTCGGGATGAGGACCCGGGAGGTGTCGAGCTCGTGCTCGTTGAGGATGAGGAAGTCACAGGGGAGCTGGTTCGTGAGCTCGTCGATTGGCCGCTCCGCGCGGGCGGCGCCCCACAGCTGGTCGTCGCCCCACCCCATCAGGACCGCGTCCGGGCGGGTCCGCCGCGCCGCGTCGAACACCTCCTCGAACGAGCGGTGCGAGACGACGGTCGAGGTCGCCACCTCGACGTCGTACTCCGTCGCGATCGACCGGATATCGGCCATCCCCTCGGCGGAGACGTCCGCGATCCGGCGCCCCGCGTCCCCCGAGGACAGCGACATGCGCTCTGGCGCCTGGACGATGTGGACGATGTGGACGACGCCCTCCTCGTGGCTGCTCGCGAGCCGCGCCCCCAGTTCGACGATCGGGCCGTCAGTCCGGGGGTTCGTGATCGGGACCATGATCCGATACCCCTCGCCCGCGAACAGCCCCGCCTCGGTCGCGTCCAGTATCGGGACGTACGAACGTCCGGCCGCGCGGCCGAAGGCCCACTCGGGGACCGTCAGCCGACGGGTCACCCCCTCGAAGCGCGCCTCCTCCAGGCGCTCCTCGCTGGTCTGGAAGTAGTTGACGAGGGTGACCAAGACGACCCCGCCGATGGTGTTCCCGAGCAGGACGGGGATCACGAAGCCGACGAGTCCGGAGTAGAGGCTTATCTCCGCGCCGTACAGCGGGATGCTGTACTCGAAGAACAGGTAGAGCACCTCCGTGAAGGAGACGACCACGTGGAACAGGTCGCCGAGCGGGATCGCGAGGAACGCGAGGTAGACGACGAGCATTCGGCTCACGGAGTCGGTGGAGGCGAAGCCGACCCAGACGACGCCGGCGACGATCAACCCCGCCATCGCGGCCTTGAAGAACAGCGGGACGGCACCGACGTCGAACCCGCCCCGAGAGATGTACCGCGCCGCCCCGACGGTGTCGCCGGTGAAGACGCCGCCGTACGAGAGGACGGCCGCGCCGATCGCACCGCCGGTGAAGTTCCCGGCGAGCACGATCGTCCAGTGGCGAAGCAGCGTCGGGATGCTCGCGAGCCGTTCGAGCGTGAGCGCCACCGGCGGGAGGGTGTTCTCGGTGTACAGCTGGTAGCCGCCGATGATGATGTAGATGAATCCGAGCGGATAGAGAAGGACGCTCAACACGGGGTGAGAGTCCGTCGACGCGGTCAGCGACGCGTACAACATGAACGTGATCGTGATCGCCAGCCCGGCGGCGAGCCCGCTGAAGAACAGCTCCCGACTCCCCGAGGTCACCTCCTCGTCCGCGGCCGCGATGATCCGCTGGAACACCTCGTCCGAGGAGAACCGGTCCCGGACCGCCTCTCCGACCGCCGGCGCACCGCTCCGAGACCGCTCGACGACCTCCCGCATCGAATCGTCGTCGGGTCGCTCTGAGTCCGTCACTGGCCGGTGCGACGGCGGCCCGATAAAAATCCCTTGCTCTTCCGGTCACGCGGTCGGAAAACGACCGACTGCGGCGGCGTCACCCCGGGTGATCGCGGGCGACACGGTCGTGAGTGCGGCGGCGTCGCCGGGTGACCGCGGGCAGAGGGTGACCGCCGAGGCAGATTCAGGCGCGCTCGACGGTCACCGTGCGGACCTCGACGGTGACTTCGCTGCCGATCACGGTCTCGATCCGGTCGTCGATCGCGGGCGCGATCCCCTCGACGGAGCCGCCCGGTGGCACGCCGACCGTGATCACCACCCGCTCGGTTTCCAGCGGCGGGACCGTTCCGGTGCGCTCGACCGACAGTTCGAGGAGTTCGAACTCCGAGTCCAGCGCCGTCAGCTCGTCGCTCGCGGCGGCGCGGATGTCCGCCTCGGTGGTCGAGGCGACGTACGACTCGTAGGTGACGCCGCCGAGGAACACCGAGAGGAGCGCGATCGCGACCGCCAGCACGGCGGCGCGCTTGAGGAACGCCGAGCGCGCGTCGTCCTCGCGGAACCACCGCTGCGGGCGGTACCCCTCGTACCACAGCATGACGAGCGCAGAGAGATTGATCGAGAGGACGTTCACCGCGACGATGACGCCCGCGCCGATCACGAGCCGCGGGATCCGGAAGGCGATCCCGATCCCGACCGCGGCCGCGGGCGGGATGAGCGCCACCGCGATCATCACCCCCACGAGCGTCGCGGAGACGCCGGTCATCAGCGAGACAATACCCGCGATCCCGGCGCCGACCGCGACGACGAGAACGAGGACGTTCGGCGCGACCCGCTCCGACACCTCCGCGAGTTCGAGCGGGTCGAGTCCGGGCGGAACCAGGGCGAGCGACCGCAGCGCGAACGCGAACACCGTCGCCGCGAGGACCGCGACCGCGACGCCCAGTATCTGCATCCGCACGCCGCGCCGGAACAGCGCCTCGTCGTCGACGACGGTGCCGACCGCGGCCGACATCGCCGGCCCGATGAGCGGCGCGATCACCATCGATCCGACCACGGTCGCCGGGGAGTCGAGCAGCAGCCCCGCGGTGGCGATCACCGCCGAGATGACGGTCATCAACACGTACGTCCCCCTCCCCGACGCGAGGCCCTCGGCCTTCGCCTGAAGCTCCTCCCGGGAGATGTGGTCGCCGCCGTGTTCGGCGTCCTCCGCGTACTCGTCTTCGAGCGCCTCGAACCGCCGCGAGATGACCGTCTCGGCCGCGACGATGACCGTGTAGGTGCTCTCGTCGATCCCCGCCTCCCGCAGGCGGTCGAGGACGGGTTCGACGGCGGCCGTCGGCAGCGGGAAGGTCGCGACCGCGGTGTACTCCCGGCCGCTCGTCTCGTCGGTGACGACGTAGTCGACCCCCTCGTCGTCGAGCGCGCGGACGACCGCGGCCCGCTTGCCCGCCGGAATCATGACCTGAACGAGTCGCACGGTCGCCGGTCGTGCCGGCGATCCTTATAATATCGGCACGCGGCGGTCGGTCCCGAGCCGCGAGAAACGGAACTTTAATGCGCGAATCGCTCGCACCTTCGGCCAAGAATGCTCTCGCCGCTGGTCATCGACACGTTCCTGCTCGACTACCACCTCGGGCATATCGTCCTGTTCGGGCTCCTCGTGTCGCTTCTGGGCGCCGCGCCGCTGAAGTCCCAGAAGGTCATCGCGTCGATTCTGGCCGTCTTCGGGGTCGTCTTCCTGATGGCGCCGTACACGACGATGCCGAAGACGTTCATCCTCCTGGGCATTCCCCTCGTCTTGGTCGGCGCGCTGCTGTGGACGATGGCCCGCTGACGCCGACCCGCGAAGCCCCCGCCCGTCCCCCCTCCGCGCCGTGTTTTCTCCCCCGCCCCGTCTCGACGACCCCGACCGATCTCGCCGTCGTTCTGTGCGATCCCGCTCCTTTTTGCCCCACCGGTGACACTCCCCGTCATGGTAACGGTACGGGCCCCCGCGACGAGCGCGAACCTCGGGAGCGGCTTCGACGTGTTCGGGGCGGCCCTCTCGCGGCCGGCTGACGTCGTCACGGTCGAGAAGGCGGCCGAGACGACGATCGAGGTCACCGGCGTCGGCGCGCAGTACATCCCGGATGACCCCGAGAAGAACACCGTCGGCGCCGTCGTCGAGGCGCTCGACGCGCCCGCGCGGATCCACATCGACAAGGGCGTGCGCCCGGCCTCGGGGCTCGGCTCCTCGGCCGCGAGCGCCGCGGGCGCCGCGGTCGCGCTCAACCGACTGTACGACCGCGGCCTCTCGCGGAAGGAGCTGGTCCCGATCGCCGCCGAGGGCGAGGCGGTCGTCTCCGGCGTCGCGCACGCCGACAACGTCGCCCCCTCGATCCTCGGCGGCTTCACCGTGACGACCGCCGAGGGAACCCGGTCGGTCGACGCCGCGATCCCCCTGGTCGTCTGTCTGCCCGACGTGGCGGTCTCGACGCGCGACGCCCGCCGGGTCGTCCCCGAGACCGCCTCGATGGAGGAGCTGGTCGAGACGGTCGGCAACGCGGCGACGCTCGCGATCGGGATGTGTCGCTCGGATCCGGACCTCGTCGGGCTCGGCATGGACGACCCCGTGGTCACCCCCGAACGCGCCCGCCTGATCACCGGCTACGACGACGTGCGCGAGCGCGCCTTCGACGCGGGCGCGACCGGCGTCAGCGTCAGCGGCGCCGGACCGGCGGTGATCGCGGCCTGCCGAGAGCGCGACCGCCGCGACATCGCCGCCGCGATGCTCGACGCCTTCGCCGGCGCCGGGATCGAGGCGCGCGCCTACCAGACGCGGGTCGGTCGCGGAACGACCGTTCTCGAGGAGCGAGCGGCCGCGGACCGGACGCCCGCTCGTTCGAACTAGGCGCCGCCGTCCCCGGCGAAGCGACACCGCCGACGACCGGCGGTACCGAGGCGGGCGATCACGCGTCTTGAACGAACTCGCCCGAGCAGTCGTACTCGATCAGTTCGAACTCGTTCGCGGCCTCGACCGTCCCGTTGTACGGGTGGATCCGCTCGTACAGCCGATAGATGGTCACGGTTTCGACGTCCGTCTCGTGGGTGCGGTTCCAGTCCGTACAGAGGTAGTTCGCGAGGTACGAGCGGTGGTTCTCGTTGTCGGCGGCAGAGACCTTCTTGAGGTACTTCCGCCAGCGCGCGGTCCGGTAGGTGGTCTCCGCGCGAGCCGGCCGATCGAAGTCGACGGTCGAGTCCCGGAACACGTCCCGTTCGGTCCCGTCTTCGAGCGTCCCGGACGCGACGTACCACCGGGTCGTGTGGATCGGATCGGGCGCGAACATCTGCCACGACTGCTGCATGTCGACGGCGTCTAAGGCGTCGGCGGCGGGATCCGGGACCTCGGCGTAGCCGACCGATCCCGCGCTCGACAGGAGGATCAACACGAGGAAGACGGTCGGCACGACCGCCGAGAAGCGGGCGCGTCCGCGGGCGATACCGGCGGCGAGGCCCTCGCTCCGGAGGCCGTCGAGACGCCTCGAGGCGGTCGGTCGGGGGAGCGACGCGGCGAGCGAGCGAACGGCCCTCGCCAGAGATTCGAGTCGGGCCCGCCAGCGCGCGAGCCGCGTCGACCGGTTCAGGCCGGCGACGGCGCGGTCGAGAGCGTCCCAGACGGGCGTCTGGAAGAACGGGATGAGGCCGACGACGACGATGACGGGGAAGAGACCGACCCGTATCGAGACCGCCATCCCGAGGTGCATTCCGGCGAACAGCGAGGCGAGCACGGCGCGTGGAGTCCCGGTGAGCAGGAGCAACAGCGGCGACGCGAACAGCAGCGCGACCCACAGGAGCGTGAACGCGCGGAGGAGGCCGCTGAACTCGGCGAGGTGGTTTCCGAGGTGGTAGGTGAACTGGTCGGCACGCATGACGTACGCGACCGCCTCGCCGCCCATCCAAAGGTCGCTCCTGTACTTGTGGACGGCGTTCGTCAGGTACATCACCAGTATCTGTACCAGGATCGCCATCGTGGCGACGCTCGCCACCGCTGGCTCGCTCGGACCCGGCGTCGAGGGGCCGCCGCCGTCGCCCGACGCGGGACCGCCGCCGTCGCCCGACGCGGGACCGCCGACGGGATCCGCGGTGGGAGCGGCGTCGGCTGCCGCGTCGGCCCCCCGGTCCGCTCGCCTGACGGCGTCGACCGACCAGCGCGCGCCGAGCGGGAGGAAGGCGCTCCAGAAGAGCAGCATGCGAAGCAGACCGTCGCCCGAGTTCAACACCATCGGGTTCCGAGCGTGGAGCGAGAACAGCAGTAGCCACGAGACGACGGTCGCGAGTCGCGTCCGGTACCCGACGAGCAGCGCGAGGGCGACCCCGCCCGCGACCGCGAACAGCGACGCGATGGCCCACGGCTCGCCGGAGAGCGCGTGGAGCGAGTAGCTCGTCGAGTAGTCAGAGAAGAACGCCCGGCGCGGGAGCACGCCGTAGTCGGTGTAGAAGGCGGTCAGCGAGCGCGAGCGGAGGAGCAGGTCGGCGATCAGCAGCGCTCCGAGCCCGATCCGGAACGCGGCGAGCGCGCGGGGGTCCACCGAGACGCGCGCGGCGACCGCCGCCGAGAGCCGTCGGACGACCGCGGAGAGCCGCGACCGGACGCTCGCGGTCGAGAGGTTCCGAGCCATACTCTGTACTTCGGCTTGTTGGAGAGGTACCGGGACGATAAGTTTTCCGTGCGCGGAACGGGCGTCTCCGTCTCGGCGGTCGCGAGAGGGTCCCTCGGATCGAATCCACCGGAATCCTCAACTGCGACGGCGGCGTACCTCCGAGAGTGATGGACGAGGGTCTCCCGGAGGACGCCTCGATCGTTCTCTTCGACGGCGTCTGTAACCTCTGTAGCGGGTTCGTACAGTTCATCCTCCCCCGCGATCCGGAGGGCAAGTACCGGTTCGCCTCGCTCCAGTCCGACGTCGGACGGGCGCTGCTGGCCGAACACGACCTCGCGACCGACGAACTGGAGTCGATCGTGCTGATCGAAGACGGCGAGAGCTACGTGAAGTCGTCCGCGGTCATCCAGATCGCGACGGGGCTCGGCGGACGCTATCGACTGCTCTCCCCGTTCCGATACGTCCCCGCGGCGGTCCGCGACCGCGTGTACGACTTCGTCGCCGACAACCGGTACCGCTGGTTCGGAAAGAAGGACCGGTGTACGATGCCCTCGGGCGGCGCGGAGTCGCGATTTCTGGAGTGAGTCGCGGGCTCGGTGCGAGCGGGGCGCGTCCCGGCGCTCGGTCCCGCTCCGACGCCGCTCACTCCGCGTCCCGCCGCTCGTAGGTGACGAACGCGAGGTCGCCGTCGGTCTCGCAGGCGCGCTCGACCCACGCGTCGGAGTCCCACTCGGGGAACCGCGTGTCGCCGTCGGGCCGCTCGGGGATTTCGGTGATCACCATCCGGTCGGCGGGGTCGAGGAACGCCTCGTAGACGGTCGCGCCCCCGATGACGAAGACCTCGTCGACGCCGCGGTCGGCGGCGTCCGCGGTCGCGCGCGCGAGCGCCGATTCGGTGTCGTGCGCGACGACCGCGCCCGCCGGGAGGTCGTCGTCGCTCAGGGGGCCGGTCGTCAACACGACGCTGGTCCGGTCGGGAAGCGGGCCGCCGATCCGGTCGGCGATGCGCTCGTACGTCTTCCGGCCGACGATCACCGGGTGGCCGGTCGTCAGCCGTTTGAACTGCGCGAGGTCGGCGGGGTAGTGCCACGGCATCCCGTCGTCGGCACCGATCACGCCGTTCTCGGCGACGGCGGCGACGAGGACGAGGTCGGGGTCGAGCGCGCGCTCGTCGGAGCCGTCGTCCCCGGCGTCGGAATCCGCGTCCCCCATCACTCCGCGACCGCGAACGAGATGCCGTCCGCGGAGTCGTAGTCGACGACCGCGACGTCCTCGTAGGTCAACTCGTCGAGCGGCTTGTCCGCGATCTCGATCCGCGGGCGGTCGCGGGGGGTTCGCGAGAGCTGTTCGAGGAGGCCGGGCACGTGGTCGTACCCCTCCTGCCCGTTCGGCTCGTCGGGCGCGGTGCGCTCGACCCAGCTCTTCACGTCGAGGTAGTCGCCCTTGCGCTCGACGTTCGCGAGCCGCTCCTGGACGTACCGGAGGTTGTTGGCGTACCACTTCCCGCGGTCGCCCCGGCCGCAGTAGACGTGCGCGTCGACGACGGTGTGCCCGAACTCCCCGACCTCGAAGTCGGTCCGCTGGGCGAGCGCGTTCGCGAGCAGCGCGTACGCCGCGATGTTGAACGGGACGCCGAGCGCGATGTCGCCCGACCGCTGCGTCAGGTGGAGGTTGAGCCGGCCGTCCTGGACGTTCACCACGAAGGTGTAGTGGCAGGGCGGCAGCGTCGAGACGGCGGCGTTCGCCGGGTGCCACGCGTTCACGACCATCCGCCGGGAGTGGGGGTTCTCCTCCAGCGTGTCGAGGACGTACCGGATCTGGTCGAACGTGCGACGCGTCGTCCCGTCGGCGTCCTCCTCGACGGTGACCCAGCGGTCCGCGTCGTCGGGCCACGTCTCGCCGGGGAGCGCGGCGGCCTCCTCAGGAACCGGGTAGCGGCGCCAGAACCGGCCGTACGCGGTGTCGAGCTTCCCCTCCTCGTCGGCCCACGCGTCCCAGATCTTCGTCTCCTCGCGGAGGTTCCGGACGTGCTCTTCACCCGAGAGGTACCACAGCACCTCGTGGATGAGCGAGTTCCACCGGTAACCGTCCATCTTCTTCGTGGTCAGGAGGGGGAACCCCTCCGCGAGGTCGACGGTGTACTGCCCGCTGAACGTCGCAATGGTGTCGACGCCGGTCCGGTTCGGCTTGTACGTGCCCGTCGAGAGCGCGTCGTCGACGAGGTCGAGGTACTGTTGCATGGTGGGTTCGGCGCGCCGGGATCGGATCGGTCGCCGGCGCGGACTGTTGTCGGATGAAACGAGTCGGGGCACCTAATAACGTTGATTCAGGCGGCGGCCGGGTCACCGGTACCGCTCGGGGAGGTACGGGTCGAGCGACGACGGGAGCAGCGGGATCACGGCCGCGGCGATCTCCGCGAGGCGCCGTCGAAGGGCGGCGTAGACGACCGCGACCCCGAGCGTGCCGATCACGACCGCGCGGAGCGGAGGGTCGACCAGCGCGAGGAGCGGGAGCCCCAGCGCGACGGAGAGCGCGAGGTCCTCGACGGCGCCGTCGTACCGGACGCCGCGTTTGGGTGAGATCCACGTTTCGCGGTGGTGGTCGTACACCGCGCGGTCGGAGTTCCCCTCCCACGGGCGGAGCTCCAGGCCGCCGCCGTACATGTCCGAGACGCTGTGGAGCGCCGCGCCGAGGAGGAAGAGCGCGACGCCGACGGTGAGCGTCGAGGGCGCCAGCACGGCCGCGACGAGCGCCGGGACGGCGAGAACGGAGTAGTAGACCGGGTAGTGGAGCGTCCGCCGGTGGCCGGTGTACATGTCGAGGTCGGGGACGAGTCCACCGAGGAAGCCGGCGGCGAACCCGACCGGCGCCAGTTCCGGCGCCACGCGAACCAGCGGGGTCGCAAGCAGCATCCCCGCCAGCACGTGGGTCGGAAGCATCATCGTACCGGAACGCAGGCGACAGAAATATATCAGCGTGTCGGCCCGTCGGTCACCGCGAACTCGGCACGACTCGCGCGGACCGTTTATGTACCGCCGGCCGAACCGACGCGTATGCTCATGACGCCGGGACCGACCGCGGTCCCCGAACCGGTGCGCGACGCGATGTCCCGCGAGCTTATCAACCCCGACGTGGACCCGCGGTTTCGGGAGATATACGACCGCCTCACGGAGCGGCTGGCGAGGGCCTACGGCGTCGACCCGAGCGTGCCGGCCGCCGCCGGCGGGCGCGACGTCGTCGCCCTCGGCGGCGAGGGCATCCTCGGGCTGGAGGCCGCGGTCGCCTCGCTGGTCGAGCCCGGCACCGAGGTGCTGTGTCTGGCGAACGGTCTCTACGGCGAGGGGTTCGCGGACTTCGTGGAGGCGTACGGCGGCGAGGCGACGCTGGTCGCGGCCGAACGCGACGAACCGCTGCCGCTCGACGCGCTCGACGAGGCGCTGGCGGGCGACGAGAGCGACTTCGACGTCGCGACGGCGGTCCACTGCGAGACGCCGACCGGGACGCTCAACGACGTCGCCGCCGCGCTCGACCGCATCGAAGCCGCGGATCCGGAGATACTGACGGTCGTCGACGCCGTCTCGTCGCTCGGCGGCGTCTCGGTGCCGACCGACCGGATCGACGTGTGCCTCGGCGCCTCACAGAAGTGTTTCAGCGCGCCGCCGGGGCTCGCGACGGCCGCGGTGAGCGACCGGGCGTGGGCCGCGATGGAGGAGCGCGACCCCCACTCGCTGTACGCGAACTTCCTGCCGTTCCGCGACGTGAGCGAGGGCTTCCCGTACACGCACCTGACGACCGAGGTCGTCGCGCTCGACGCGGCGCTCGGCCTGCTGCTCGACGAGGGGCTCGACGCGGTGCGGGAGCGACACGAAACGGCCGCGACGCGGTGTCGCGAGCGCGGCGCCGAGTTGGGGCTGGAGCCGGTCCCCGACCCGGAGCGCAGTTCGCCGACGGTGACCGCCTTCGAGGTCCCCGGCCGCGCCGAGGCGCTTCAGGAGACGCTCCGGGAGGAGCACGACGTGGTGCTCGCGACCGGGCTCGGCGACGGTACCGAGGACGTCCTCCGCGTCGGTCACATGGGCCATAACGCGCGCGTCGGGCGCGTCGAGGAGACGATGGACGCGCTAGCGGACGCGCTGTGACCCGCGGGCGGACCGATACACCGGTTCCACCCCCGAGGCGGGGCGGACCGTTCGCGCGGGGACCCTGTCGGGGTTCCCGGCCGAGCGCCGACGGAGACCGCCGCTCGCGAGGATTTTGACGCAATGTTGAACGGAGTTCGCAGCGAGTTGGAAAAATATTCTTTAAGCGACCATTCGTCGGTGAAACCGGAGGCAGAGCGCCTCCGAGAACCAATGAACGGAACGAACACCCAGACGCGACGACGGGTCCTCCGGGCCGGAACGGCCATCGCCGTCGCCGGCGTCGGCGGTGCCGGCGTCGCCGCGGCGAATCCCGGGAAGGGAAGCGAGAAGGGGAACGGAAAGACGTTCGGGCGGGTGTACGCCGAGGGCGACCTCTGGCGCACGAACGTGGTGAAGGTACTCGACGAACGCCCGGATCCCGAAGACAAGATCTACTTCCTCCACGACGGAGAGCGACCCATCGTGGCGAACGCGGACGCGAGCGACGCCCAGCGCTCGCCGTTCGTCTCGGAGTCGGCACCCGGCGAGGAGGGGTGGAACGGCGGCCAGTGGACGCATTTCTCGGCGGAGGTGACGGACGTCGACGCGTTCAATCGCGACGCCCCGCTGACGAACGACGACGACGTCCTGGACAAGGAGTACGTCACGGTCACGCTGGGCCGACCGGGGTTCGGCCCGCCGGACTTCTTCGTCTGTCCGCTCAACGGTCGAGCGTAGCGACCCGCTGAGGCGGCCGCCGCGCTCCCGCCGTTCGCGACACCGCCGGCGGGGTCGGCGTCGGGGGTCCTCGCCGCGGCCGGCCGCGTCGCTCGGCCGCTGCCGCCTCCGGAACGCCCTTGCCCCCGCCCCGATCAGATGCGGGCGACATGAACCACCGCGAACTCGGCGGCGTCGGCGCAGTCAGCGAGGTCGGCTACGGCGCCTGGCAGATCGGCGGCGACTGGGGCGAAGTCAGCGAAGCGGAGGCGGTCGCGGCGGTCGAGGCCGCCCGCGACGCCGGGATCGACTTCTTCGACACCGCCGACGTGTACGGCGACGGCCGGTCGGAGCGGATCGTCGGGGAGACGCTCGCGGACGAGATCGAGAGCGGCGACGTGACGGTCGCGACGAAGGCCGGCCGCCGGCTCGACCCGCACGAGGCCGACCGCTACACGGAGCCGAACCTCCGGCGGTTCGTCGACCGCTCGCGGGAGAACCTCGGGACCGACACGCTGGACTTGGTCCAGCTCCACTGCCCGCCGACGGACGTCTACTATCGACCGGAGACGTTCGACGCGCTCGAAACGCTCGCGGACGAGGGGCGGATCGCGAACTACGGCGTCAGCGTCGAGCGCGTCGAAGAGGGGCTGAAGGCGGTCGAGTACCCCGGCGTCGAGACGGTCCAGATCATCTTCAACCCGTTCCGGCGGCGGCCTGCCGAGCTGTTCCTCGACGAGGCGGCCGCCCGCGACGTGGGCGTGATCTGCCGGGTGCCGCTCGCCTCCGGGCTGCTCACGGGCGCGCTCTCGCGCGACGACGAGTTCCCCGAGGACGACCACCGCAACTACAACCGCGAGGGCGACGCCTTCGACGTGGGCGAGACGTTCGCCGGCGTCCCGTTCGAGGCGGGCCTCGACGCGGTCGACGCGCTCGACGAGCGCCTCCCCGACGACCGCCCCCTGCCCGAGTTCGCGCTGCGCTGGATCCTCGACCACGACGCGGTCTCCACGGTAATTCCGGGATCGACGACGCCGGCGCACGTCCGGGCGAACGCGGCCGCGAGCGAGGCGGACTCGCTCTCCGACGCCGAGCGCGAGGCCGCAAGCGAGGTGTACGACGACTACGTGCGCGAACACGTCCACCAGCGCTGGTGAGCCACGGCGGCGCGGCGGCGGTCCCGTCCGGACCGGCGGCGAAACGCGTCCCTTTTTTGACCCGACCGAAACCGAACCGGTAGAGCCCCCGTGGCGAGCGCCCCCGACGACGCCGGCCGACGCGCGGAGAGTCCGGAGAGCGGTGCGCCCACCGAGCGGGACGCCGCGATCCCTGACGACGAGCGCGAGGCGCTGGAGACGATCGCCCACGGCGCGGTGCTCACCTCGGGGGGCGTCGCCGGCCAGCGCGCGCTGATCGCGGCGACCGAGTTCGCGCTGGCTCGCGGGCTCGGCCCGACAGCCTACGGCGTCTACGCGCTGGCGTGGCGGATCGCCCAGCTGCTCTCTCGGCTCGTGACGTTCGGCAGCGTTCCCGCCATCCAGCGCTACCTCCCGGAGTACGGGGACGACCCGGAGCGGCAAGGCGCGGTCGCCGGCCTCGCGTACGCGACGACGGTCGGGTTCGGGGTCGCGATCGCGGCCGGGGTCTGGCTCGCCGCGCCGGCGATAAACGCCCGCACCGTCACCGAACCGGGGTTCCCGGGAACGATGCGCGCGTTCGGGGGACTCGTCGGGCTGCTCGGCGTCGTGATGGTCGCGTCCGCCCTCCTCCGGGCGGTCGGGTCGGCCCGCGGCGAGATACTGTTCAACAAGCTGTTGCGCCCGGGGGCCCGGCTCGTCGGCGTCCTCGGCGCGCTCGCGCTCGGCTACTCCGTCGTCGGCGTCGCCGGAGCTATCGTCGCCGCGACCGCGTCCCTCGCCGCGGTCGCCGTCCCGCTCTCCGCGTCCGTCACCGGCGTCCGTCCGTCGCTCCGGAGCGCTCGCGCAGAGGCGCGGCGGTTCTACGACCACGCGGCGCCCGTCGCGATGAGCAGCCTCGGAAAGGTGTTCCAGAACCGCGTCGACGTGCTGCTCGTCGGCGCGCTGCTGACGGCGACCGCGGCGGGCGTCTACAACGTCGTCCTCGTGGTGATCGCGGTCGCGTGGATCCCCCTCCTCTCGTTCAACCAACTGCTTCCCCCCGTCGCCTCGGAGCTGTACGCGAGCGACCGGACGGCGACGCTCAACGCGGTGTACGGCTCCGTCACGCGACAGATCGTCACGGCGGTCGTCCCGATCCTCGCCGTGTTGACGGTGTACGGCCGGGAGATCCTCGGACTGTTCGGCGACGCGTACGTCGCGGGGTACGTGCCGCTCGTCGTCTACCTCGGGGGCGTCTTCGTCGGGAGCGCGGTGGGGGCGACCGGCTGGCTCCTGATGATGACCGACCACCAGTACGCGCGGATGGCGCTCGACTGGCTGCTCGCGGTCCTCAACGTCGGGCTCACGTACGCGTTCGTCGTCCGGTACGGGCTCGTCGGCGCCGCGCTCGGCACGTCGCTCGCCATCGCGGTTCAGAACGGGATCCAGGTCCTCCTCCTGCGCCGCTTCGAGGGGCTGTGGCCGTTCGACCGGAGCTTCCTCATCCCGCTCGCGGCGGGCGCCGTCGCCCTCGGCGCGATGTACGGAGTCCGGACGCTCCTGACAGGGCCCTCGGCGGTCCTCGCGGGGAGCGCGGTCGGCCTCGCGGCGTACGTCGGCTCGCTCCGCCTCCTCGGCGTGGACCCCTGGGACCGCTTCGTCGCGAGGCGGCTGGCGCGGCGGTACCGGGCCGCGCTCGCGGAGCGGTTGGGCCGGTGAACTCACTGACCGCGGACCGCGACGATTTATGATCCGACGGCGGATACCGACGGTATGGAAACGTTCGACCGCGGGTCGGCGGGGTCGGCCCGCGTCGCGATCGTCGGCGGGATCCACGGTGACGAGCCCGCCGGCGTGCGGATAGTGGAGCGGCTCGCGGCGGAGCTCCCCTCGCTCGCCGCCGCCGACAGAGAGGGCAGAGACGGCGGGCTCGTCCGGCTCGTCCTGGCCAACGAGCCCGCGATCGAAGCCGAGACGCGCTACACGGACGCGGACCTGAACCGGTCGTTCCCCGGCGATCCCGACAGCGAGGAGTACGAGCGCGCGCTGGCGCCGCGGCTCACCGCCGAGCTGGAGGGGTTCGACGCGGTGCTCGCGCTCCACACCTCCCACAGCGCGCCGCCCCCGTTCGCCATCTTCAGCGACCTCGCGGAGTCGGTCCGCCGTACCGTCACCGGGCTCCCCGTCGACCACGTCGTCGACGCGAGCGGGCTGCGGTCGACGACGCTCGACTCCACGGTGCCCCACACCGTCTCGATCGAGGTGGGCCGCCAGGGCAGCGAGGGGGCGGTCGAGTTCGGCTACGATGCCTGCCTCGCGTTCCTCCGAGTCCACGGCGCGCTCGCGGACGAGCCGCCGACGTTCTCGGAGACGGTCGTCGTGAAGGGCAGCGAGGAGGTACCGAAGGGCGGCGGGGACCCCCGCGTCCACTTCGCGAACTTCGAGGAGATTCCGGAGGGCGCGGTGTTCGCCGAGGACGACGTCCACACCCACCAGGTCGAGGAGCCGGGCGTGGTCCCGATCCTCGCGAGCGAGAACGGGTACGACGACATCTTCGGGATATACGGCCGCGTCACCGGCGTCGTGAAGCCGCCGGGCGAGGGCGAGCCGCGGGTGTACCCGCGCGACGACGGCGACGAGCGCGACGACGGCGACGGGCGCGCCGAACGCGAGGAGCGCGGCGGCTCGGGGGGCGACGGTGAGGGCGGAGAGAACGGTACGGGCCGGTCGGAGCGCGCGGAGTAGCTCAGCGGCTCAGTTCGCGGGCGGGCGGCTCACTTCGCGGTCGGCGTGATGTCACCGACGGCGTCCATCACCTGGACTGCCGCGCTGGCGGCGAGACCGCGGGCGACCTCGTCGGTGTCGGACTCCGCGATGCCGGCGTCGAGGTCCTCCGGATCGGGGGTGAAGCCGGCCGAGACGGGGTGACCGGCCGGGGGGTTCACCGCGACCGTCGCCTGCGGACCGTCGGCGCCGACGGACAGCTCTGAGCCGACGGCGTAGCTGTCTGGGAGATACGATTCCGTGCGCGATACGATTCCGGCGACCGCGCGCCGGAGCTGTTGTTCCTGGTCCGGAGAGAGGTCGACGGTCGCGGGCGAGCCCGCGTCCGTCATACCCGGTGCCCCGGCGTACGGGTTGTTGCCGTTCATTCGAAGCTACGTCTGGTACGCGGAGCCGAGTCAAAAAGGCGTCGGCGGCGGCGACCGCGGCGTCGGCGCGGGCCGGGTCCGTCCGCTCGGCCCGCTACAGGATCGGCTCGGACTCCCCGTACGCGGCGATCACGATCGCGGTCGCGTACCGGTCCGGCTCGGCGGCGACCGTCTCGACGCGCGTCTCGCGGTCGGGCAGCTCCCAGTCGCGGAGGTCGGCTCCGGCGTCGAGACCGTCCCCGATCCGCTCGCGAACGTCGTCCGGGTCCTCGCCGGTCACCTCGTAGAAGATCCCCGGGCCGGGGCCCGTCGCCCAGCCGAGACCCGCGACCGCGTCGGGGCGGCGGCGAGGCGCGCGCTTCGACTCGGCGCCCTCGGCGCCCGCGCGGCCCCCCTCGCGGAAGTCCACCTCGTCGTCCGGGCCGATCGTCCGGCGCGCCTCGACGACGGTGAGTCGATTCCCCGCGGGTCCCAAGTCGGGGACCTCCGACACCGCTTCGACGGTCGCCTCGGCGGGAACGACGGAGGAGACCGCCACGAGGTTGTAGTTGTGGAGGTTCGCGTCCGCGAGCGCGGCGTCGTAGGAGGCCATCGCCGTGTCGGCGACCCCGACGCCGCCGGCGACGTGAATGATGTTCATTGACGGCGAGTCGGCGGCGAGCGCGCTAAGGGGTTACGAACTGCCCGCTCCGGGAGCGAACGGCGAAACGGGAGACCGGGGGTTCAGTACTGGTAGTTGATGACCCGCTCGTCTTCCGTCTCGGCGTCCTGAAGCTTGTCTCGGGCCTGTTCGAAGTCCGCCTGCGTCACCTCGGTGCGGCCGTCGCGGATGGCGAACATCCCGGCCTCGGTCGCCAGCGAGGCGATGTCCGCGCCGCTGTACCCGTCGAGGTCGCGGGCGACCGCGCCGAGGTCGACGCCGTCCGCGACGTTCATGTCTCCGGTGTGGATCTCCAGGATGCGCTCGCGGCCCTCGGGGCCGGGCTCGGGCACCTCGATGAGGCGGTCGAAGCGACCCGGACGGAGGATCGCCTCGTCGAGCATGTCGAAGCGGTTGGTCGCGGCCATGATCCGGACCTCGCCGCGGTCGTCGAAGCCGTCCATCTCGGAGAGCAGCTGCATCATCGTCCGCTGGACCTCGGCGTCGCCCGAGGTCTTCGAGTCCGTGCGCTTTGCGGCGACCGCGTCGATCTCGTCGATGAAGATGACGGCCGGTTCACGCTCGGCGGCGAGCTCGAACAGGTCGCGGACGAGCCGCGCGCCCTCGCCGATGAACTTCCGGACGAGCTCGGAGCCGGCCATCTTGATGAACGTCGCGTCCGACTCGTTGGCGACCGCCTTCGCGAGCATCGTCTTTCCGGTGCCCGGCGGGCCGTGGAGCAGGACGCCGCTCGGGGGCTCGACGCCGACCTCCTCGAACTGCTCGGGGTTCTCGAGGGGGTCCTCGACGGCCTCGCGGACCTCCCGGATCTGGTCGTCGATCCCACCGATGTCGGCGTAGGTGACGTCCGGGGACTCGGTGACCTCCATCGCCTGCGCCCGGGAGTCGGTCTCGTCGTCGAGCACCTGCTGGACCGCGAAGGAGTCGTTGATCGCGACGCGGTCGCCGGGGCGGAGATCCTCGTCGAGCCGCGAGGCGGCCTGCGTGAGCACCTCCTGATTGTTGCCGTGCTGCTTGATCACGACGCCGTCGTCGGTGATCTCCTCGACCGACGCGATGTACAGCGAGGAGGTCTTGAGCACCTCGTTTTCGCGTTTCAGCTGTTCGACGTCGCCTTTCAGTTCCCCGCGGCGCCCCTCGGCGTCCGCGAGCCGGGCTTCCAGTTCCTCGTTCACCTGAACGATCCGCTGGTAGTGCTGACGGATCGCTTCCAGCCGCTCCGCGTCGCTCATCTCGGGGTCGAGCTCCAGCCGCGGGCGGTCGGGTAGTGAGGGGCTGTGAGACATTCGTTGTGCCCGGATAGGTTACGGGCGTAAATGTGCCTTTGGGTCACGGAGAGCGCGTCGGATCGATGCGCGGAGCGCGGAGGGCCGTCGCCGTCTACGCGGCGAGAGAGCTCGACCCGACTCGGCTCCGGTCCGGTGGTCGCCGTCGGCTCCGGTCCGGTGATCGCCACGCCGACGCGCAGGGATATCAACGCCGATAACGGAGGGTCAACGTTTTTACACGGAACGGAACAAGGCGTCCGTATGGACGCACGAACGGCGGGCGGACGCAACGGTTCGGCGCTCGCAAATAGCGAGACGCCGACCGGGAGGTCCCCCCCATGACCGGGAGCCCGGAGGCGACCGTCCTCGCGGTCGACGACGAGCCGGACCTCGCGGAGCTGTACCGGGTGTACCTCGACCCGGCCTACGACGTTCGGATCGCGACCGGCGGCGAGGAGGCGGTCGACGCGATGGACGAGACGGTCGACGTCGTCCTGCTCGACCGCCGGATGCCCGACATGTCGGGCCACGAGGTGTTAGAGGCGATCCGGAACGAGGGGTACGACGCCCGGGTGGCGATGCTGACCGCCGTCGAGCCCGACGTCGACATCGTCGAGATGCCGTTCGACGACTACAAGACGAAACCGGTCACCAAGGAGGACCTGCTCACGCTCGTCGAGGTGCTCCTCCACCGCGCCGCGTTCGACGAGCGGAGCCAGGAGTTCTTCGCGCTCGCCTCGAAGAAGGCGGCGCTGGAGGCCGCCGGCACGACCAACTCCGAGGAGTACGAGGAGCTCGTCGAGCGGATGGAGTCCGTGCGCCTCGAGGTCGACGACACGCTCGATCACCTCTCCGCGCGCGACGCGTTCGTCGAGGTCCCCGGCGAAGTGCCGTAACCGACGAAACGCCGCGGTCGGCGGCTTCCTCCGCAAACTACTCTATCTCTAACTCGGCGTCGGCGCTCTCCTCGTCGCCGTCCTCGTCCCACTCCAGCTCGAACTCGACGCTCAGCTCGCCCGGCCCGTCGGCGGGCCCCTCGCGCTCCGCCTTCACTTCGAAGGTCGGTCGCGCGGGCGGGTCCAGCGTCGTCGACTCGTCGCCGCGTCTGAGCGTGATCGCGTTCCCGGCGTCGAGCGAGTCCGCGACCGTCCGCAGGTACGCGGCGATCTCCTCGCGGCTCCGGCGGCTCTCCGACTCGAAGAGGAGTTCTTCCGGCATGCGCGGTCGTACGCGTTCCCGGAGTATAAATACCGCCGCGGCCGCCGACGGGATGCCACGCGGGACGCCCCCGATCGTTTTGTGCCGTCCGGTCGAACCCACACGCCGTGTTCGTCCCCGACTCGCTCCGCACGGCCGTCGCCGTCGCCGTCTACTGGGCGGCGATCGCCCTCGGCGGGAGCGTTCTCCTCTCCGATCCGACGAGTCCGCTCGTCGCGGTCCCGGTCCTCGGCGGCGGTGCCGTCGTCGCGCACGCGGCGAGAGCAGACCGGCTCGTCGAACTCGGCTACGCGGTGGGAACGATGTGGATCGCCGTGCTCACGCTGTCGATCGGGACCGGCGTCGTCGACATCGTCGCGCCGCCCGACGGAGAGATCGCGCCGCTGGCGGACTATCCGGGGGTCGCCGCTATCGGCACGTTCGGGCTGGTCGCCGTCCTCGTCGCCGCGTACGCGGCGTTCCTCCGCCGGAGCGCCGAGCGTGGCACGGCCGAGTGAGCGTCGACCGCGACGGAGGCGACGAGGGAGACCCGTCCTCGAAGACGAACGTCCCAGTCACACCTTTTCCCGGCCTCGCTCCGCTCGGCCGGCAAAAATCTGTACCAAAAACCGCACCCGTGAGGACGGCTGTCGATCGAAAGCCGCGACCGCCCCTCAGAACCCGTCCTCGAAGACGAACGTCCCGTTCCGCTGGACGACCTCGCCGTCGACCTCGATGACCGAGTCCTCGCTCATGTCGACGATCATGTCGACGTGCTCGGCGGATTCGTTGACCTCGTTGTCCCCGCCGACCGTCTCCGGGTACGCGGAGCCGACCGCCATGTGGACGGTGTCGCCCATCTTCTCGTCGAACAGCATGTTGTAGGTGAACCGGTCGATCTGCCGGTTCATCCCGATGCCCAGTTCGCCGAGGCGCCGAGAGCCCTCGTCGGTGTCGAGGATGCCGGTGAGGAGGTCCTCGTTACGCTCGGCGGAGTGCGAGACGACCTCGCCGTCCTCGAACCGGAGCCGGACCCCCTCGATCTCGCGACCGTAGCGGTAGAGCGGCAGGTCGAAGTGGACCTCGCCGTCGACGCCGTCGCGCGTCGGCGCGGTGAACACCTCGCCGCCGGGGAGGTTCGCCTCGCCGTGGTCGTTGAGCGTGGAGTTGCCCGACACGTCGAGGGTGAGGTCGGTCTCCTCGCCCGACGCGATCCGGACCTCGTCGGCGTCGTCGAGGATCTCGACCATGTTCGACTGGAACTCGCGCTGTTCGTCCCAGTCGAGCGAGACGGCGTCCCACACGAAGTTCTCGTACGCCTCGGTGCTCATCCCGGCGAGCTGGGCGTGGCTCGCGGTCGGGTACTGCGTGAGACACCACGTCTTCGAGAGGCGCGTGCGCTTGACCTCCTCCATCGCGCGGTTGTGCGCGGCGTTCGTCTCGGGGTCGACGTCGGCGTCCTCGGTGGCGTTCGCGCCGCCGCGCGCGATGACGAACACGTCGGCCTCCTCGTAGAGGGCGCGCCGGTGGCTCGGTTCGGTGAACTCGTCCGAGGAGCGCTTGAACGCGCGCTGGGCGCGCTTCGAGTAGTTGAGGTAGACGGGGTTGGCCCCGCGGTCGCCGCAGACCTCGTGGAGCGCGACCGCGAGGTCCTCGGCCTCCTTCGGCATCTGGATGACCACGTCGTCGCCCGACTCGATGCCGGTGGCGTGGTCGGCGATGATCTCCGCGTGTTCGCGGACGCGTGCGTCCATGACACCCGATTTCGCCGCCGGGGAATTACGGCTTTTCCTTCCGGCGGCCCGGGTGGGGGAGTCCGAAGCGGGGGGCACCGGAACGCGGCGACGACGACCCCCGCGGGCCATCTCGGCCGCAACGCGTTTGCCCCGTCGTCGCGTAATTCCGGACATGTCCCGGCTCGCGTTCCGCGCGGCCGCGGCGGTCGTCGGCGTCGCCCTGCTCGGCGCCTACCTGACCGCGGCGCTGTTCGTCGCCGACCTGCTGCGCGCGGCCTGGGCCGCCCGCCCCGACCTCCCGGCCCTCCTCGCGCTGGCGGCCGCCGTCGCGCTCGGGTCGGCGTACCTCAGCTACCGGCTCGGCACCGCGCAGGTCCTCGCGAACCTGGAGGGCGATCGCGTCCCCCGGAGGCGGGCGTCCGACCTCCACCGGCGGATCGACGCGCTCGCGGCGCGGATGGAGGTCAAGCGTCCGGACCTGTACGTCACCGACGCCCGCGCGCCGAACGCGTTCGCGGTCGGGGGCGGGACGACCGGCGGCGCGCTGGTGATCGACCGCTCGCTGTTCCGCCTCCTTTCGCCCCGCGAGATCGAGGCGATCCTCGCGCACGAGCTGGCGCACTTGGAGACGAACGACGGGTTCGCGATCGCGATGGCCGACGGGGTCGGACGCGTCCTCGTCGGGTTCGCCACCGTCCTCGCGCTGCCGGCGCTGCTCGCGCTGTCGGGCCTCGCCGCCGCCTCGGCGTGGATCCGCGGCCGGCCGGGCGACCGGTCGGGCCCGTTCGCACGGCTCCATCGGGCGCTCGCCGGCGCGCTGTTCGCCGGGTTCGTCCTCGCGACGCTCGTCACGCGGTCGCGGTCGCGAAAGCGGGAGTTCGCGGCCGACGACCGCGCCGCCGAGGTGACCGGCGACCCGATCGCGCTCGCGCGGGCGCTGCGCCGGATCGAGCGCGCGACCGACCCGTCGTGGCCGCTCGCTCCCTTCTCGGCGCACAAGCGGACCGACGGGGCGGCCGAGCGCTGGCTGTCGACGCACCCGTCGACCGACGAACGCGTCGAGCGCCTGCGGGAGCGGGCCGAGTCGGAGGGCCCGACGCGACGGATCCCGGCAGGGCCGTCGGGGGCGACCGGCGGGCGGGGACGGTCGCGGCGGTGAACGCTGTGCGACACGGGATTCGGCCGCTACTACGGCGGCGCGTGCCTGCGAGCGGCCGCCCTTGGCGGCCGCGAGACAGCACCGCGCGAGG
>NZ_SGTU01000237.1:0-616 GCF_005435195.1 Halorubrum sp. SP3 | reverse complement strand
GAGGGGGAATCCGCCATCTGGATCTGGGCGCCGCTGATCTCGCCGCAGTGTCCCGCCTGTGGAAATAGTCCCTCCTACCATGCTGACAGCGACTGTGAGTACAACGAGACGCCCTCGGAGGAGTGGGACGAGGGTGTGGTCGGCTTCAAGCCCGTGCCCGTGTTCGACGTCTCCCAGACTGAGGGCGAGCCGCTTCCCGAGTTGGAGACGGCCGCCAGCGGCGCGGCCGGGGACCTGTTCCCGGCTGTCGTCGATGCCGCAGCCGATCTTGGCGTGACCGTTGAGATTATTGCGGCGACTGCGTGGCCGCACGGCGACGCTGCCGGTGTGTGTCGCCACGACGACGAGGTGCCCCACATCGAGGTGCGTCACGACGACCCCGCGGCGATGGTTGGGACGTGTGTCCACGAGTACGCCCACGCACTACTCCATGACGCAGCCGACGCGGCCGACCAGACTGCCCGTGAACTGGAGGCCGAGGCGGTCGCGTACATTGTTGGGCGACACTTCGGACTCGAGATGGACGGGTCAGCGCGGTATCTCGCGGCGTGGAGTGATGACGATCCTGATCGGCTCCTCACCCGGTGTGAACGGATTCGGGAGACGGGTCAGACCG
>NZ_SGTU01000236.1:0-625 GCF_005435195.1 Halorubrum sp. SP3 | reverse complement strand
AGCCAGGCGCAAAACTCCTCCGCCGGAGTTCCTACCGTAGCCAGACAGCCAGTAGCTCACCGTCTTGCTCGACTACGGGAGTAATACCATCACTTTCCGTCAGGGAAACATGTACTAACGTGTACTCGGCGACGCCAGTCGCATCTTGAACTGCTTGGTCGAGGTCATCTTCGGAAGCTAATGCGATGATTTCACTGGCCTCCTCGTACGTTACCACTTCGACGCTTTCGACCGCCTGCCCGGAGATTGCTACATTGGACTCATCTAACGGGTAATTCAGCGATCCCGGGTGTAGTAATTCATTCGCCCGTTCATACTCACCCGCTATAATCGCCTCCCAGAACTGTCGAACAACGCTCGTCGGGGTTTGCGAGGTTGTGTTCTCCGCTGTCCCGCTCTCACTATCCTCGTCATCCCCATCGCTGCTCGTATTTCCGCCGCTCTCGTCGTTACTCGTTGCTGTACCACCCTCACCATCTTGACCGTCTCCCTCACTACCCGTGTCGTCAGCTCCTCCACCAGAACACCCGGCGATCGCGACTGTACTAATAGCCCCCACACTTGCTAACAACTCTCGCCTACCTCGCATACACTCAACTGTAACTGAAATGTCTAATAGATTCTG
>NZ_SGTU01000234.1:317-626 GCF_005435195.1 Halorubrum sp. SP3 | reverse complement strand
GGAAGCGACAAGCCGCCCAGCAGCTGTTCGGAAGCGACAAGCCGCCCAGCAGCTGTTCGTGACTGGCTGACGGACTCAGAGAGCGGGGAGGCCGGTTGATCTCTAATTTCCTGTCCCTCGGTGAACAGTCGAGCGTGGGGCGATCAGGGTGGCACAATTCGTCTCGCTTCACGGTCAGGCGTCTCGATCAGCGATCCATGCGTCGCAGGTCGACGCGGCCGAAATCGCTGGCAGCGTGAAGTCGGTGGCCACCGTCGTTGAGACGGCCGGCCACGCGGTTGCGGCGAGACCGCTGGTCCGACAGCTCAA
>NZ_SGTU01000234.1:0-299 GCF_005435195.1 Halorubrum sp. SP3 | reverse complement strand
CACCCGCCCGTCGGCCTCGGCCAGTACGTCGAGGTCGAGGTCGGCAGCCACACCCACCACGACGTCACCCATCTCGGAGCGGATAGCGGTATCACGGCGCAGGCCCAGCACTTCGACCTTCACGCGGCCGATTTCGGTTCGCACGTCGTCGAGTCCGGTCACGGACGCGGCCTCGATGTGGCCGGCAGTCGAGCGAAGCGAGAGGTAGCCGTCCACCCCGCTCGCGACGATAGCCCCGGCGACCGTCTGGATGCGGGCGTCACCGCGCGTGTCGGTCAGAGTCACGTCGCCGAAGTCGG
>NZ_SGTU01000233.1:0-631 GCF_005435195.1 Halorubrum sp. SP3 | reverse complement strand
GCTACTGGAGGCGCTGTCACCGCGGACAACGCCGTCTGATAACATCTCGATGGTGAAACCCGCAACGGACGAACTGGACTCCGCGCAGGTGTCCCCGCCCGAGGGGGAGGTCGTTGCCAAGGAGCTACGCCTACCGATGGATCGTGACCCGTTCGGGGACGTTGACACAGGGGGTGTCCCCGCCGATGACTAATCTCCTCCTCATCGGTGGCGTTGCGTACAGCCTAATCGGGATGTTCGTGATGGGTGTGGCGGCTGTAGAGGAGGCACAGAGTCGCCGTTCAGACCCGATCCTTGTCATCGTCCTCGGAGCGGTGTGGCCGCTCTTTGTGGCGCTGCTTGCTGGTACTGGGTTCTGTGCGTGGAGCGGGGTGTTTGACGATGACTGACGACGAGAGAGCGTCTGACACAGTCGCCACCGTGGTAATGTTGCTACCGCTCATCGTCTACATATTTGATGGCGGGTTTGAGACAATAGCCCTCGTTTACCTCGCCGTCATAGCGTTTGCTTCCGTCAAGATTCACGAGGAGATCAAGGATGACTGAATACGACGAACGTGGTTCGTCTATCAGTACGTCGTCGCTGACGACGACCGAATACGACGAACACCTCGTAGACAACCCTGCGGAC
>NZ_SGTU01000232.1:0-632 GCF_005435195.1 Halorubrum sp. SP3 | reverse complement strand
TCATCGAGTTCGAGGCCCCGGTTCAGCCTCGTCGATACTCGTTTCAAGCCCGTCAATACCACTGTTCAGGGAGGTCCCGTAGCCGTTCAAGTGACTCAATACAAAGTGGGTAGGGCCACACGGTGTAGGTATGGCAAGCAGACGAAGCGTCCTGATCGGACTGGGTAGCTTAGTGGCAGGCGGCGGCGCGCTCCTCGGTACGGGCGCGTTCACGACTGTGACGGCAGAGCGACCGGTTCACTTCGACGGCGCGGTACGTGATACGCGCGTCTACCAGCGTGAGCAGCTACCAGCCGCCGGCAGTTTCACCGGACCGGCGATAGTGGAAGGTGCGGAGAGTACAGTCGTCGTTCGCCCGGAACAGTCCGTCCAGGTAGACGAGTACGGCAGTCTCATCGTGGAGGTTCAATCATGAGTGACACCTCAGACATCGACTCGGTAACGCTAGAAGTGACGCGGAACGCGGCCGCGGCAGTCTGCGAAGAAATGAATGCGAATCTGATTCGGACGGGGTACTCCCCGAATATCAAGGAACGGCGGGACTGCTCGTGTGCCCTGTTCGACGCAGACGCTGAGATGATCGCGCAGGCGGAGAACATGCCCGTCCACCTCGGTTCGATGCCGTTCTCGGT
>NZ_SGTU01000231.1:0-638 GCF_005435195.1 Halorubrum sp. SP3 | reverse complement strand
GATCCCCCGGGCCATACTAGTACTGGATGCATCTGCAGGATATCGCGGCCGCGTCTTCAGAGGGGGATAGCATGACCTCACGCCTTCTATAAAAGCCCTCCCTTAGTCTTTTGATTATCCCATGACATTACACTTATTGTGAGGGGGTTATTTGACCGGACAGCTCTAGGGTTCGCAATGCTCCTCACAATATATCAAAGCCACCAAACATCCGGCCATCTATTCCGCTCTTCTCATGTTGGTTGTGAATATGTAATGCAGTCCAGGCTTCGTAGAACACAATGATCTAATAGAGGTGCATAAGTTGTGCAGAACCCTTGGAGTCTCATGGAATCGCGAATGGTCTCTAGGATCCCCCGGGCCATACTAGTACTGGATGCATCTGCAGGATATCGCGGCCGCCATCTGCCCTACGTTTGAGGGTTATAAGCTGGGTAGTATTACTCCTACTAACGGGCTGCATACCTCCATCTTCTAGCAGGTGTGGTCAGCTTCTCAGTGTAATCGGAAGGGACCTGTGAAAAAAAGGTTCAAAAGCACTGATGGGCAAGTGTTCTCCAGACGGTCTTAGAACGGACATTAGCGGTTTTGACAGATAAGGATCCCCCGGGCCATACTAGTAGATCGGAAGAGCACAC
>NZ_SGTU01000230.1:0-640 GCF_005435195.1 Halorubrum sp. SP3 | reverse complement strand
GTCACGTAGACGGTGAAGAAGCCGAACTCGCTGTCGCAGCCCATCTTGTTCGTCAAGGATGTCGAGTGTCCTACACCCACGGGTTGTACAAATACGACCTCGTTGCTGACAAAGGCGACGAACTCCTCCGGGTACAGGTCAAGAAAGCGAACCAAAACAACAAGAAACCCTGGAAATATCGGCTGTTCACGGAACAGTATCAGGATGGGCAGGTCGATATTTTTGCCGGGTATATCGTTGAGGAGGACAAGGTATTCTACGTTGCCTTCGACGAAGTCGGGAGAAATAATTTCAGGATAAATACAAAAGACAGGACGGAAATGAGCGACCACAACGCGAGCGAAGCAAATCTACTCGAGGACTATACGTTCGACCGAGCATTTCGTCAACATATGTCTGATACAGAGGCGGAAGAACAGAATGAGACATCGTCATCAAGCCCAGTAGAAGGGCAATGAATTCGTTCAATCCTGGCGACTCGATACGCCTGAACGGTACTTCGGCCGAGGTCATCAAAACATACTCAGTCGGCGATATTGAGTACCTGCGAGCGTACGTCGAAGATGCAGGTGTGAAGACCGTCTGTATTGACGATGTCAGGATTGAATCAAAACCCGACCAACTCGGCGAGCTGGAACCA
>NZ_SGTU01000229.1:0-645 GCF_005435195.1 Halorubrum sp. SP3 | reverse complement strand
GCTTCAAACCTGCTTATTGCACTTCGGGCAATTACTCCGATCTTCAAACCGATTGTGGCCGAGAATATGAGCAATAACACGCTCCTTCAGAACCGGTTCACACTAACGACGCGGTGGGTGACTATCCTGACGATCCCTCCGACTCTGACACTCGTGTTAGCCCCAGAGACTTATCTTTCTCTCCTATTCACTGAGCAGTACACTGCAGCAGCGACCGCGGTTGTCGCACTCTCTATTGGATACCTTCTTAATGCAGCATTCGGACCAGAGGGAATGATGCTTGAGGGGCTTGGTCACACTCGTCTTACCCTGCTAAATACGGTCGTTCTCGTTGGTGTAAATGGAACTTTGGACGCGTTGTTGGTTCCTACATTAGGAATTCTTGGGGCGGGAATTGCGACTGGTACTGCTCTTACAGTTGCCGGAATGGCGGGGGTCATCGAGATTTATTATCTCCGTGGGATCCACTCCTTTAGCAGAGGTTTAGTACGCGTTTGGACAGCTGCGCTACTTCCGCTACTAGTAGGGATTGTGATTGTGACCAATACTGGTGGTCTGGTACTCGTGATTTCACTCCCGATCCTCGTTGTCTTTTCTTTCGTCGTGGGGCTTCGCCTGATTGGTGGATTCACCTCCGAGGATGTA
>NZ_SGTU01000228.1:310-648 GCF_005435195.1 Halorubrum sp. SP3 | reverse complement strand
CGGTCTTCGACCGGGCGGTCGGATCGCCGTACCCACCAGCTCCGGGCGTCCGAATACTCACCGTCGTCCCCGGAGGCAGCGAGTGAGTGGATTTCTGCGGCAGCCGCTCCGTCTCGCCGTCAGGGTCAATACGGACTGCGCTCCCGGATTCGCCGTCGTCGCCGCCCAGCAGCCCGTACGGACGGTGTGTCTGCCTGTCTGCGAGGAGGCTAAACGTCGCCGTGTGATCTCTGACGGTGATATCACGACGTAGGCCGAGCCCACCCCGGAACTCGCCCGCCCCGCTCGAATCCTCTCGAAGTTCGTATCTGGAAATCCGGAGCGGGTACGCGGTTTCG
>NZ_SGTU01000228.1:0-283 GCF_005435195.1 Halorubrum sp. SP3 | reverse complement strand
TTCCGCGGGCGTGTTCATCGTGTTCGACATGTGAACATGAACGCCGTCCAGCCCGTCTTTTCCGGCCCGTCCCCCGAACCCGCCGCCTTGAGTCTCGTAGAACGCGTATGCTTCGCCCGAACGGGGATCCTCTCCACCGAACGTGACGTTGTTCATCGTCCCTTGCGACCCTGCGACGACCTTCTCAGGGACGACCTCAGCAAACGCCCCAAGCACAACGTCCGTCACGCGTTGTGATGTCTCCAGATTCCCACCGACGACAGCTGCGGGCGGACTCGGATTT
>NZ_SGTU01000022.1:0-36139 GCF_005435195.1 Halorubrum sp. SP3 | reverse complement strand
GCTTCGTCCTTCTACTCCGTGATAACAGCTGATTAGATCGCTATTCAACACAGCAGTTGAGGACGGTTTGGTCGTTCAGATCCGTCTCCTCATCATCGGTATCGCGCAGTGGATGGCTGATGTCGGGTTCGCGGGGGACGGCAACGCCCGCCTGGGACGCTTTGATGAGAATCGTCCGCGCAGCCGTCTGGACCGTCTCCTGGAGATCGGACGTGAACCGCTAGTGCCAGTTACGCCACAGCGTCGATTGATCTGGGATGGTTTCAAATCCCAGTTCTTCACAAAGCTCCGGTTGCTGGTCAAGATACTCGAGCAGGGCCGTTTCGTGGTCCCAGCCGTGGAGTGTTTCGAGCAGGAAGACTCGGAATAGCTGGCTCATCTGGTACTGTGACGAGCTGGCGTACCGGTCGTTCGGTCCGAAATCATGGTAGGCGAGGGGGTAGTGGCAGGCGAACTCGTCGACGGAGGCGTGGGCCTCGTGTGTGAACCAGACCGTGGCGACGGTCCGAATGTCTTCTTCGAGCGCAGCGAGCGAGTGCCGGTCGTACAGCGGTGTCGTATCGTAAGCGGGCCAGTCAGTGAACCGTTTCTGGGCGAGATGTCAGAAGGTAGTCCGAGTGGGGTGTCGAAGGCACTAACCGGTAGAGAACACGTTTTCAGGAAGAACCCTTCTAAACGCTCAATAGAGGGGGGACACGTACTATGATGAGTGGCAACTTGTGTGAAATATATCAGAATATCGGTGAAACATGTAGAGAATGGATTCAATAAGATCGTGACATCCACCTAACCGGTTACTACAGGCATCCTCGCCAGAGCAGCACATCGACCGCTCACGTCGACTACTCCGATGCCCGGCAGTCTGTCCGGATCTCTTGTACCGACAGGTCGCTGTCGGTGGTGATCGTCACTTCGCCCTCGCTAGTCGTCACGACGAGATCGACCTCCGCGGGTTCGGTGTCGGTCACCGTCGCCGTCGGGTTAGGGAGTTCCCACGGAAAGCACTCCTCGACTGCCACGCCCACCGCGTCTAGAGCTGCCAGTACACGGGCATCGGTTAGAAACGGTAGCATGAATCCGGTTCGAACCGTCCACGTGCAGGTGTCACAGTCGATGTGAATCGGTGGCTCTGTCTCCGTGACGGCCGACGCCTCCACGGTCCGCGTCGTCGTCCCACCGCAGTCAGGGCACTGCCCACGACGGGCGAGGCCGATATGTTCGCGCGCGCGGTCGTAGACGGCTTCAAGTACCTCCCGGTCGGTCCGCTCAGCCAGGCCGTTCTTCGGTAACGGATAGGTGAACTCCTCGACGACACTGTCACAGGAGCCACACCGCAACGAGAAGAACTCACGCTCGTAGACGCCAGCGAGCCCCGCCCCGCAACGGGGGCAGTCGACGCCCGGATCGAGGTGGGTACGGTCGGGCGTCGCAGTCGGCCGGTGGGCCAGGACGGCGCGGTACAGCGCGGTGGCGCTAGCGGTCGGGACGTACCCGGCGTCGGTCTTCCGGAGGTAGACACCTCGGAGCCTGTCGAGATGGTAATTGAACTTCCCGCTGTCCTCCATTCCGACCGCCCGCATCAACTCGGAGTACCGCTGGGGCTCGGTATCGACGGCTTCCCAGTGAGACAGCAGGGCCAGTAGGATCTCCAGCCTGAGATCGTGACTCAACAGAGCAAACGCGTCCCGAGGCTGAGCGAGGCGTCCCTCGCCGTCGGTCATATGAGTTAGTCTGTGTGATATCGTAGTAAGCTTACCGCCGGTTGGCCGGCATAGAAATGTGGTTTGGTACCAAGACTTGTGAACCTGAATTCTCAAAACCACTAATATCCACTGGTACAAGGGTTAGACTGATGAGTGAGAACCTAAATGCATCTGCCGACCGATCCGCGTCGGCTGAGGAGACAGACTCAGAGCTATCGGCGTTCCGGCAGGTCGTCGAGTGGCTGGCCAACCGCAACAGCTTCGCCATTGTGGGCGTGTTCCTCGCCCTGGGTCTGACTGCCGACCACTTTGGCGTGCCCGAACCGGCGGACAACATCCTGTACCTCATCGGCGGGGTGTTGCCGCTGGTGCTGGCGACCGTTTCGACGACAGAGGACGGCTATGACCACGGCCTGTCGAACTGGGCACGGGCGAAGATCATCGTTTCACAACTCGTCTTTATGATTACCCCCTGGGGACTGTTTACGCAACTCCTCCAATCGGGCGGGACCGCCGTCGCCTACATCCGCCATCGCGGGCGACCGCCCAATCGAACTCGCAAGACACCGACGACGAAGTTCTCCGTCCCTGTTGAAAGGGAGTGGACGGTCACCAACGGCGGCATCACCAAGTCCACGTCCCACTCCTGGGGGCTTGTTTCCCAACGGTACGCCTACGACCTCGTGGTTACCGACGATGACGGAGACACTCACGAAGGGAACGGGCAGCGGTTAGAGGACTACTACGCGTTCGGCGAGCCGGTCACGGCACCCGCCGACGGCACCATCGTCGCCGTCGAGGACGGCCTACGTGACCACCCCGAACCCGGGAGCGCGCGGGTAGAGTGGCGAACCTGGAACATCGTCGGCAACTACGTCGTCATCGAACACGACGACGGCGAGTACAGCACACTGGCCCATCTCCGGGAAGGCAGCGTGACGGTCGCCCCCGGCGAGGAGGTCTCCCGTGGCGACGTCGTCGGTGAATGTGGGAACTCGGGCATGTCCACCGAACCTCACCTCCACTTCCAAGTCCAAGACCACTCGAACTTCTGGATCGCTGCCGGTCTCGTCCCCCAGTTCCGGGACATTGAGGTGCGCCGGCCCGACGATCGGCGGGCCGACCACGATGTTTACGGCACCCCTGACGAGGCCGAGACGCTGTACCTCTGGGCGGGCGACCGGGCCGCCGGTACCGAGGGGGGTGAGCCTGCGTGATTGACGGACTCGCCGTTCAGGTGACGGTCTTCGCGGGCCTGACTCTGTGGACTGCCGTGCTGGTCCGTCTCGCCCGTCGGTACGGTGAAATTCGCAAACCAATCTTCCATTCACACATCAATCCGTAGAATATGTCAGACAACCGGAATACTTCGCATATCGGTCGATTGATTGGCATCGGTGTCGCCGGCCTCGCTGTATTACTGATGATTCTGGACAGGACAACTGACCTGTCAGTACCCTATGGATATGACGGAAGCGGGTTCAATCTTCTAATTGGCGTCCTCGTAGCACTTCTGATCGTGGTTTACACCGGATTACGATACAGCGATGGTATTTAAACAGATTTACAGCGTGAAAATATTTCGAATGGCTGACATTGTCTATACCCATGAATAGGGTACCTGTAGCCGGCGGGGCCGCGGAAGTCCTCGGGGCGGTCGCGCTTGTCATCACGACGTTCACGATTCCGGCCTTCGCCGATATGGCGCTCGCATGGCGGATGCTCGCCGTGTTCATGATTCTCGAAGGGAGTAACAGGGTTCTTAACAACACGAACCTCTGAGCGCGGTTGCACGGAGCAAGTTCTCACACAACTACCGACTGGTTAGTGCGTGCTCTATACTGGGTAGACACCGTTGCTTTCTCGCGGTCAGTCTGTACTGTATATACGCAGTCCATACAACAACCATCGTATGAACCACCGAGCACCTGTCAAGAACAGCAAGAGTAATTCGGAGGGTGAGCTCAGCGCAGATGAAAAACAATACTGACCTCCCGCGATCAAATACTCTTAATGCCCCGTGTGACCCGTCGAGCCCTCCTCAGGTGTACCGGACTGGCCGCCACTGTTCCAGTTGCGGGCTGTGGGCTGCGGTCTGACGACGATGTCTTTCCCTCGGCCGGGAGTCTCGGGTTCGCTAACCTAGATGACCTTCCCCACAGGCTTGGTGTCCGCGTCGTCGACGCTCCGGAGACCTATCGGACGGATGACGGTGACGAGCGTGGCGTTCCTTTGCCACAGCGCCACCTACACGCGTCGGTGTCGCTCCGTCCCGGGGACACCGTCCTGTATCCGGACGCGTTCACCGAACCGATCGAGTACGAGGTGAAGATCACTGTCGACGGTGCACCGCCCCGATCCGAGGACGCTGAAACGGTCTCGTTTGACCCGCAAGCGGGTGAGGCTGGACAGTACCTGTCGGTCGTAACGGGCGAGACAGGCGAGACGACGTGGGTAGTGACGACTGCCGGTGTGAACGACCACTACGATCAGCCTGCTGAGGGCGGATAGCTCGGTGGATCTCGACTCGTCTTGAGCCGGCCCAAATTCAATTGGACGCGCTCGTCGTTCTCCCGGAGTGGTCACGCAGAAGCAGCGCCTTGGTCGTTCGAGACGCTCGCGTCGTACCACTGCCCATCGTAGCGGACGAACATGGTGTCTCGTAGGGTCTTCAGGAGAGACATTGAGGCTGCCGGCGTCGGCGTCGCCGGCGAGGCTTGCGAGCCATCCGTACAGACGGTCTGGGGTTCGTCGATAGCCGCATCCAGAAACGCCCGATCTGCCGGCAACAGCGGCGTCCTCGGCAATTTGGTGCCATACGTATCCAGGAGGCGCCCGATGACTGCTTCTCTCGTCGTGCCTCGGGGTTCGAACCGAATCCGGAAGGTGCGAATCGTTCGCTCGGCCCGGTCGGTTCGAGTGAGCCGGAGGACTGCCCCGTTCACCGCGAACAGTACCGCCTCCGGGCCGGTCAACTGGAAGCCGCCGACAGCAGTTGTGGGGTAGCGCAGGGTCAGTTCGAGCGGGTCGCCGTCCCTGTTGCGGACGATGGCGCAGGTGTCGGCGGTAGAATCTGTGAGGAGTCCTTCGGAGTCGGCCGCGAGGAACGCCGCCCGGTCGCGACGGTCGAGGGTGGCGTATCGGATGTCCGGCGTTGGCGACCCCTCCGGCAGCGTCACCGTCCGGGTCACCTCGACGCCGGCGACCTCCTCGATCGTTCGGACGGCTTGGTAGTAGGTGTCTTCAACGGCGAGAAAGGTGGTGTCGACGATACCGCTGGGGAGCGTACGCCGTTCGGTGGTGGGGTCACGGGCGAACAGCCGGAGCAGGTAGTCCGTGTACGTGCGAACAGTCTCGGGCGGGGCCCTGACCACCTGTTCGAACAGGGCGGCCCGGTCCAGCGGCTCCAGCGTTACCGTGTAGCCGTCGGTACAGGTCGGTTGACGAGCGGAACAGCCAGCGAAGCCGATGCCGGTTGGGAGGGCTGCGAGTGTGGTGAGGGCCGTTCGTCGCTTCACATACCCACCCTGACCGCTCGGTTCAAAAATCGCTTGCTAATCGTATTTACGGTCCCGTAGCGGCCGAGATGGCCCGTGATTTTCACGGGCCGGCCGCCTAATTCGCGGGCTGTCAGTACCAGCGTGACCGATACAGAGGATACATTCATCACTCAGCGGGAGCGCTCAATTATATACACACCGACGAAACAGGAGTGTATGAATACGTGGCGTCAGGCGCCAAGCAGTATATCACATCACGAAGTCGGTGCGGGGGCTGTCGCCGCCGCCGCGACGGTGGTTACCTCGGTCATCTACTTAATCAGCCTGTGGGCATTCGTCTCGACAGCAGAGGTGCCGTTCAACGTCGAGATCTACATGCTGGGCTATACTGGGTTCGTCTTCTTTGCCCTGTTTGTCACCCCGCTTGTAGGCTTCGTCGTCGGGACAGCGGTATGGCACTGGACGCTGTCGTCGACATCGAACCCGCGTCGAGGTGCGCTCGCAGGGGTCGTGACGGCACCCGGAACGGTGTTGGCCGTGTCAATACTGTTCAGCCTGTTGTTGGCCACTCGGGAGTTGCTTGGGGTGATCCCTGCGCTATTTGTGAGCCCTGTCGATGCGTTCGTAATAACCACGCACGGAGTCGTCATCTACTGGGGCCTTTTCACCAGCGTGATACTCGTGCCGCTCTGTGCGCTCATTGGCTGGGCGTACCAGCGCAGAGTGCTGTCTAGGAGTCGGTAACCGCTTACCTCCATGGGTCGTACAAGCTACGCTCATACTATCTCGTACGCCCCCTAGAACACCTCTTTGAGCTGGTAGAACCCCCGAATCAGTACGAACTCTTCAGCAACGAGACGATTCAGACGATGATCTGTCTGAAGAATAGAATTCCGACAGAGTCCGCGAGTTCATATTGCTTCACAAACATTGTGAGTCCAAATTGACACTAAACAGCACGTAAGGACACACTTCGCCACCGCGAACTACATAGCGGTATAGTCTACTAATACAAACTGATTAATTCGGGAGCATAATATCTTCATTTGAGTCCGATCCTCAGACGAACTGCTTCGGCTCTGGACCCACCCACATGAACACGAAACCACAGTTCGGTAACGGCGTTGAAGCACAACATGAACGGTTCGAAACCGACAGTCACGGTGATATCTACATTGTCGGAGACGTCCACGGGAGCCGAATAATTCTCGAACGGCTCCTCACGAAACTCGAATTAGAGGACGACGATCTTGTCGTATTCGTCGGTGATCTTGTGCGAAAAGGGCCGGACAGTCCCGGTGTTGTTGATCTCGTCCGTGAGGATCCGCGTCTCGTTAGCGTCCGCGGAAACAACGAGCAGAAAGTTGTGCGCGGTGACAAACACCCGGACTGGCTCCGCGAAGACGACCGCGAGTACTTCGAATCGCTTCCGGTCGCGATTTCCTTCGACGACGTTCTTGTCGTTCACGGTGGTATTGATCCCCAACAATCGCTTTCAGACCACACCGTCGAGGAGTTGCTGACGATGCGTTCCCCGCACGGCAACGGGTATGACGGTCCGTTTTGGTATGACGACTACGACGGACCCTACCGCGTCTTCTTCGGTCATACCGTTCATGACCACCCGGTGGAGCGAGAACACGCCGTCGGCCTCGATACCGGCTGTGTCTACGGCGGAACGCTCACCGCGTACGACTACCGGAACGACGAATTCCTCACCGTGGAGGCGAAGACGCATCAAGAACGCGCCAACTCGAAAATCGTCGATCCGGCCTGAGCGACTCCATTCAGACCTCCCTCTCGATACTCGAGGAGCTGTTAGCGGTGAATAACCGACACCGTGCTAAACGGTACTCTGACCGCAATCACTCGTACTCGGTCTGAAGGCGATTCCGTACTCCCTCTCGCGTTTTGAAGTACCGTCGGCCGCCCTCCGCCGTCCGAACAGCCCAGTCGTACGTCTCGCTATCAGGACGATACCAGCGATCAGAGTACATGTCGAACACAGACACGTTTCCCCCATCCGAGTGGGTCTGTTCTTCATCGGCATCGAGATCGGCTTCATCCGACCCCTCGGATCGAGCTTCTGTCTCGCTCTCTGTGACCTCCCCAACGAGAAGCGCTTCCTCGATGAGATCCGTATCGACGATCATCCCCGGACCGTAGCCGTGATCGAGTGCTGCTTCCGTCGCTGCCATCAGTATCTCTTGGATGTCTCGAACCGGGTCGTCGTCGGAAGAGACCGCTTCGTAGGTTCCGTCGCTTTGCATCACCCATCGACGGCGGTTATCTGTTAGTGACGCCTCCAATATGAACCGGAGCTGTTCGCGCAGTTGCGTGTCTTCGACCGGCGTGACCGCTTCTACTCGATAATCGAGATTCCGGGTCATCCAATCGGCGGAGCCGATGTACCACTCGGGACTGCCTCCGTTCTCGAAATAAAATATCCGAGCGTGTTCGAGGAATCGGCCGACAATCGAGTGGACAGTGATATTGTCGCTCAGTCCTTCGATACCGGGACGAAGCCGGCAGATATCTCGGACGATCAAATCGATTTCGACGCCGGCCATCGAAGCACGATAGAGTTCCTCGACCATCGACGGGTCTTCAAGCCCGTTTATTTTGACCACGATCCGTGCCCGCTGACCAGCACGAGCATGCTCGGCCTCTCGTCTGACCATCTCCGTGAACCGCTCACGCATCGTGACGGGTGCAATCAAGAGCTTCCGGAAGCGGTCGTCGAGCGTCGGTCCGGTAAAGAAATTGAACACCTTCGTGAGATCGAACCCAATGTCTCGATCAGCGGTCAACAACCCCAGGTCGGAGTACCCTTTCGCGGTTCCTGAATGGTAGTTTCCGGTGCCGATGTGCGAGTAGAGCTGAACGCCATCGTCCTCTCGACGCACGACGAGCGCCGTCTTCGTGTGCGTCTTCAACCCTACAGTCCCGTACGCGACGTGGATGCCCTCCTCTTCGAGTTGCCGAACCCATTCGAGGTTGTTTTTCTCGTCGAACCGAGCCTTCAGTTCGACCATCACCGCGACCTGCTTGCCGTTGTCGGCGGCATTTATAAGGCTCTGAATTACCTTCGAGTCGCTCGCGGTTCGATAGATCGCCGCCTTCACCGCGAGCACGTCGGGATCGGTCGCGGCCGCGTTGAGGAATCGCTGAACCGTCCCCTCGAACGAGTGATACGGGTGGTGCGCGAGAATGTCCCCGTGTTTAATTTCGTCAAAGATACTCTTCGTCTCGTCTCTAGTATCACTCGCCAGTGAGCCTAATCGGGGATGAGGCTTTGGTGACCACGCCGGCGGCTTGAGATCGGGGCGATCGAGATCGATGAGCTCGAAGAAGTCCTCGAAGTCGATCGGTCCCTCACGGTGGAACACTTCTCGGTCGTCGACCCCGAGCTGATCTTTGAGAATCGTCAGTGACTCATCGGGCATATCGGCGTCAACCTCTAGCCGGACTACCGTCGCGAAGCGTCGCTGTTCGATGACCTCCTCAACCATATCGACGAGGTCTTCGGCGACCTCTTCGTTCCGCCGCACCTCGGCGTTTCGCGTCACCTTGAATTTCGATACGTCACGGATGTCAAGATCAGGGAGCAACAGGTCGAGGTTACGTTCGATGAGGTCTTCGATGAGAACGTACCTGTCAGCCTCGCCAGAAACGCTGATGAGGCGGGGTTGATTCGGCGGAATCTTGATCCGGGTGAATGTCGGCTCTTCACCCCCGTTCGACGAGAGCACAGCGAGCGAAAGCGAGAGGTTAGAGATGAACGGGAACGGGTGAGCGGGATCGAATGCGAGCGGCGTCAGTGTCGGCAGAATAGACTCCTCGAAGTGCGTCCGCAGCTGTTCTTGATCTCCTTCGGGTAACTCGTCAGGGGTACAGATCTCGATCCCTTCGTCGGCGAGCGTCGGTTTGAGAACAGACTGCCAGTATTCCGACTGCTGCGCAAAGAGCGGGCGTGCGGTGTCGAGTACTTCGACCCACTGCTCTTTCGGTGTCCGTCCATCGGGCGTCGTCTTCGTCACGCCGGCGTCGATCTGCTGTTTGAGTCCGCCGACGCGCTTCATGAAGAACTCGTCCGTGTTTTTTGTGAAGAACGCGAGAAATCGGAGCCGTTCGAGCGGCAGATTCCGATCGTCCATTCCCTCTCGAAGAACTCGCTCCTGAAACGCCAGTTCGGAGAGTTCTCTGTTGAGGTAGTACTCTGGGTCTGTGAGGTCTCTGTCGGTCACAGAATCACCCGCATAGAGAACGTTGATACCGTGAAGCGGCTCCTGTATCTGTCAAACTGAAATCCTCCTATCATTTCTGGGACAGCGGAAATGAGAGAGTGACACTCATTTTCCGGGTTCACCTGACTGTGATCGGTTATCTTTCGACATCGGACTAGCGGGATGAGGTCTCGACTGACGGTTCGGGTGCTGACAGAGACCCCCCGCTACCGGATAGGGCACCATCGGGGAGCCATGTGTCGTCGCGTTCCATCCACTCCCCGATCGGAAGTCGCTGAGTAGTCTCTGAGGGGATGACAATTTCAGTAGCGTTAGAAATGATCTCGTACTTTCGAATTGCCATTTTGGGCTCGTTGAGATCGTGCCTACCTAGATGTGACTTCACGCGAGCGTACAGATCCTGTTTCGAATACTCGCTTCGTCGCCCTTCGAGTGCGCGAACGGCGTTACAAACTGGACAGCTAAGGACCATAGCCGATTTCATGACTTACAGATGCTACGCTAACTACAAGAAGCCCGATCAATAGTTGTATATACTAATATATAATATTTAAAACCGTCCGTGTCGAGGCTAAGCTCACGGATAACAACCTCTCCCCCCCGAGCGAAGTCGGTAGACTGAGTGAGGTAAGGTACGGTTGTTGACCACGGTTGCTCCGGTCAGTGGGGGCGCTTCGCCGACGCGTCGGCAATCGTCTGAAACTGCGTCGGGTCTCGGAGGAACTCCTCACCCGTGTTGGTGATCGCCGACTGGTCGATGTATTCGACGCCGTCGCCGTACACCGCTAGCACGGGCTCGTCTTTGAACTCACCAATCGGGCGAGACGTGGTACACTCTATCCCGACGTACGTCCCTCCCGGGAGGGTGGGCGCGTCCGCGTACACCGCCGGGAGGTCGTCCTTGTGAACGCCGACCAGCATGTGACCGGGAAGGATCACCATCGCGGTCCGGTAGCCGATCGCCGGCTGCGAAAGCATCCCGACAAGCAGATACGTGAGGTCCTCGCAGTCACCGCAGCCATCGACAAGCGTCTCCTCGACGGTTCGGATGTAGTCCGGCGCTCCCATCGATTCCGCATCCGTCGCGTATTCGAGCGAGTGTACAAGTCCGATCGCTCCGTCGAGAAGGACCGACTCAGGGAGCGACCGTCGAGCACTCTCGCCCATCGCGCTCGCGTTGACGAGCGTCTCCGTGAGCCGCTCGGCATGAGCGCTCGCCTTCGCCGCTTCGAAGCCACTCAGATATCCGTGCGTCTCGGCGGCCGCTTCTCTGTATGCGGACCGTTCGATCGGAAACTCCAGGCGCCACTCACGCCCGGACCGGTCCGTCCACTCGTACGTCATGGCGTAGCCGTCCGCGGTCCGTTCCCGAGCGACCGAATCTCTCCCGTCGATGGGTGTCGGCCGCGTCGGCTCGCTCGCAGAAAGAGACAGCGCCACAGACCACAGATCGGACAGTTCGAGGACCGAGGAAGCGACGACCCCGAGCGCGACTCGGTCCAGCGTTTTGTTGAGGAGTTCCCGTCGTTTCATGCCCACCGACGGATCACCTCGGATTCGTTCTTTACTGGGAGAGGCGTCCGAATCGGCGGCAGGCGAAACATCTGAGTCCGCGTCGACAGGGGCTTCGGATGCGACGGGGACCGGCAGCGTCGGGCTTCGCGACCGTCTCGCCCGCCGCAGTCGCGGTACATCCGGGCGGTTATCGGAAGCATTCGGGCTTGACGACGGAGTCGGCGTCCACCGTCACCCACGTCGACAGCCGCTCGTCATCGGTCGCCTCAGCTGGGAACACCGTGACCCGATCGGGACCCGACGACCGCCTGTCGACTTGGTGTACCAGACCGATGAACGCGGGACTCACCGATTTCCGCCCGGTCGTCTCGTCGTTCTTCGACCTCTGGTTGGTATCTATTGTCATCTGTTACTCGTTCGAGTTATTCGGCAGCCTGTGCTTGAACCCTTATAATAGGCGAACGGACGCGTCAGAAGCCGACCGGTGGGATATATACTCGTCGTGACCAGTCCGTCATGCCCCTTCTCGCTCAACGAAGACGAGTCCACTCCGACATTTAGATTGTAGTTTTTCAGATTGAGATAATCAGACTATGGCGTGGGCCCAGACGGGACTCCGGAGATGGGCGATCATGTCATAGTCGGCTTGATACAAATTCGACTCTCTCTTGATCAGAAAATTCCCGGCCGGCCGCTGATTTCGTACGGAGCGATATATATCACTCATAGCAACGAAAACGGTACCTCGGTGAAATTCCCGGGTATATGTCCTCGCCCGAATGCGGGACGCTATCTCCGGTACTCGATACGCTCCACACCGGTGTGGCGATCTATGACGCCGCCTCTGGGGCTGTTATCGACGCGAATGCGCGACTGGAGGAAATCCTCGGATACAGTTCGGACCGACTGCGTGAGCTCTCCGTGGCCGAATACACGGCAAACACCTACCCGCACACCGAGTCTGAGTTCCACAATCGACTCTCCAAGGCCGCCAACGGAAGCCCGCAACAGTTCGTGTGGCGAGCCAAACGAGCGGACGGCGAACTCATTTGGATTCAGGTGTTCACTTCGCGACAGCGCCCGACGGCGGACCGCTGTGTCCACGTCGAGGTACGAGATATCACACGGCACTACGACACCCATCATCGAGCGGAACTGTTCTGGCGCGTCCTCCGGCACAACCTCCGGAACGAGGCCGCGATTATCATTGGATGTGCGGAGCAGGCGATGAACGGCCCCGAGAGCGGACCGTCCGAAGAGGTCATGTCGACCATTCGATCCAGAGGCGAGAAGCTCGGTAACATCGCCACGTCAGTGAAACAGATCGAACACGCGGTGACCGACTCGCAGACGAGCGTCGCCCGGGTTTCCGCTGCGGGCGCCGTGCGGGACATCGCGAATCGGATAGGCGCCGAGCACCCCGACGCGGACATCCGGGTCAGCGAACGGCAACGGATGTGGATCGACGTCAACGATGCGTTCGAGTACGCGCTCGCACACGCCGTTGAGAACGCGATCGTCCACAGCAACGACGAGGCGCCGGCAGTCGAGATAACGGTCGGCCCGTCGCCCAACACCGGTCGCGCGGAGATCCGCATCAAAGACACGAATCCGCCGATCCCACCCGAGGAGATCGCCGCGCTGTTTTCGCCGACCGTCACCACGAGCACGTCCCACGGCTCTGGGATCGGCCTGTTCGTGATGAAGTGGTGCGTCGAATCGCTCGGGGGAGAGGTGTTGTTCGAATCGCGGAATTCCGGGGGAAACGCCGTCTGCTTACTCCTGCCGCCTAAGCAGCACCAGGATTCGATGACGACCGATTGAGTTCGCTGTTCGCGACGGCGCGTACGTCTCGATGAGAGTTACCCTCCCTCAGTCAGCATGAACCGGTCTCCAATTCGCTCCATTCGACATCGATCCGAGGTCTGTCGGCAGCGCCACGTCCGGAGGCGAAACGAGGGGAGGTTCACGAAAACAACCGAGGCGACCGCACCTGTGAATTACCTTGATAATCACAAGCCCACACCGGGACATACGGAGCGGAACGGATGTCTATTGAACCGAAAGTGATGTGTTTCTCTTGGAGATCTCATCCATCGGTAATTCCGCCTTCGAATTCGTCACTGAGGTGCGATTCAACTTCGTAGCGGGGAGCCAAGTGGTCAGCCGTCACGATCCGATAGCCGTCTGATCGACTCGCACTGTGTATGTAGCAGTGCCGTTTCGAACTTCCCATCCTCTGTCAGCAGCGGTAAGACCGATTGAAAAGATAGATTTGCGGAACCAGTACAGACAGTCAGAGCTGAACCGACTGTCACTGATTATTGACTCCTGGCGTCGCGTCCTCGGGGCGAAAATCCTCACTCCGACATCGCTGTACCAGTCCACAACTTAATAACTGCGAGCGTACCGAGGTCGGCGACGAGGAGCACCACGATAGCAGCGATTGGTGTGCCGGCGCCCAGTCCCTTGGCGACGAGGTAGACAGCGACGAACACGGCAGTCACGACAGCACAGGCCACGAGCGCCCACGCAACCGCCAGCGGGGGTTCGTACTGGTGCGGCCAGCGGTCGTAGAGTTGCGGGACGCCGACCCCGAGTGTCATCAGCACGAGGAAGCTGGCCTCGAACCCGCTGTCCAGCCAGTGCTGGACGCTGTAGGCGGTCGGAAGAGCAACGACGATGGCAGCGAGGAGGACTGGAGTCTCTGGGCCGAATAGCCATCCCTCGTTCGTTCGAGGACGCCAGACACGTCCGGCTCAAGGGGACGGAAGTAATAAAATCTCGTCGCCGCCCCGGCCGCCTGAGCTACCTCCCGGGATGCCCCCCAGTCGAAGGACTGTAAGATTCGCTTTCGAATTGAGCAAGTATCGTCCCCGAAACTTCTTAGTAACTGCTGGTTTGGCACCTTGCCATGGAATCAAGGGACTACGCCATCCTGTTCGTGCTTGACGTAATTGCAACCGTAGTTGCTATTCTTGTGTACATTGGTATTGGCGGCTCATTCTAATCAGCTAGCGAAATTGCTCTTGGGCAAGCGATTGTTGGTGGGGGACTGTCTTACGGTTACGTCACAGCCTTGAACTGAGTAACTTAAGATCGACGCGGTTGTCACGAGCGAATCCGCCGATCATCTGCCCCGAACCACCCCGCTCCATGACGACCAGCGATCCGCTACGGAGGAGCGATCGTTATATTCAATGTGATCTCAATCTGGTGCCAGTATAAATGATAGATGCCCTCCGAAATCAGTTCGAGAAGGAAGACACTGAGACGCTGGTCGTTGCTGGGATGGCACTGTCAGTCACCGGGAGCGCGGTGTGGGTAAGTGCCAGCGACGAACGAATCAGTAGCATTCTGGGTATCAGTATAAGTGCCCTGGGTGTCGCGGTGCTACTCGCCACTGTCGTCTGGGGTACCAGTGAAGAGGTCTGACCAACAATCTGCTACCCAAAAGCGAGCGAAATAGATGCGGCAAAGAACGGATGTGAGAACACTTCTCTGACACTTTAGTAATGCCTGGGCCTAACGAACCACGAATGTTCCACGTCGGGGTGATGGCATCGTAGATTGTAGCGAAGGCTATGGTCCATCGGTCGACTGCTTGTGGCCGGTTGGGATCTCCGCTGCTATGCTGTTGTAATCCCTTCCGGGAGGTCAATCACGGACACGTCGAACGTTTCGCGCCCATCGACGCGTACCGTCCGGCCGAGCGGCCCTGACTGTGAAGCTTGTACCTCGAACCCGCAATGTAGTTCGCTGGGCAGCGTAGCATCATACGGCTGGAATCGGCCTTCCACGATGATCGTGCCGTCCTCGTGTACATCAGGAGCTTGCACAGCAAGTTCTCGCACAGCACCGGTGTAGCCGTACGTGGTGCGGATGTCGGGCCACTGAGGCGGTTGCACGAACGCTCGGAGCCCCGCCGCCCCATCATAAGTGCGCGGGACCCCGATGTAAAACCGGAACGAGTCTGCCTGATATCCCTGATAGGATTCTCCGGCAGCGAGGTCTGCGACAGTCGAGTTCAACCTGAACTGCAGGGCAGGAATCACCGAGTCCGCATCCACGGCCATGTTGAACACTTGAAACCGGATTGCCGCGTAGCCGATCCCTTCGAACCCCTGATCGCTCTCGGCGGCACTAGCGGGGTAGGCCCAGATCAGGGTGTTCCCGTCACGGGTGGTTCTGGAGTCAACGCTCGCGGCCTTGCCCGGGAGTCGAGCGGTACAGCCAGCGAGGCTGACACTCGCAGTGGCGGTTACTCCGGCAAGAAAGCGCCGCCGAGAAACCGTCCGGGTGGGAGTCGTCGGACCGACCTGGTCAGCGGTGCCAGATGATGACTCGTCCTCGCTGGCGTAGTCCTCAGAAGAGGAATTTGATGAGCGGTGGCTGTGGAGGGGACCAAGCGGCATACCCGCAGTTCAAACGTGAACCACTCGTATGTTATGGCTGGACTCGATCCTCAGAGAGACAGCCTGAGGAGTCATGTTCGGGGGAGAGCCATCGACGTTTCCAGCGAGGATCGATTGCGAGACCCGCGCGTTGTATCTTACACGGCTCCGAGAACATATACCGTATCTGGTAGAAATCACAGCAGTAGCTACGCACATACACTGAGCAGTTGTTTCACTCGCGAGATTAGAGAAGAAAATCTGATACATCGTGCCCGCTTCCAGTGCTGCTGAATAGTTGTAATTGTACAATCTGCAAGCCCACTGTTTTGATTTAGCACCGAAAATGCCAATAGCGGCGAGTGTATTCGTCGCTATACCACTGATCGAGCGAGAGGATTTCGACGAGACTGCTCTGTTGAATCCGCAGAAGGCAACGGGATAGCGTCGCTCTGAAGGTGGAAGCGAAGCGGAAGAGCCGAATGTGTCCAAACTCCTCTTCCGCTTCGTTAAGCAAGCCGTGTCGCTGGCTCAAAAGCGCTGTGCCGCCAGTCCAACGGCGGTGAGTGATCCGACTGGCCACGGATTTCCAGGCTGGAAGCATGTGACGCTCCACGTTTTGCGAGTTCACATGGATGCGACGTACCGCGAGATCGTGGATTGGGCGAGTGAGATGGATCGCGTTCGTGGGCTGTTACAGCTCGCTCGAACGGCATCTCCCGCACCCTCAACGCTGTACCGGTCGTTTGAGAGGGTGCCCATGTCGATATGGCGCGGCTTCCTTCGAGAGTCCGCGACCATCTGCGATCCGGGCTCGCACAGAGCCGTCGATGCCACGTTCTTCGACCGAGAAACGGCATCGAAACACTACCAACACCGCTCGGATCGCCACATACGCACGCCCAAAACGACGGCACTCGTCGAGACAGACTCGTGTGCCATCCTCGATCTTCACTGCTCGGCACACTGGCCGCACGACACACAAACTGGCCGTCGAGTCGCCCTTCGTAACACCGAGGAAATCGAGAGTCTCGCCGGCGACAAAGGCTATGACGACCAATCTCTCCGGGACGCCCTCCGATCAGAGGGCGTCCGGCCCCTGCTGCGGCACCGGCTGTTCGCTGCGTACGATCACGCGCACAACGCACGGTTGGACAGCGAGTTATACGGCCAGCGCTGGATGGCCGAGACTGCCTTTTCGGCCATCAAGCGTCGGTTCGGCCCCGCTGTCCACCCTCGCGCGTGGTACCGCGAGTTCCGCGAACTCGTGTTGACCGCCACAGTCTACAACCTCGAACAGGCTCTCAAACAGTGACCCCGATGCCGTCATCGGATTCAAAAAAGCAGTACTGTACAAATTCCCGAGAGTCCGGCCACCACCCACAACTGGTCGATGTAGGCAAAGTTCGATAGAACAGTCGTATTGAGAACGCTCGGGTCCGCTGGAATATCGGCAGTCGTCATTGCGAGTCCGATAGCCCGTCACCAGCAGGCTCATCACCGAATTCGAGTTCCGTCGCCGCCTCCGCTTCGTAGGCCGCATCCTCCTCACCTGCGAGCCCGAGCCGAAGTTCCACACCGTGTTCACGGAGGATGTCGCGCATCGTCCAGCGATCGACATCAGCGAGTCTGGCTGCGTCACCGAGAGTGATCCGCTCGCGTTCATAGAGAGCGACCGCAGCTGCTATCCGCTCGTTTTCGTGGTCCTCGAAGTACTCACGCACGAATTCACGCAACGCATCACTCTTGCCTCCAAACACGCCAGCCTCAACCGCACCCTCGATGAGGAGATCGAGATCGTCTGGATAGGAGCCGGTGATTCGAGCCATCGTTCTATCTCAGGCTACGGCTTCATACTATTTATGAACTGCGCCGGAATGCCATATACATTGAGACGACCAGTCTCAACTTCTGCGGACCGCGGCGTTCGCGGTGCTCTCCGTATCCCGGCGCCGTCGCGCTATGCGGCCTCGTCCACGACGACATTTTATCAAGCACGTGTCCGTTCGTGGCGTATGGGAATCACAACCGTAGCGTCGCTCCGCGCTTCGATCAGATGACCCTCGAGGCGCAGTGGAACCACAGGCTCGCCGGATCCGTGGCAGACGTCCGATACTGTTCCTGCGGTCTCGTGTGCGTGATCGAGTCGTCTGGGTCGGGGAACCCGACCGCCAGGATATTTGCCGTCGATACCGGCACAGAACGCGGGAACCTCGTACTCGACGGAGAGTTCCGCAGTGCGAGCTACCGCGAGTCACCGGGACTGCTCTTCGTCACGACCCGGAACGGTCGGGTGTACGCGATAGCGCCCGAGACCGGAGAGACGCGCTGGACCGCGGCCGGTTCGCGGGTCGCGGCCGCGACCGACGACGTCGTCTACGCGTTCGACGGCGCGACCCTGCGAGCGATCCGGGTCAGCGACGGGACTCGCGAGTGGTCCAGCGCGCTGCCCGGCCCGGTCACTCGCGTGTCCGAACTCGACGACGCCGGCGACCGACTCGGCGTCACCGTTGGCAAACCCCGCGACTACACGCTCGTGGGCGTCGACGCGGCGACGGGCGCGGAACGCTTCCGTCACCGCGCGAGCGACGTGAGCGGCTACCACATCGACGGCGAGGCGATCCTCGCGATCGTCGCGGACGACCACTTCACGGAGAGCGTCCGTCGGATCGACGGGCGAACGGGCGCGGAGCGGTGGGCCTACGCGGTCGACGACCCAGTCCGGATCGACGAGTCGAACATCGAGGTGTCTGACGAGGCGATCCACGTGTACGCCGGCGAAGACGCCGGCGTTACCGCGTTGAACCCGGCGACCGGACGCCCGACGGGTACGCTGGGTGACTCCGGCAACGCAGTCTCCTGCGGCCCGATGCTCTTTTCAGCACCGGCCGACGGTGAACCGGGGGAACTCGACGCGGTCGATCCCGAGACCGGGGAGCGCTCGTGGCGGCTGACGGCGGACGGCGAACTGACCGGAGCGGCGTTCGACGGCGAGTCGGGCGACTTCTTTTTCGCCGACTTCGGCGACGAGGCGGGGAGCGTGTACAGGGTCGACGGCGCCGCGGGAACGGTCCGGTGGCGGTGTCCGATCGGCGGGAACGTGAATTCGCTCCGCGTCGACGCAGACCCGCTCGTCGCCGCGAACTCGCTTCACCCGATGATGCGAGACATGTTCGCCGCCGAGGGCACCGCCGACGATAGCGTGTACGCGATCGATCGCCGGGACGGCCGAGCCGAGTGGAGCTTCTCCGCCGAGGGGCTCGTCGTCAGCGGTGCGACCGCCCGGTTCGTGGTCGTGAGCGGCGAGGGGTCGCTCTACGTGCTCCGGCGTGCCGACGGGAGCGTGGCGCTGGAGCCCGACTACGACAGGTACGAACTCGACGGTGAGACCCTGTTCGTGGTGCGGGGAGCGACGGTGACCGCGTATCCGCTGACGGACTCCCCTCCCGAGCCGCCGACCGACGCTGAGGGCGGCGGCCCACTGCCTGCCGACGACGCCGACCGAGGCGATACTCGACCGCTTCCGTCGGACGGCGGGAAGGACGGATCGACGGACGGAGAGTCGCTCCCGGCACCCGACGACGATCCGGCGGAATCCGCGAAACGTGAGGACACAACTGTTTCGTTCTGTCCCGAGTGCGGCGTCGACCTCGACTCCGAGGCCGACGCGAACTTCTGTATGGCCTGTGGGGCGAAACTCCCCGAGTGACGGGGACGGCCGTCGTCGGACGCGAGCGCAACCGCTTTCGGCCCGCCACTCCGACACGGGGACATGACCGCGCCCGCCGTCGACTGGCGGCTCATCCGCGAGGAGGCCAGGCCCGGCCCGCTCCAGATGGCGTTAGACGAGGTCGCCGCGGAGACCGCCGCGGCCGGGGGACCGGCGACCGTCCGCACGTACCGCTGGGAGCCGAGCTGTCTCACCCTCGGCCGGCACCAGGCGCCGGAGACGGTCGACTGGGCGTTCTGCGAGCGCGAGGGGATCGACGTCACGCGGCGGCAGACCGGCGGCGGCGGGATCTACCACGACGCTCGCGGCGACATCGCGTACTCGATCGCGGTTCCCGCGGAGACCGTGCCGGGCGAACTGCTCGACTGCTATCACCTGCTGTGTGAGCCGGTCCTCGACGCGTTCGACCGACTCGGGCTCGACGCCGACTACGTCGACGAGCCGCTGCCGGAGCTGTACCGCCCCGCCTGTTACCTCCGGGAGCTCCACCCGGCGCACGACGTGGTGGCCTCCGGGCCGGAAGACGACCGGTCCCGCAAGATCGCCGGCAACGCGCAGTACCGCAAGCGAGAGGCGGTGATCCAGCACGGGTCGCTGACGTTCGCGGTCGACGCGGGGCGACACCTCGGCGTCTTCGACGACCCGCCGGTGACCTCCGAGGCGTTCCGCGAGCGCGTCGTCGGGATGAACGAGTTGGTCGACGTCGACCGCGCGGACGCGGTCTCGGCGATCGAGGCAGCGCTTGCCGACTGGGCGAGCGCGGCGCCCGAGGCGACCGTCGACATGAACGGGTCGTGGACGGACGCGGAGCTGGAGCGAGCCGCGGAGCTCGTCGAGGAGAAGTACCGCGACGAGGAGTGGATCCGAACGCGACCCGGGAGCGGGGGGGCATAGACGGCTTCGGGGGGTATCGTGGGGTGTCCGCCCGGTTCCGAAGGGGCTTTTTTGACCGCCCCACAGTGTCCGGTATGAGTCTCAAGGTCGGCGCGCACGTCTCCATCGCCGGCGGCGTGGACAACGCCGTCGCGAACCAGGTCGAGGTCGGCGGCAACTGCGGACAGATATTCACCCACTCGCCGCAGGTGTGGCAGGACCCGGACATCGACGACGAGGAGGCCGAGCGGTTCCGCGAGGGCACCGAACGCGACATGGAGGGGCCGTGGGTGATCCACACCTCCTACCTCGTGAACCTCTGTACGCCGAAGGAGGGACTCCGCGAGAAGTCGCTCGACTCGATGCAAGCTGAGGTCGACGCGGCCGACAAGCTGGGAATCCCGTACGTCAACGTCCACCTCGGCGCGCACACGGGCGCCGGCGTGGAGGGCGGCCTCGACAACGCCGCGTCGGTGATCGACGACCTCGACGTTCCCGACGGGGTCACGATCCTGATCGAGAGCGACGCGGGCGCGGGGACGAAGCTCGGCGGCGAGTTCGAACACCTCGCCGGGATCATCGACCGCACGGAGACGGACATCGACGTCTGCGTCGATACCGCCCACGCGTTCGCGGCGGGCTACGACCTCTCGACGCCCGAGGCGGTCGACGAGACGGTCGCGGAGTTCGACGACGTGGTCGGCTTAGAGCACCTGAAGTACGTTCACCTCAACGACTCGAAACACGAGTGCGGCACCAACAAGGACGAACACGCCCACATCGGCGAGGGGCACATCGGCGAGGCGGGGATGGAGCGGTTCCTCAACCACCCCGACCTGGCGGACGCGCCGCTCGCCTTAGAGACGCCGACCGAGGACGGGAAGAGCTTCGCGTGGAACATCGACCGGGTGCGCGAGCTCCGCCGCGACTGAGGCGTCCCCGTCCCCGCCGCCGAGTCGCCGTTCTCCCCGAAGACGCCGTCCGTCCGACGCGGATTTAAGTAACCCCGCGAGCGATCCGCGGACATGCCCACCACGGAGGCGTTGCTGTTCGGACGCCGCCGCGTTCGCGCGGTCGGGCTGGTGGTCGGGTTCGCCGGCGCCGTGACGCTCGCGCTCGTCGCCGCGTTCGCCGCCGAGTCGGCGGACGTGACGGCGGCGAGCGCCCTGACCGACCGGCTCCTGCCGCTGCTGGTGTTCTACGCTCCCGGGCCGCTGGCGGCCGCCGGGGCGTACGCGCGCTGCGGGGGACCGGCGTGTCTGGCCGTCGGCGTCGTCCCGGCGGTCGTCCTCGGGGGGTTCGTCCTCCTCGGGACGGTCGTCGGGGTCCCGGGCGTCAACGGCGGGAACCCGGCGATCGGCGACGTGACGGTGAGCTTCGCCGCGATCGGACTGAGCAGCGCGTTCGTCGGCTACTGCGCCGGCGTGACCGGCGTCCTCGGCGCCGACCTCCTCGGGTTCGGGAGCGACGACGGCGACGGGGAGGGCGGCGACGAGGACGACGGGAAGAGCCGCGAGGACGAGTGAGGAACGCGCGGGAGGACCGAGCCGCGACCGATCTCCGGACGTTTATTTTCGCTCGCGACGAAGCGGGGCCGTGCGACGCTTCTCCGCCGAATACCTCGAACACACCCGTCGCGGGATGTGGAACGACGGCCGTGATGCCCTCGTCGACCTGGACCTCTCGAGCCGCGAGCGCGTCCTCGACGTCGGCTGCGGAACGGGCGAGCTGACGAGGGTGTTGGCCGCGGAGGCGGACGCGACCGGGGCGGACGGGGCGGACGGGACGGCGGTGGACGCGGAGGCGGACGGGGCGGACGCGGACGGGGCGAGGACGGAGACCGACGCGACCGTGACCGGCGTCGACGCCGACCCGGAACTTCTCTCGGTCGCTCGCGAGGAGGAACTGAAGCCGGAAGCGAGCGGCCGTATCGACTACGTCGCGGGCGACGCGACCCGGCTCCCGGTGGGTGACGACGCGGTCGACCTCTCGGTCTGTCAGGCCCTCCTGATCAACCTCCCGGACCCGGCCGCCGCGGTCCGGGAACTCGCCCGCGTCTCCTCGGACCTCGTCGCCGCCGTCGAGCCGGACAACGCCGACGTGCGGGTGGCCTCGACGGTCGACGCCGAGGAGCGGCTGGAGCGCGAGGCCCGGGAGGCGTACGTCGACGGGGTGGAGACGGACGTCGCGCTCGGCGACCGCGTGCGGGAGGCGTTCGACGCGGCCGGGCTGGTCGACGTGCGAACGCGGCGCTACGTCCACGAGAAGCGGACCGAGCCGCCGTACGCCGAGGCCGCGCTGCGGTCTGCGGCGCGGAAGGCCTCCGGCGCGGGGCTCGCGGACCACCGCAAGGAGTTAATCGCCGCGACCTCCGAGGCGGCCTACGACGACCTCCGCGGGCGCTGGCGCGAGATGGGTCGGGAGGTCGTCGACGCCATCGGCGCCGAGGCGTACGAGCGCGTCGAGTACGTCCCCTTCGACGTGACCGTGGGACGAGTGGAGTGATGAAAGGGGCGTGAACCGAGGCGATCAGCTGGTCTTTTATAAGTCTCAATCGGTCGGTTCTGTTACCCAGTTATAGATAACCGACTGCGGATCGAGGGAGAACACCGCCGAAGCCCCAGTCGCGAGGAGTCGATGCGCTCGCTGCGGTCCTCGGCGCTCACTTCGTTCGCGCCTGCGGTCCTTGCGTCGCGCGTCTTCCTCCTCGCGACTGCCCCTTCGAGTCCCACCCCGCACAGCACCTCATGCCTCCCCAGCCTCGTCGGCCGGCCTCCGCTTCGCTCCGGCCGCCCGACTCCCTCGCGTGTGCCGTCTCGCGGGCACGCGCCGCCGCGGTCATTTATAAATAGCGGCGCGACAGGTTCGAGTCAAACCATGTCGCCGCGCACGGACGCACCCTCCTGCTCGGCGCGCTGTTGTTTGAGCACGTCCGCGGCCGCGTTCGCGGCGTCCTCGTCGGCGCCGAGCATCCCGAGCGCGGCGGGCAGCGTCGGCATCGCGAGCGAGGCCTCGCGGAGGCGGTCGAACGCCTCGTCGTCGCGCTCGCCGTCGACCCACAGGCAGACCCCGCGCGGGTCGAGCACCTCCTCGTAGGCGTCGCGGGCGAGCGCCCCCGTCAGGCGCTGGCGGACGTTGTCCTCGAACCCGGCGTTACACACCTCCAGGTGGATCGGCTCGTGGTCCTCCACCAGCTCGGCCGCGAGACACTTCTCGGGCGCCGCGTACCCGTTGTCGCTCGTGCGCACGCGGTCCGGGTTCGCCTCGGCCCACGCGGCGTCGACCGTGGTGCCGACGCCTTTCACCCCGTACTCGGCCTCGAACGCGGCGGCCGCGTCGGCGTCGCCGCCCATGATCACGTCCTTCGTGAGGTAGACGTCGAGGCGGTCGACCGGGTCGAGGCCGAGCGCGACGTCCCCGAACGCCCACACCTCGCGGACGGGCACCGGCATCGGCTCGTCCGCGACGCGGTCGACGAGCGACTCCAAGCGATCGACGGCCCGTTCGCGTTCCATTAGCGGCGAGTAGACGGCGGGCGGGCAAACCGGTTACGGAGAATCGAGGAGAAGGCCTCGCGCTTTAGCGCGGGGAGGATGTCAAGCTCGGGCGGGCGGCGTCCGGGAGCGGCCCGTCACCTACAGGATGAACGACCGGAGGCCGTTGAGCGATCGCGCGTTGAGCACGGTCGACGTCTCGGCCCAGCCCCGCCGCGCGGTGTGGATCCCGTACCGGGCGTTGTCGAGTTCGCGGGGCGCGTGCGCGTCGGTGTCGATCGCGATCGTCGCCCCCGCCTCGATCGCGGCCCGAACGAACTCGCCGTCGGCGTCGAGTCGAGCGGGGTTCGCGTTCACCTCGACGGCGGTCCCGTTCGCGGCGGCCGCCTCGGCGACCGCCCCGACGTCCGGATCGAGCCCCGGCCGCTCGTTGATGAGGCGGCCGGTCGGATGACCGAGGATATCGACGTGCGGGTGTTCAACCGCCCGTATCAGGCGCTCGGTGGCCGCCTCGCCGTCCTGCCCGAGCGCGGCGTGCGGCGACGCGACGACGATGTCGAGGGCGGCGAGGACCTCGTCGTCGGTCGAGAGGCCGCCGTCGGCGTCGATGTTGGCCTCTATCCCGTGGAGGATCGGGATCTCGACCTCCTCGGCCGCCTCGGCGATCGCCGCGGCCTGTTCCTCGAGGTCGGACTCGTCGAGGCCGACCCCGCCGACCATCCCCGGCCCGGTCGCGTGGTCGGTGACAACGTGGTAGTCGTAGCCGCGCTCCGCGGCCGCCGCCGCCATCTCCGCGATCGAGAAGCCGCCGTCGGACCAGTCGGTGTGGGTGTGGAGGTCGCCGCGGAGGTCGCCCGGCTCGACGAGGAACGGGAGCCGCCCCTCGGCGGCCGCCTCGACCTCGCCGCGGTCCTCGCGCAGCTCCGGCGGGACCGGGTCCATGTCGAGCGCGCGGTAGACCTCGGCCTCCTCGGCGCCCGCGACGCGCTCGCCGGCCCGCGTCGAGTCGGCGTCTTCGGCGTCGCCGTCCGCCGCGTCGTCGACTCCCTCGCCGTCGACGTCGCTCACGTCGAAGAGCCCGTACTCGTTCAGCTTGAGGTCGCGGTCGATCGCTCGGTTGCGCACGGCGACGTTGTGCGCCCGCGACCCGGTGAAGTACTGGAGCGCGGCGCCGAACTCGTCGGGGTCGACGACCCGAAGGTCGACGCGGGTGCCGTCCGCGCGCACGCTCGCCTTCCCGGTGCCCGCCTCGATCGTCGCGTCCGCGGCGTCCCAGTCGGTGAACGCCTCGACGATCGGCTCGCGCTCCTCGCTGGCCACGAGCAGGTCGACGTCACCGATCGTCGGCTTCCACCGCCGGATCGACCCGCACACCTCGACGGACTCGACGGAGTCGAGGGCGGTGAGGGACGCGAGCGCGTCGTCCGCGAGCGGCCGGGCGTCGCCGAGGCGGGTGCGCTCGCGGGCCTCTCGGGCGAACGGGACGTTGTCGAGGATGTTCTGTTCGGTCTTCGCGCCGAAGCCGGACACCTCTTGAATCTTGCCCGCCTCCGCGGCGGCCTCCAGCTCGTCGAGGTCCGAGATACCGAGCGCGTCGTACAGGGAGCCGACCGTCTTCGGACCGACGCCCTCGACCGCGGTCAGCCCGGCCATGTCGACCGGGAGCTCTTCGCGGAGCTCGGTCAGTTCCTCGATCGCCCCGGTCTCGACGTACTCGACGATCTTCGCGGCGATGGCGTCGCCGACGCGGTCGATCTCGGCGACCGCGTCCTCGCCGTCGGCCGCGAGCCCCTCGATCGGCGCGGGGTGGTCGCGGACGTTCTCGGCCGCCCGTCGGTAGGCGGTCGGCTTGTACTCGACGCCCGTCGCCTCGAGGAGGTCAGCGAACTCCTCCAGTCGGGTCGCGACCTCGTCGTTACGGCTCATTGTCGACGGTTCGGCGGCGTCCCACTTATGTCGACGGGGACGGAAGCGGATCGCGTGTCAGCGGACGACGACGCGGACGACCGCGGCGACCGCAACGTGCTCGGCGGCGAGCTGGCCCCCTGCGGCCGCGACCCGACGACCGGCTACCTCCGAGACGGCCACTGCCGCGACGTGGACGGCGACGTCGGAGAGCACACGCTCTGTGCGGTCGTCACGGCCGAGTTCCTGCGATACAGCCGCGAGCGGGGCAACGACCTGATCACGCCTCGTCCCGAGTTCGACTTCCCCGGGCTGGAGCCGGGCGACCGCTGGTGCCTCTGCGTCGGTCGCTGGCTGGAGGCGGCAGAGGACGGCGTCGCCCCGCCCGTCGTCCTCGAGGCCACGGACGAGTCCGTGCTGCGCGCGGTCGACCCCGACCGCCTCCGCGACCGCGAGTTCGACCCGGCGGCGTTCGACCCCGGAACGCTCGACTGAGGAGAGAGCGGACCGCCGTCCGCTCCGGTCAAACCCCGGTGGCTTTTTCGCTCCGGCGCGGGAGCCCGAGACATGACCGAGGCGAGCGACGCGCCGGACGACAGCGTCCGCGAGCGCGCCGACCGGAGCCGCGCCGCGCTGTGGCTCCTGCTCGACGCCGACCGCCGGCTCGTCACGGCGATCATCCTCTCGCTCGTGTTCCTCGGGCTGGTCGCGGTCGGGGCCCTCCTCCCCGGCGCCGCCGAGGCCCTCCGCGGCGGCGACTCCGTCGACACGCTGTTTCAGGGGCTCCTCACGGCCACCATCACGGGCGTCACGCTCGTGCTCACCCTGAACCAGCTCGTGCTCTCGCAGGAGCTCGGCGCCGTGGGCGACCAGCGCGAGCGGATGGACGGCGCGATGGAATTCCGAGAGGACGCGGCGGCGGTCCTCGACGAGCCCGTCAGCCCCGCGGAGCCGGCCGCGTTTCTCAGCGCCCTCGTCGAGGCGGCGAGCGACCACGCGACGACCTTCCGCGAGGCCGTCTCGGGCTCGACCGACGAGGATCTGGTGCGGACGACGGACGACCTGACCGAGGCCGTCGTCGAGAACGCGGAACAGACGGTGGCGAAGCTCGACGGGGGCCGGTTCGGTGCGTTCGAGGTGATCGCGGCCGTCCTCGACTTCAACTACTCGTGGAAGCTGTTCGCCGCCCGACGGCTCCGCGAGCGCCACGGGGAGGCGTTGGACGACGAGGGGGCCGCGGCGCTCGACGACCTGATCGGGTCGCTGCGGCTGTTCGGCCCCGCCCGCGAACACTTCAAGACGCTGTACTTCCAGTGGGCGCTGATCGACCTGTCCCGGCGGATCCTCGCGTCGGCCGTTCCGGCGCTGCTGGTTGCGGCGGCGATGGTCGCCTTCTTCGACGCCGGGCGGTACGGGGGAGCGGTTCTCGGCGTCGAGAGCGTCGTGCTTCTGGTCGCGGCCGCGGTCGCCGCCTCGCTCGTCCCGTTCGCGCTGCTGCTCTCGTATATCCTGCGGATCGCGACGGTGACGAAGCGCACCCTCTCCATCGGCCCGTTCATCCTGCGGGAGACGGACGAAGAGGCGTGAGCGGTGAGAGGGCAAGGGGTCCGCGATCTTTGAGTCGGTCGCTCTCGCGGTCCGCGATTCGGTCGCCTTCGCTCACTCCGTGAGCCAGAGGCCGGCGGCGACGACCGCCGCCAGTCCCATCGAGCCGGCGAGCAGCGCGAACGCCGGACGGAAGCCGACCGCGTCGGCGATGACGCCGACCGCGCCGGGCGCGAGCGCGCCGGCGCCCATGAGGAGCGTGCGAACGACGCCGAGCCCTCCGCCGGCGAGTCGCTCCGGGAGCAGTTCCATCAGGTACGCGCTACGCACGGGCTGGAAGCCGTGCGATCCGAGGCCGAAGGCGGCGACGACGACCGCGGCGGCGACGGCACCGAGGCCGAGTCCCGGGAGCGAGACGAGCGCGACGAGCGCCGTCGCCGCCAGCCCGAGCGCCGCGACCATCACGGGGAAGCGACCGACGCGGTCGGAGAGGTCACCGGTGACCAGCTGGACGAACGTCACCGCGAACACCAGCGAGTACAGGAGGTTCGCGGTCGACGTCGCGAGGTCGGCGGCCTCCGAGAGGTACAGGGGAAGGAATGCGACCAGGCCGTTGTGCGCGAACGAGAACCCGACCGTGACCAGCACGAACGCCGAGAACCGCGGGTTCCGGAACAGTCGGAGATACTCTCGCGCCTCCGGCGAGTCGTCGCCGTCGGCGTCGGTCGGACCGGTCGCCGCGGGCGACCCGGAGAGCCGGACCGCGGTCGCGACCGCGAGCCCGACGGCGAGGACGCCGGTGAGCAGGAACGGCGCGCGCCAGTCGGCGCCGGGGAGCCGCGCGAGGACGGCCGCGAGCGCGGGCGGCGCCGAGAGGACGGCGACGACGACGGCGGGCGCGGCGACCCCGCCCATCGCGCCCAGCGTGTCGTGCGCGCCGAGCATCCGCCCGGTCCGCGCGGGGTAGACGCGGGCGATCAGCCGCACCGAGACCGTCTTGTGGACCCCCGTCCCCGCGCCGATGACGACCATCGCGGCGACGAGCGCGGCGAACGGGGCGTTGAAGACGATCGCGAGCGACCCCGCGCCGGCGACGAGCGCGCCCGCGACGATCACCCGAACCGGCCCGAGCCGGTCCGCGACCGCGCCGCTCGGGAACTGGAGGAGGGCGTACACGAGCATGAAGCCGGTGAACGCGGTCCCGACGGTGGCGTTGCTCACGCCGTAGGCGCCCTGTATCGACTCGAACAGCGGCGGGAAGAGGTAGCGAACGAACTTCCCCAGGAACCAGACGAGCGAGACGAGGACCAAGGCGTCGTACTCGCCGATCCGGTCCCGGTCCATCGCCAAGCCGTAGCCCGGTCACCCGTATAAAGGGCCTGAAGCGCTCGGCGGCTGCCGGTAAGGATCGATCTGTCATCTCGATTCCCGCGGTGGCGCGTGCCTGCGAGCGGCCGCCCTCGGCGGCCGCGAGTCAGCACGCGCGAGGGAGTCGCTGGCTCCCGAAGCGAAGCGGAGGGTGCCAGCGACGAGGCTGGGGAGGTGTGAGGTGCCGTGCGGTCGCGGGCGGGGAGGGACTCAAAGGGGCAGCCGCGAGGGCGGCGCAGGCGACGTAAGCACCACAGCGAGTGAGCGGAGCGAACGAGCGAGGAGCGCAGCGAGCGTGTGCCGCCCTCGCGGCTGGGGCTTTGGAGGTGTTCCCCGTCGATCCGCAGTCAACTATTTATAAATAAACAGCTGGCTTTGGAGACGTTCTCCGTCGGTCCGCAATCAGCTATTTGGCTCTGTTGAAATCCTATTCTACAGACACGTTCTCGCCTGAAACAGCTGGTCGCTGAAGAGTGCGGGTTGAATATCGGGAGTTCTACCAATTCAGGGAGACATTCGGATCGTCGTGCGAGATACAGCGCGCGAGTCGAGCACACAGACGACTATCTCGACCAGAGCGGAACAGCACACCGATGAACCCTCGCTGGACGACCACGCGGCAGCTCCAGTCCAATGCCGAGACAGCGAGGAAACCGATGAGTCTGATGAGAAGACAGGCCCACGACGCGCCCTTCGTCTTCGATAACTTGGGTCGGTTCTGCTCTCACGCACACGAAAACGACTGGCCCCCTGACCGAAGTCCTGCTCGGACCCGGTCCATCGCTCGCTGGCCGAGTTGGAGTTGCGGTCGTTTTCGCCTCTGTAGCTGAAGTCGGTATACAACGCCGCCTCGGGGAGCACAAACTGCGTGCTCCGGTGTTCCCCGTACGGCTCATACCCATATATAATATATTTTGTTCACATATATAGATTGAAACTTCTGGCACGAGCAACAAGAATTGGTATGGCAGAAACCGCATCCGTCCGCGTTGGTCACTGTTGTCCGGACGCACCGAACGTCGATGTCCACGTCGACGGCGAAATCGCCTTCGAAGACGTGCCATTCGAAACCATCAGCGAGTACGCCGAGCTGCCAGCTGAAAGCCACGAGATCGCTGTCACGCCGCATGGCGACGACGAGGCAGTCCTCGATCTGACAGTCGAACTTGAGGCAGACCGCGCGTACTCGGCGCTTGCGACTGGTATGCTCGCTGAAGCCGAGTGTACAGTACTTTCCGACGCCCCCGGTGATGTCGAAGCCGACCAAACTCACGTCCGGTTTGTTCATGCCTCACCGGACGCTCCCGCCGTCGACGTGCGAGTCGCTAACGGTGGTCCGACCCTGTGTGAAAATATCGAATTCCGAAGCGCCAGCGAGTACGTTCCTGTTGACGCTGGCTCCTACGATCTTGAGGTCCTCCCGCACGGAAGCGACGACATCGCGCTCTCGCTGCCTGACACCGAACTTGACGGCGGCGCCGCAGTCTCAGCAATCGCGGTTGGGCAGGCAGGTGACGACTCGCTCGGCGCAGTGTTCGCGGACGACACCCAGTAGCCTCCCGACCTCGATTTTTCATGCTACTGGTCGCTAGAGCTGGCCGCTTAGTCGGCTTCGCACGATGTCTCCATGCGTTACACACCAATATGAACGAGCAGCGCTCACCGAGTTTGAAATGCCTCGGTACGGCTCCGTTGAAATTCTCAACAAGTGATCTGTTCTCGGTGTCCTGCTGAATACAGCGCGCATGTGTCTCAATCTCACATGGCGTGTAACTGAACAGCAATAATGGCTATTAGAACTGATATGTGGATCGAAATGTATACTTCCGGAACAGGCCGTTGTATTGGTATGAGTGGCAGTCAGGTCGCCTGCGCCGGAGTGAGCGATGGACGGTAGCCGTGACCGCGGCGTTACGACCGTCGTTGCCACGATTCTCATGGTCGCCATCGTGGTGATACTCGCTGCTACCATCGGCGTCGTCGTTCTTGACTTCGAGAGCGAGCTCCCAGAGCCCCAAGAGCTGCGCGGGTTCGGCGACGCGGAGGTGACGCTCGGGCCCGAACACCGATCGTGGGGCGGGTGGAACAATGGTAACAGCAATCCCCCCCGCGGAGACATTGACGTCGTTCGAGTGCCCTACGTCGCAGGGCCGACCTTCCAAGGCGACGAGATCGGTTCGATACTGGTCAGCTGGGAGGGTAGCGACGGCGAGGGCGGTCAGGTTCGGTTCCTGAACCCCAACCGCTTCGACGCGGACACCGGTCAGACGTTCCACGACGGCGATGTCGGGGAGTTCTGTACCGGCGATTTCGGCGTCGGTGAGACACTGACAATCCGGATGGCTCACAACCGGTACCAACAGGGGGGAACCGGTACCGACGTGTCAGACATTGGTGAGCAATATGTCGAGTCGAACCAGAATGACATCGCTCGCGGCGGCGACGAACCCTTCTTTCGCGTCGAAAACAGGTATCCGATCGATTTCAGCGGCGACCGCCCGATGGAGCCGGGAGACTCGGTTGAGATCCTTTTTATCGGCGTCAACGACAAACAGCCCATCGCCAGAACGACCGCAGTCGCGGCCGCGGCGACCGGCGACCCTACGGAACGGGACAAGCCGGAGTGTCGCTGAAACCCGTCGACCGTCGCGAAACTACATACATATCGCTACAGAGTCTATCTTAGCCCTGACGTGACGTTCTCCCCAGAGCGAACGGCGGAACCTCCCGGGCCGTAGGTGGGATATTTATTGATTTCCGAGGCTCTGTCGAAATACATAATTTTTGATATTTTTTGAGTCGTGCTGAACACAGAGCCCATATATTCCACCTACGGTGTGAACGTTTTTTTAACAATAACAGCGCTCGAAGGAGTATGAACAATTAGAACCGTAAGTTCGTCAGCATCAGGATTACTACCTACTGGCGGTTCACGAAAATCGGCTCCTCCCACGTTTATTTCAAATTGGATTGTGTCACCAACGCCCCACGTGTTTGGATCGTTACTCTCAATTTCTTTATTGAAATACAATATTATGTTCTCAGGATCTTTCTCCTCATCAAACTCGGGGAGGTTAACCAGTCGTGCTTCAGTATCCACATCGGGGCCAGATGCCCGAACGACAATTTCCAATTCTTCAGCGGGAACGCCCTCTCCAGATATGTGCGTAATACGTACACGCTGGGCATCCGCCCCTGGCTCAAACTCTCCACTCGTCTGGCCAACGGTTGGCGCAGGCTCGTTTAGATTCTCTGTAGCACCAAACAAAAACACGGCTCTGGTGAATCGCTGTAAGACGGCGGGATAGGTCGTCACATCAAAGGAAGTGAAGCGGAAAATCGGCGATGCCTATGTCGAATATCTCCCGCTTCACGAGCAAGGCGGTCACGTAGCTAAAAATGCTGTTGGTGGCCGAGGCGAAGCCGCCGCCCCCGAAGGGGGTGTGGGGGCTTCGCCGACTACGCCGTCGTTTCTCTCCACTGTCTCCGGATTTACCTAGAGAAATCCTACCGCGAGGCGCTTGATCTCTTGAGCGAGATGCCACAAATAGTGGCCGAGATCGGTTTCGAAACGTCCGATCTCCCGCATCACTCGACGCTAGTCAAGGCGTTTGACACATTAAAGATGAAGATCTGGCGAGTGCTGCTGCGCCTCTCGGCGCAGTTGCACGACACCGCTGATCACACCGCGATGGACGCGACGTTCTTCGACCGCGAAACCGCCAGCAAGCACTACTGCCGCCGGACGAACTACCGCGTTCAAACGCTGAAAACGATCGCGCTTGTCGATACAAAAACACAAGCTGTACTTGACGTTCACTGTACGACCGAGAAACGTCACGACACGCAGATCGGCTGGCAACTCGCCTGCCGCAACGCGGGCGAGATTGCCAGCCTCGCGGCCGACAAAGGGTACGATTGGCAGCGATTACGCGAGAAATTGCGCGAAGAAGGCGTGAGACCGCTGATCAAACACCGTGAGTTCCGACCCGTCGATTGCGCGCATAACGCGCGAATCGACGAGTCTCTATACGGCCAGAGGGCGCTGTTTGAAACCGTCTTCTCAACGATCAAGCGGACGCTCGGCCACGCGGTGCGTGCCCGATCGTGGTACCGCGAATTTCGTGAAATTGTTCTGATGTGTGCGGTCTACAACATCAAGCGAGCCGTGAAACCGTGAAATCAAACGCCTTCTAGCGATTTTTCTCGATTCACTCCTGATCTGAGAATCGGCCCGGAAACGCGCCTCAGACCTGACGCACGCCGAGTTCAGCCTGCACCCTCGCCGTCGAGCAGTCTCGCGGCCGACTCGACGTCGCCGAAGTACCCCAGCGTGTGGCTCTCGCCGCCCGCGGTGGTGATCTTGACCGTGTCGTACCACTCGGGTAGTACCCCGGCGAAGAGGTCGGAAGACGGGGTAACTTCGGTGATCTCGGCGCGGCGAACCGACCACTGCGTCGCGCCCGTCAACTCGTTGTGGGCCACGACTGCGTCCGGGTAGACATGATAGACCACGTGTGCGCTGACCACCCACCCGACGACGAGTTCGACGAGGACCCGGACGCCGACGACGACCGCGACGCCGACCGCGGCGCCGACGACGGGGCCGGACGGCGTGGTGAGCACTCCACCGCCGACGAGCAGTCCGACCAACCCACCCACCAGAACGGGGAACAGCATCACTCCCAGCACGGAGACGAGGACACCGCCGATCACCGAGGCGACGAGCGTGCCGCGGCGGTCGCTCTCGAACGACGCGACCGGCTCGCCGTCGGGCGCCTCGACCGACCGTTCGCCCCCGACGGTCTCGTCGCTGAACACGGCCGACTCGACCCACCCCGGGTGGCGGAGTTCGACGAGGTCGTAGGCAACCCGCACGGCGACGACTGCTAACCCCAGGCCGAGGCGGCCGACGCCCGTGGCCGCCGCGCCCTCTAGCGCGAGCGGGGCGACGACCGCGAGGACGACCACGAGTACCAGGTACCGCCGAGTACTGCCGCCGGTGGCGGCCGTCGACTCGTACGTCTCCGTCCGGAGCCAGTCAACAAATCGGACCGCTTGGCCGACCACAACGGCGAGGACCGCCAGCCAGAGAGTCTGTGGTGGCGCGAACGTCGTGACGACCGGCGCGACCGCACCGGTCAAGAGGAGTCCGGCGAGCGGCCAGAAGGCCGCGATCGGAATCACCGCTAGGACAACGTACGGGACGTTCCGCGGGTACACCGGGGGGAGCCAACTCGCCAAGCGGACGCCGCCGCGGACGTCCGCGAGCGCCGCGAGCGGGAACGGCATCCTCGTGCCGCACGGTCTGTACGCCTCCGAGGGCGGGAGCTCAGCAAACAGGGATTGGAGGACGCCCCGACCGGCCGCGATACCCGCTTCGACCCAGTAGACGAACAGCAAGAGCTGTGGGTCCCACTCGAAGCGGAGGACACCCGCGACCAACACCGCGGCAACTAGCGCCATCCGATACCACCTCCAATTCACGGTGAAATAACCTCTCTACGTGAGTAAAATGATTGTCTCCTTCGCCGGATGTTCGCTCGCGCTCGGGATGTGGAATCAACAGTGACTGCTCTGATAAATCGCCATATAGCGGTTGATTTCACGGTATCACAACACGTTTGATGTTGTGAATGACACATTTCACGACGAGTTCACGAACATTATGAGACCACGTTCGCGCTCGCACGGCATCGCCGATTTTCGCTTCATTTTCCAAGTTCTCACGGTTGAAGCCGACGCCGCTTAGTGATTCACCAGAGCCAAAAACACGGAAATCGTTGTAGCTAAAACTACCACAATTGCGACCACGAGAATAGTCGAGACAACAGGAGTGACAGCACGATCCCATCGACCCATTATTTTAACCATTCTCTACTGAGTAAAATAGCCTTGGAACTCACTGCTGTACTGATCCTCTGTATCTCGCAAGACGTTCTTGACAGCATTAAGAGTGGTATAGTCCGAATCTGGTCTGTAAGAACCCTGTATTGACCGCAAGCGGGTCAGAATGTGTCACCTGTTGAGAATTTCAACAGAGCCAGCCATTTATAACCGAAGGGCTGGGTGCCTGAAAAAATCCGCCGTCACCCGCGAGAGCAACGGTCGATAACCGATTCGCGGACAGTATCTTATTTAAAACGGCCCTTTCCCGCCGCCCATCATGTCGCCGAGGCCGCCGCCCTCGCCGCCCATCTTCTTCATCATGCGCTGCATGTCGCCCTCGCCCATCCCCTGGAACTGGCCGATCGTCTCCTCCATCATCGAGTGCTGCTCCAAGAGCTGCCGGACCGTCTCCTCGTCGGTGCCGGAGCCGCGGGCGATGCGCTCCGTGCGCGACTGGCCGACGACGCGGGGGTTCTCAAGCTCCTCTTCCGTCATCGAGTCCATGATGCGCTCGAAGCGGCGCATCCGGTCTTGGGTGACGTCCATCGCGTCGTCCGGGAGCTCGTCCATCATCCCGCCGCCGAGCCCGGGGATCATGTCCATCACCTGGTCGAGCGGCCCCATCTTGTTCATCGCGTCCATCTGCCGCTTCATGTCCTTCAGGGTGAACTCCCCCTGAAGCATGTCCTCCGGGTCCCAGTCTTCGTCCTCCTCCTGGGTCTCCTGCATCGCGCGCTCGACGCGCTCGGAGAGCTGCTTCAGGTCGCCCATCCCGAGCAGCCGCGAGATGAACCCCGAGGGCTCGAACCGCTCGATGTCCTGGACCGTCTCGCCGGTGCCGAGGAACGCGATGGAGGAGTCCGTCTCGTTGACCGCCGTCAGCGCGCCCCCGCCCTTGGCGGTCCCGTCGAGCTTGGTGATCATCACGCCCTCGATGCCGATCGACTCCTCGAACTGGCGGGCCTGCTCCTTCGCGCCCTGCCCGATCGCGGCGTCCAGGACGAGCAGCGAGCGGTCGGGGTCGACGACGCCCTCGATCTCCTCGATCTCGTCGATGAGGTCGTCTTCGAGCGCGTGCCGGCCGGCCGTGTCGACGATGTGGACGTCGGCGTCCTCGGTCGCTTCGAGGCCGTCGCGGGCGATCCGGACCGGGTCGTCGCTGTCGGGGTCGCCGTAGAACTCGACCTCGGCGCGCTCGCACATCTGCTTCGCCTGGTCGTACGCGCCCGGGCGGAAGGTGTCGGTCTGGATCACCGCGGGACGGAGCCCCTTCTTCGAGAACCACCAGGCCATCTTCGCCGCGGAGGTGGTCTTCCCCGACCCCTGGAGGCCGGCCAGCAGGATCGTCTGGTTTTCGAGGGGGAGCTCGGTGGAGTCGCCGACCAGCTCGACCATCTCCTCGTAGACGATCTTGAGGACGTGGTCCTTTGCGGTGGTGCCGCCCGGCGGCTCCTCTTCGAGCGCGCGGGACTTGATCGAGTCCGACAGCTCCATGACGAGGGAGACGTCGACGTCGGCCGAGAGGAGGGAGCGCTGGATCTCCTTGACGATCTCCTCGACGTCGCTCTCGGAGAGTCGGGACTTCCCCTGGAGCTTGTCGAGGCTGCTCCGCAGGGACGTGCCGAGGTCGTCGAGTACCATTTGCCGGAGCTAGGCGGGCGACGCGGTAAAGCTTTGTTCGTCGGCGGTGGCGGGATACGTTTCGAGTGTGGGGACGGTGGGGAGTGCTTTCTACACCCTTGTCGCTCGCTTATAGAGATACGACTACGGATCGACGGCGAACGGCTCCAAAGCCCCAGTCGCGAGGACTCGGGGGCCTTGCTTCGCTCCTCGCTCACTCCGTTCGCTGCGGTGCTTGCTGCGGCCGCCTTCGCCCTCGCGACTGCCCCTTTGAGTCCCGCCCGTCCGCACAGCGACCGCACCTCACGCCTCCCCAGCCTCGTCGGGCGCGTCCTTCGGGCTCCCTTCGGTCGCCC
>NZ_SGTU01000226.1:0-658 GCF_005435195.1 Halorubrum sp. SP3 | reverse complement strand
TAGATCACATGGGATCCGACAGCAGGCGCACGTTTGATTGTCCAGAGCCCTGTCGTGATGTCCTCAACATTGTCTTAGCAGAGGAAACAACACTTGTGGATGCTGTATCGAGCGGCGAACTTAATCGCAGAGATATTGAGACGTTTCTTCACTATGCGGCTGATCATGATGTCGAACCCGGAATCGTTCCTCTCGTCAAAATCGTCGATACGCTGCTTGAGGAACGCAATGTTCAAACGGGCGGAGATGCGGGTGCGGCGTCGACGAGCTAAGCACGATTTTATCCGTGGTTATCGCGATCGACTAGTTCTCAAACCGGAGGCCAGCACACACGACAGCCACCACCAGTAGCACCCCGCCGACACCGCTCATGACGACTGAGTGGGCCGTCAGTCCGTATCGAAGCGGGCTCGCAGCATGTGTGCCCCCTACAAGCACAAGGGTCAACACGTTGGTCGTCGCCGACTATCTCCAGATCGTCGCAATCGAAGTGACAGCGATAGCTAGTCGCGAGGTAGTGTTTCGACTCGACGCCGTCGACAGCCGCGGTCTCGTAGAGATGTTCGTAGGTGCCGAGACAGCCGTCTATCGCGACAGATTCTCCGAGTTCGTCGGTGGCCACGCGGTGGACAGCCTTAGTGCGCAGTTCGTTTTTGCG
>NZ_SGTU01000225.1:0-660 GCF_005435195.1 Halorubrum sp. SP3 | reverse complement strand
CATCGGAGTCGATATTGGAGAAGCGTCACTCGTCACGGTGTGTCACCGCGACAGGCACGGTTCTCCGACCGCTCCCGAACTGTGGACCGACGAGGGCAAAACCGTCCGTCGGCTCAGAAAGACCTACTTCACCGCCACACGGCGACTCCAGACGCGCGGAAGTGAGCGTATCTCGGAGTCCTTCGGGGACGACCTGTGGGACCAGATAGACGACGTGTTCCACCGCGTCACCCGCAAAGTCGTGGAGTACGCCGAGTCCGTCGAGAATCCCGTTCTTGTTCTGGAAGACCTGACGTACATACGGGAGTCGATGGACTATGGCGAGTACATGAACCGCCGTCTCCACGGATGGGGATTCGCCAAACTCCACGCGCAGATACGCTACAAAGCTGTCGAGAAGGGTATCCCTGTCGAAACGGTGAACCCGCGCAACACCTCGAAAGATTGCCATGCGTGCGGTGAGGTAGGATACCGCCCACGACAGGCGACATTCAAGTGTACGAACGATGCGTGTTGGATGGGTGAGTACCAAGCGGACGTGAACGGAGCGGTGAACATCGCAGACCGCTACCTCAGCGGAGAGAGTCGTTTCAGAGAACACGAGAACGACGATGACTCGGCTGAGGATGGGGGGCGTTTGACCGCCCCACAAGACAGCCA
>NZ_SGTU01000224.1:0-663 GCF_005435195.1 Halorubrum sp. SP3 | reverse complement strand
GGTCGCCGAAGCGGAGGGAGTCCCCCATGTCGCCCGTCAGGACTCCGGCGAGCCAGTCGAGGTATCGCACCCAGATCGGACGGTTCAGCCCGAGGGTCTGCCGGAGCGCATCGAGCCGATCCGGACTCGCCCGGTTGCCCAAGATCAGGAGTGCGACATCGCCGGGGCGCACGTTGACGATGCCGAAGGTGACGATCGACACGCCTAGAAGCGAGACGATCAGGAGCCCGACCCGCCGAGCCGCGTACCGGACGAACCCCGCGTCGATGGCCGATCTCATTCGTCAAGCCACGACTCGCTGAAGTTCACCTCGGTGTTGTTCGGCGCTAACACCGTATCGAGGCCACCGACGGAAGGTGTCGCCCCCATCGCGCCGTCACGGAACCACAGCATCGGCGACGGCACCTCCTCGTGGAGGACACGCTGCGCCTCGCGGTAGTACTCTACCTCTTCCTCCTCCGACGGGGCGCTCTCCGCGTTCTCGATGGCGGCGTCGAAGTCGTCGCTGGCGTACGCGAAGGAGTTGAACGACCCTTCCGAGTGGAACAGGCCGCGGTACATCTGTGCGGGCTCCCAACCCCCGAACCAGTTGACCATCGCCATCCGGTAGTCCATGTTCGCGGTGACCTGTGTGAGCCAGTCGCCCCACTGAAGCTCCTGGAT
>NZ_SGTU01000223.1:0-664 GCF_005435195.1 Halorubrum sp. SP3 | reverse complement strand
CCAGATGGTGACTCGGGTGTGCCCACTCTCGTCAGCGATGAGTCCCACTTGCGCGATGCTTGGATGCGAGGGGTCCCAGAGGGTCTTGACGCGACCGTCGATACTCACCTCCTTGCGATCGACGGCGTCGAGTTTCCCGATGGGAACCACTTGGCCAGGCGCCGTCTGTAGCTCCTCAAACACCCCCACGACCGCACTCGTCAGGTCCCGGCCGTTGACGACCGCGTCGGCTAGTCGTCGACTGATCGCCGCACGTGACCAGCCATCCAACCGCGTCGCGAGTCTGTTTGCTTCCGTGTTCACTGTCGCCAGCTCATCCTGTGAGAGCTCCGTTCGGGGATCATCTCGGTCGGGATCAACTCTCGGGTTCACGCTTGCGGCCCGCTTTTTGAACTTCCGCCGGCGCTGCTTGCTCCCGTGTGCGGCGACCTCGCGCGTGCGCTGCTCGCGACCGTCCTGCGTGCCCAGTTCCGCTTGAGCACTGATGTGCTCCAGTTCGGCCTCCCGCGCCCGAATGCGTTCCTCCTGTTCGAGGGTGACACCGTGAATCCGCTCGGTGCTCGTGTCCGCGATCCCGTCCGGGTGGTTCGCATCCACTTTCGCCTGCGTCTCCTGCTCGACCGCCGCCTCGAACTCCGGCGTCTCGTCGACGACCGGGAAGCCG
>NZ_SGTU01000222.1:0-670 GCF_005435195.1 Halorubrum sp. SP3 | reverse complement strand
ACTTTGCGGCGGCTGACGATTCCGCTTGACCCGCCACGCGAGCGGTCTCGACTTCGTTTTCGACCCATGGGACTAAATCACCGATAACCGCTGATTATCTCCGTTTTCTTGGTGTTAACGTATATTCTTGGCGGCGAGCCGGTGTCGCCAGCCATCGAATACGGTGCCTGGAACGAACGGGACTCGTCGGGGCGCCGTGGTGAACCGACGATATTAGTTGTTAGTATTCGCAGTTTCAGCGGTTATCTGAAGCGTATAACTACCATCCGCAGGCAGATCGCTAACCCCGCTATCGAGCAAATTAATCGAAATTCCAAAATTAATCGACTCCCCAGCGCTGAGTGGCGAATTATCCGAATAGTAGCTGTCTGAAATCACGTCGTCTCCGTTATCTATTGTTGATTGGCTGCCGTTATTCCCGTTTCCGCTAGGGGAAACAGTAAAATCAAATACGCTGTCAAGCTCGCTCTCTGTGAGATCACCACCGGTAATAAACTCGAGATTGAGTGTTTCCACATCTTGCGTACCGTTGTTCGTAATCGTGACCAGATTTCGGAAGACAGTCTTCGCGTTCTGATTGAGGCCAGACGCGTTACCATCGGTATCGTCGTTATTCACGAGGGTTATCTCGATAGTGCCATCACCAGGACTATCGACATACTCGTTGCCC
>NZ_SGTU01000221.1:0-673 GCF_005435195.1 Halorubrum sp. SP3 | reverse complement strand
ACTGGTGGTGCCATCGAAGCCCACATCGGCAAGCTCGGGGCACGCTGCTTCGAGAACGACCGCATACAGGCGGCCTCAATTCGTACGGCCTACGAGGACGCCGACGAGAGCGACCGCAAGCAGGTCGCCAAAACGCTCTTCCAAGAGCTCAACGGCGAGGGCGGCCTTCCGACAATCCAGGGCCTCCAGACGAAGATCGTGCTGGACGGGCACGACGATCCAGTGCAATTCGTCCTCGAACACGGCGCCGAGAATCTCCCCAACAATTCCGAGGACCTGCTGAAGATTCGCGATCTCCTCGTCGACGACGGCGTCGCGGCCGTTGAAGGGGTCACCGACGAGGACGTGCTCGTGACGCGCACACGACGGTGGGCGGTCGCCGAGTGGCTCGTCGAGGAAGGGCTGGAGAAGTCGCTTCTCGATGCCGAGTACCGGCCCGAATCCAGTTCCGGACTGGGAATCTCCCGGCCCGAACTTCAATCGCTGCTGAGCAAGGTCGATTCCGAGCGTGCCGAGGAACTGGCGCACGTCTACCTCGACCCTGATGCCCGTTTCTGGCACGATGTCCTCCGCACCTACGACGACCCGTGGGAACTCGCTGACTGTCCCGTCGACGCCTCGCTCGAACACGAGCTCTGGGACGAATGGACGCAGTCGTTCCACGACGGCGACT
>NZ_SGTU01000220.1:0-673 GCF_005435195.1 Halorubrum sp. SP3 | reverse complement strand
ACGTTCAACGTGGAATACGACACCGACACGTCGGGTGAGACGCCTATCGGTGTCGATATTGGTGAACGGCATATCCTCGCTGTGACCGCCTACGGTGAGGACGAATCAATGCTGGTGTCTGGTGGTGAGACGAAGTACGTTCGACGCAAATACCGTTCCCTACGCGATTCGCTCTCGGAAGCGGGTGCGCTTCGCGCACGTAACCGTGTAGGTGACAAAGAACAGCGTCGAATCAAAGACCTGAATCACAAACTCTCTCGTCGCCTCATCACGTTCGCGCAACAGTTCGAGAATCCCGTCATCCGGATGGAAGACCTCGAAGGTATCCGCGAGGACAGCTCGTGGTCAGGCGTTCACTCGTGGTTTTTCCACCAACTCCAACAGTTCATCACGTACAAAGCCGAGCGAGCTGGGATTCGTGTTGAGCAGGTCGATGCGTACCATCAGCGTGTGGTTCGATGGGAACCCGTGATGGCGACCACTTTTCGTGTTCGGAGTGCGGTCGAGGACGCCACGCGGACCTGAACGCTTCAGAGAATATCGCACAACGGGAGGGTGAACCATGTACGGCGTAGCAGTTCGGCTGACGCGAACCGTACTACCTCGCTGGTTGAATAGCCAGCCGTCTTCGACGCCCGCAGATTGCGGGGAGGAAGGCCCCATTGACAGGGCT
>NZ_SGTU01000219.1:0-674 GCF_005435195.1 Halorubrum sp. SP3 | reverse complement strand
CGGTTTACACGCCCACGAACAGCGTGGCCGAGTCTGACTTCTTCGACGCGTTCTCCGGTGAGAACGTCGCGATCGAAGGTGCTGAGGACGACGCGTTCGACATCGACGGCCCCGGCGTCAGCCGGACCCGTGGTTCCGGTTCGAACAGCCAGATTTACGTCCTCGATACGGACGACTTTGAGGTTGGTGAATACAACATCACCAACTCGGCTAACGAAGAAGTCGTTCTCAACATCCGCAGCCTCGGTCTCAGCGTAGAGGCCGACGAGGGTAACTTCACCACCAACGACGCCGTGACTGCGACAGTCACGTCCGATACGATCAATCGTGAGATCACGGCCGACCTGCTCGACTCTGACGGCGACGTTGTCGACACGGTCGATGCCACGATTGACAGTGACGGTGAGGTCTCCGTCGACTTCGGTACCCAGAGCGAGACGGGTACCTACACGATCGAAGTTACTGACGTCAACTCGGCAGTCACCGCCGAGTCCGGTGACTTCGACATCAACGAAGCCCCCGAGGGCGACGTTTCCTTCGAACAGGGCTTCATCACTGAGGAGCGCGGTGACACTGCGAACATCACAATCAACTTCCAGGGCGACATTGAGACCGCAACCCTCCGCGTCGGCGACGACGATGACCGCGAGGTACGCCGCGCCGAGCGTTCCGGA
>NZ_SGTU01000218.1:0-675 GCF_005435195.1 Halorubrum sp. SP3 | reverse complement strand
CAGTAACCAACTCAGTGTCAAGCTGAATTACTGGGCCTGGCGAAGGTTTCGATCAACGACCGTGGCGAACGCAACGTTATCCTGTACTTGCTCGATCTCGACAGTGACCGTTTCACCGAGATCCGTATCCGGAACGATCACTACGTAGCCACGATCCACCTTCGCGATGCCATCTCCCTGATCGCCAATACTCTCGATGTCAACCTCTCGTGTCTCGCCCACAGAAACCGGCGGTCCAGTTGGCTCAGCAGGTTCCGTCGGCGGTTCTGGGCTCGATGCGGCATCACCAGGTGTCGTTGTCGATGACGCTGGCGAGAGTAGCGCTACACGGACAGACTCCTCGACTTCGAGCGATCCCGTCTCGATTTCTCGGGCTGGCACCGACAGATAGTACTCTCCGTCCCGTTCCTCGACAGTCGCAGAATACAGTGTCTGAAGCTCCTCAGAGATTTCCATGGTGATATTTCCTATCTTACGTTCTTCAACTTGAGATTACGGGTCTCTCCGTATGGGTGGCTGCGTCAGATTTAGTGGTTAACCAACGCCGGATCGATATCGTCGGAATTGTTGGTTAACACCGATGTCTAATTGACAACCGAACCACGCTCGGTGATGCCCCCGCCCGGTACCGAGACTGGCGAGGCCCACACCTGGGGGCAAGACGAGCAGGTCACC
>NZ_SGTU01000021.1:0-40407 GCF_005435195.1 Halorubrum sp. SP3 | reverse complement strand
ACGGACCGCACGTCCGTGGGCTGTTTTCATACACAGAGCAACCGCACCCGACCGCTAGGCTTAAACGCTCGACAGCGGTAGGTGCGATTGGCGCCAAGGTGGCAGAGTCCGGTCAGACGCAGCGGCCTGCAGAGCCGCCCAACGCCGGTTCAAATCCGGCCCTTGGCTTTCAATTTTCTTCGGGACTCGGCAGTCGTGATCGGTCCCATGAACTGACCCGCTTAGTAACCGTTAAACACTGGGTGACCCATGCGTGAACCATGCAACGACGCGCTGTGGCCGTGTTCGTCGCGCTGTTCCTCGCCATCGCGGGTGTGGCGGGCGCGCTGACCGCGACGGCCGATAGTCCGGAGATAGCGCTCGAGAACCCGGAGATCGATGTCTCTCAAGGAGATTCGATCGAAGTTGGGGGAGAGTCGTACACGGTAACCGATATCTCGGAGACGCAGGAAGGCGGCGGCGGGCACGGCGGTGCGGCGACGACGGTGATTTCGGGGACACTCGAACGCGAGTACACCGCCGAGATGTCCGAGACGTGGGCGAACGGGTCGACGGTCGCCGTGGGCGACCGCAACTGGCGCGTCGAGATCCCCGGGGGGAACGCCACCGAGTTCACCCTCGTTGAGGTGCTCGACCGGCAGGCGATCCTCGAAGCCGACGACGCGGCCGAGAATCAGACGGTGACCCTCGACGACGGCGAGTACGTCGCGGTGACTGACGGTTCCGGTGAGCGGACGCTGGTGCCCGTCGACGAGTACTTCCGCGAGCCCGAGGAACGCTCGTACGCGACGGGCGAGACGCTCGAATACAACGGACAGACGGTCACCGTCGACGAGGTGACGGCCGACGGCGCCGTTCTCGTGTGGCAGGCGACCCAGACGGAGACGATCGACGTCGCTCAGGAGTCGGTCGTGACGCTCGGCGACACGGACTACATCGCGCACTTCCCCGACGCGTCGACGCTTCGGATGTCGACGGACATCGAGGCGTACGAGGCGCAAGTCGCCGAGATGGATCGGTTCAACCAGTACAACAGCGGTCTTTCACGCGTACTCGTCCTCTCGCTGCTGTCCTCGGTACTGCTCGCGGGGATGGCGTTTATCCCGTCGCGGTACTGATTTCCGGTCGGCCCGGGTCGTTGTTCGGGTTAATTTCCTGAAATTTCACCGACTGCGACCGCTGGACGAGGACCGGAAGCGCGCGATCCGGTGGTTCGTCGGCTGCTGGCGCGCGGGGCACGGCGACGAAGCGTGCCGAACGCTCGCGCCGATAACATCGGTGTCAGCCGGTCACGGTCCTGTCCCTCTCGATTTTATACGGCTCGGTCGCCTTCGGATCGGTATGAGCGACGAGAATCGGGCTCCGGTCACGTCGGAGCTTCCGGACGCACCGTTCCACACCAGCGGGACCGACCACATTACGGTTTGGGGGAGCAACGAGGAGGACACGCTCGCCTTTTACCGCGACCTGCTCGGGATGCCGCTCGTGTTGCGGCAGCCGAACCTCGACGACCCCTCGCAGACGCACCTCTTCTTCGACACCGGCGACGGCCGGATACTCACGGTGTTCGTGAGCGACGAGCGGGCGTCCGCTCGCGGCCAGCGCGTCAACACGGGGGCGGTCCACCACCTGTGTTTCAGCGTCGAACCCGACGAGTACGAGGAGATCATGGCGGCCCTCGAGGAGGCCGGGAAGGGGTACAACGTGTTCGACCGGGGTATCTTCCACTCGATTTACACTCAGGACAACAACGGGCTCGTCATCGAGCTGTCGGCCGACAAGTACGAGATTCCCGACGACCGTAAGGGCGAAGTGCTCGCGACCGCGCAGCGCCTCCGCGAGGAGGACGGCGCCGACTTCGCCCAGGACCGCCACATGGAGGGGGCCCTCGAGGAGCTCGGACTCCCCGTGAACAAACACGACCTGCCGGACGCCGACGCCGGCGTGGGGGTCTGAGATGGCCGACCGCTCTCCGGGACCGCACGCGGGGGACGACCCCCACGGCGACGAACCGCTGGTCACGGCCGGAACGTCGCTCGACGACGCGGACGCGGCGCTCGTGCTCGTCCACGGCCGCGGCGCGACCGCTCGCAGCGTCGTCGACCTGGGCGAGCAGTTGGTCGGCGACCGCGAGGTCGCGATCCTCGCACCCGCGGCGGCCGGCAACACCTGGTACCCGAACTCTTTCCTCGCCCCGGTCGCGGACAACGAGCCCGGTCGGAGCTCCGGGCTCCGGGCGGTCGGATCGGCGGTCGATCGCGCGGTCGACGCCGGGATCGCCCGCGACGGCGTCCTCGTCGGCGGCTTCTCGCAGGGTGCGTGTCTCGCGAGCGAGTTCGTCGCCCGCAACCCGACCCGCTACGGCGGGCTCGCCGTCTTCAGCGGCGGCCTGATCGGTGAGACGGTCGACGTCGACGACTACCTCGCGGGCGCGGTCGAATCCGGCGAGGGCGGGCCGGCGGACGGCGACGAGGGCCCGCTCGCCGGCACGCCCGCGTTCGTCGGCTGTAGCGACGTCGACCCGCACATTCCCGAGGAGCGAGTCCACGAGACGACAGCGGTGTTGGAGGCGCTCGGCGCCGACGTGGACGAGCGGATCTACGAGGGGATGGGCCACGGGATCAACGAAGACGAGGTCGCGGCGGTGTCGGAGCTGGTCGCGTCGCTGTCGTAGGCTCTCCTTCCGCGGTTCGGCTGTCCGCCCACCGAGGCCGTCACGGCGCTACGGCAATCGACAGGCCCAGCGCCGCCAGCGCCCCGACGAACAGCGCACCCCCGAGCGCCGTCAGCGCGGCCGAGATGCCCCCCGTCACCGTCGCGAGCGACGCCGGGAGGCCGACGGCGAGGACGAAAAGCGTCACCGCGACGATCCCCGTCGCCATCGGGTCGACGCGCCGGACACGAGACCGGAGCCCTGAGACGGTCTCTCGCCGGGCGGCGCCGCGAGCGGTGTCGCCGTCGCTTCGGCCTCGCTCCGTGCGGGTACTGCCCGCGTCCGCACCGTTGCCCTCGACCGGTCCCGGCCGTCGACCGGTGACGATCCGCCAGCGGCCGTTCTCGCTGCGCGCGCGGGCGAACTCCCCGGCGACGAGGTCGGCAGCGGCCGGGGGATAGCCGAGCCCGCGGACCAGCGCGAGGAAGTCGCTCTCGTCGTATCGCCCCGCGGTCGGCCACCGGTACCGGTCGTGTCGCCGCTCGCCGGTCGGGAGGGCGTACGCGACCAGGACGACATCGCCGTCGCGTTCCCAGTCGATCAGCTGAACCCGGACGGTGCCGTCCCCGACGGCGTGCCGGTCTAACAGGTACAGCTCCGTCGCGTCGTCGAGGGCCGCGGGGTCGCGGTCCGCGAAGGCGAGCGGCGTCCCTTCCGGGAGGGTCTCCGCGCGTTCGGTCTCGCGCTCGCCTCCCTCCGTCTCCGGAGCGTCCATGCCCGAGGTTGTCGCTCCACGGCTATAAGTGTCGGTCCGGACCGCCGAGGCGGCCGAATCCGTCGGCGGTTTCGCGCCTCACGCCAGCCAGTCGTCGGGCTTGGTGTCGTAGTCGACCTCGTCGGCGGCGATGCGCTCTTCGATCGCCTTGTTGAGGTCGTGTTCGGTCACCTCGCCGCCGTCGTACTGGAACCGCACGCCGACCTCGGTGCCCTCGGGCTCCTCGCCGCGGCGCTTCGCGCGCCGGACGGCTCCGTCGTCGTACTCGACGCGGATCGTCGCCAGGTTCACCGGCCGGCCCCACAGCTCGAAGACGCGCTTCAGCGTCGCCGTTGCGCGCTCTTCGTCGAGCGCGACCCCGTTGTACCGGTGGCCTAAGAGCAGCTCGCCCCGGTTCCGGAAGTTCCCGTCCAGCACGACGATCGTCGGCTTCCCGAAGTTCGTGAACCGGAGGAGCAGCTTCTTCCGCACGTCGTCGGCGTCGACGCTGGCGACGCGGTGCTCCTCGGCGGCTCGGCTGTACTCGTAGGTGAAGTAGTTCCCCTCCCGGACGAACTCGTCGGTGAGGAACGCGTCGACGAACGTCACGTCGTTGTGGCTCTCGCGCACCTCGAACATGCGCTCCCAGCCGGCCGCGCGGTCGACGTCGTCGATCGCCGCCGCGACCGTCTCGTACCGGTCGACGTCGAACAGGTACCGCGCCTGCTCTTCGAGCGCCTCCCGGGAGACGTTCCGGAGCGCGCCGCGGTGCTCCGGCCGCGAGAGGACGTAGTGGCGTTCGGCGAGCCCCTCGCGCGTGAGCAGCTTCCACGGGTACCGCTCGACGTCGATCTCGTCCCCACCGTCGCTCGGGGCGTCGCCGCCGGACTCGTTCCGGACGGACAGCGCCCGGTCGACCGCCTCGGCGTCGACGCGCGGATCGCCCGCGGCGGCGAGGTCGGCGAGCTCGTCGAGCGTCGCCGGCCCGGCGCCCGCGATCGCCGGGTCCGGTTCGAGCAGGTCCGCGACCTCGTCGAGGTCGACCCGCGAGTGGAAGTTCTCCGGCGTCACCCCCTCGACGCGGAGCAGCTTGTCGAGCACCTCCCGGCGCGCCGCCCGCAGCTCCACGTGCGTCCACAGCTCGAAGCCGAGCTTGTAGGGGTTGAGTCCGGACGAGCCGAGCACCCGCGACATGTGGTCGGCGTACGTGAGGAACTCGTCGGGGCCGGCGAACCCCTCGCCGCCCATCATGATCGACTCCCAGTAGGTCGCCCACCCCTCGTTCATCACCTTCGTCTGCTTCTGCCCGGCGAAGTAGTACGCCTCCTCGCGGATCGCGTCGATGACGGTCGTCTCCCACGGCTCGCGGTCGACCGCCTTCCCGCTCTCCGGGTCGTACCGCTTCCCGTGATCGCGTAGGAACGCGAGCACGTCCGGGCGCGGTTCCTCCGGCTCGATCCCCTCGCCCCTCGATTCGAGCCACTCGTCGTCGAACACGTCGCGGCGCACCTCCTCGGAGAGGTCGAGGTCGTCGATCCGCGCTTCGATCGCCGCGAGCGGGTCCTCGTCGCCGTCGCTCACGTCCGCGGCGACCCCCGGCTCCTCGACCGACCGGGCGGCGTCGACCGGGCTGTGCTGGTCGATCGTGTCCTCTAACGCGGTCACGGCGTCGATCAGGCGCTCCACCTCGTCGCGATCGACCTCGGCCCGCCTCGCGATCGCCGCGATCCGGTCGGCGTTGCGCTCCAGTCGCGCCGCCGCGTTCGGGCCGTCCTCCCCGCGGTCGGCGTACAGCCCGAACCACTCGTTGTTCGCGAAGAAGTCCGCGTGCGCCTCGACGTGAGTGATGACGGCCTTCTGGTCGGCGGCCGAGTTCGACTCTTGGAGGAACGCGTGCGCCGGGTCGTCGTTGTTGACGATCTCGAACGCCTTCCCGAGCCCGTGGCGGTCCAACTTCGACTGCCGCTCGTAGTTCATCCCCCACCGCCAGTGCGGGTAGCGCCGCTGGAACCCGCCGTAGGCGATCAGCTCGTTCATCTGGTCGTGGTCAACCACCCAGTACCGCACGGGGTACGGCTCCAGCCCGAGCCGCTCCGCGAGCTCGCGGGCCTCGCGGGCCGGCTCGTCGAGCGCCTCCGCCTCGCGTTTCGCCTCGATCCGGTCGTCCCTCATCGGCTCCCACCTCCGTCGGTCCGGCGGGCGGCCCCGCCGGCGTCCGCCCCCTCGGCCGACTCGGTGCTGAGTATCTCGTAGATGGCGTCCGTGACGTCGTCCGGCTCGGTGACGCGCGCGACCGCCACGTCGTCGGCGTCGCCGAACGCCTCCTCGACCTCGTCGGCGTGGCGGGCGTTCGCCGCGCCGTCGCCGGGCTGGGTCTCGACGTACGCCTGGAGGTTGGCGTCGATAGACTCCATCGTCGGGATCACGTTGTTCGTCGTGTCGCTGCCGGCGTTCTCGGAGTCGCCCGCGGCGAACACGTACCGGTTCCACTCCGAGTACGGGTACTCCTCGAGGATCTCCTCGGCGAGGTCGTACGCGCTGGAGATACGGGTGCCCCCGCCCGACTGGACCCCGAAGAACTCCTCGCGGTCGACCTCCCACGCCTCCGCGTCGTGGACGACGTACCGGAACTCGGCGGCGTCGTACTTCCCAGTCAGGTACCAGTCCATCGGGGTGAACACGCGCTCGACGAGCTCGCGTTTCGTCTCGCGCATCGAGCCGGAGGCGTCGCGGACGTTGATCACGACGACGTTGCGCTCGCGCTTCTCGATCACCTCCGGGTGGCGGAACCGCTCGTCCTCCCGGCGGAACGGGACGCTCTCGAGCCCCTCCCGGCGGATACGGTGGGTGACGGGCTCGCGGTCGAGTTCGGCGTCGAGCGCGTCGAAGCTCTCCCAGCGGTCGAGCGCCGCGACCGGCTCGCCCCGCTCGTCTTCGAGGGTCGCGGCCGCGTCGGCGATCCACGCCCGCGAGACGGGGATCCCCTTCCCGCGCGCCCACGCGAAGACGTCGTCGACGTCGGCGCCGTCGACGAACAGCCCCTCCCGGACGTACGCCTCGTCGAAGTCGGTCGCGAGGTGGCGCTTCAGCCCGCGCTTGAAGAACTCGTCGACGTCGAGGGTGCCCCGCGGCCCCGCGCGGGCGGTGTCGGTGAAGTCGCCCTCCACCTCCTCGACGACCCGCTTGCCCTTCGGTTCGAGGTCGAGCCCGAGCGCCTCGTCGAGCTCGCGGGCGAACTCCTCGGGGTCCATCTCGTAGTACTCGTGGTCGCCGCCCTCCTCGCCCGGGTCGCCCGCTTCGTCGCCGTCGTCCGGTTCGGGCTCGACCGGCTGACCGGGCTGCGGCTGCCCGTCGCCGCCCTGCCCCACCCCGCCGGCGGCGCGCTGGTCGTACTCGAACGCGGGGAGGTCGACGACCTTGATCGGGATCCGGATCCGCTCGGCGTCGGAGCCGCCGAGGTCGCCGCGGCTGATGAACTCCGCGAGGTCCTCGCGGCGGCTCTCGCCCACCTCGCGGAACCGCTCGCGGTCCTCGGTCAGTCCCACGGGTCACCACCCCCGTTCCGGTCGGCGCCGCCGTTCGGTGCCTCGTCGCCGGCGCGGCCGGCGTCGACGTCGGGCCACTCCTCGCGTACGTCCTCCATCACGGCGCGGCTCGTCAGCTCCGCGGACGCGCGGCTGTACCCGCGCTCGCACAGGCGGGCTATCGTCTCCGCCTTCACCCGTTCCGTCTCGGTGTCGGCTGGCGGGTCGGGCCACGCGGCGGGGTCGAGGTCGGGGAACCGGCGCTTCACGTCGGCGAGGTCGTTCGCGTCGATCACCGCCTCCAGCTCGGGCACCTCCCCGAGGTCGACCTCGTCGACGCTGAACTCCTCGCCGCGGTTGCGCCACGCGTACCGCGTGAGCCCGCGGATCACCCGCTCGCGCCGGAAGCGCTCGACGTCGCGGGTCGGGTCGGTCCCGCGGTAGTCGCGCTCGTCGAACCGCCCGAGCGTCTCCGTCTCGAACACCTTCATCGCGAGCGGGTCCGGCGCCTCGTCTTCGCGGTCGCGCTCAGTCGGGTCGTCCTCGTCCCACGCGTACACGTGCTCGACGTACTCCGCGACCGTCTCCGTCGGGACGGTCTCCTCGGCCAGCACCGCGTCGATCACGTCCTCGCGCTGCCGCTCGCGGATCCGCTCCGCGACCGGTCCGCGCCGCCCCTCGAACTCCGCGGCCTCGGCCCGCGAGAAGAGGGGCGCGTCGGCCAGCCCGTCCGCCATCGCGTCGAGCACGTCGGTCGGGGTGACGACGCGCTCGACGGGGAGGTCGGGGTGGCTCCGGTCGGCGGTCGTCGCGAGCAGGTCGGCGACCGCGTCGCGGGCGTAGGTGACCGGGATCCCGTTGCGTCCGTCCCCCGCGGCGAGGTCGACGTCGTCGACGGTCACCGCGTCGTCGCCGCGCCGGACCTCGCCGGTCTCGTACAGCTCCGCGGTCTCGACCAGGTCGAGGTCGCCGGGGAGGTCGTCCCCGTCGAGCCGCGTGACGACCGCGTACAGCGCCGCGGCCCCGACCGCGTGCGGCGCGAGCTCGCGCTCGACGAGGCTCCCGTCGGACTCCCGGACCTCGATCGACAGCGGCGCGGCGCCCGGGCCCCGGGCGTCGTCGTCCGCGTCGCTCCCGCGGTCGCCGCCGGCTCCGTCGGCGTCCTCCTCGACCGCGGTGGCCCCGGCGATCTCCCGGCGGAGCAGCCGCGCCTCCAACCGGCGGTTCGTGAGGTAGCGGAACTCGTGTTTCGAGAGCCGGCGCTTCAGCGCCTTCAGCGGGTCGGCGTCGCCGCGCTCGGCGTGCCGGTCTAGCTCCGCGTCGAGGTCGGGGTTCGAGATGACGATCAGCTGGGTGTCCACGTCCATCCCGATCCCCTTGTCGAGCTTCACGCGCCGCTCGTCGGGGACGTTGAGCAGCCGCCGGAGCAGGTCGGCGTGTTGGCTCGCGTCCTCGACGACGGTGGCGACGCCGTTCCCCTGCGAGAGCACGCCGTCGTAGCTGAACGCCTGCGGGTTCTTCCGGCCGCGCGAGTCGAGCTCGCGGAGCATGCCGCCCATCCACGAGCCGACGAGCCGCTCCTTCGGCGTCCCGTCGTCCTCGGCGTGGAGGACGCCGATCCCCTGGCCGACGTCGACCACGTAACTCGTCACCCGGAGGTGGTCCCGGTCGGTGATCGCCGAGAAGAGGTCGCGGCGCCCGCGCTCGCGGTAGGCCGACTCCAGGTGGTCGTACGCCTCGCGGCTGAACGGGTCGAGCTCCACGTCGGCGGCGATCGGGTACGCGTCGCCGTCGACCGCGTCGGCGATCGACTCCCGGACCGCCTCGGGGAACACCGACAGCGGATGCGACTGGACCGGGCTGCGGTACCACTCTCCGGCGTCCCCGCCGTCGCCGTACGAGAGCGACGCCGGCGCGGCGCCGCCCCCGCCGACGCCGCCCCCGGCGCCCGCGACGTTCCACTCGACGGTGTACCGCCGGCCGGCGTCGGTCTTCGAGAACGCCCGGAGGCCGTTGACCAGGCACCGCTTGAACTCCGACTTCCCGGTCGCGGTCGGCCCGTCGATCCACACTATCGTCTCGTCGCCGCCCCGCCCGGTCGCGGCCGCGCGCAGGTCGTCGACGAACGCGTTGAGCGCGCGGGTGTTGCCGAGGACGGCGTGTTCGCCGTCGTTCGCCGGGTCGTCGAAGAAGCGGTACCGGTCGAGCGTCTCGCCCCGCTCGCGGACCTCGCGGGTCCCGAACGACTCGACGGCGGCGAGGACGTACCCCGCGCCGGAGGCGGCCGCGGTCGGGTGCTCTAACACGCGATCGACGTAGGCGGCGAGGCTCATCGGCGGGTCGTACGCCCCCCTGAGCGCCTCGTCGGCCGCGTCGAGGAACCCATCGCCGTCGGATCGGGTGCGGTCGTTCATCTCAGTCCTCGCCGTCCTCTATCTCCGAGCGCGCGACCGCCGCGCCCGCGTACTCCAACACCTCGGCGGCGCCGTCCTCGGAGTAGCCGCGGTCGACCAACGCCGAGACCCACGCGCTCCGGTCCTCGTCGTCGAGGTCGGTCGCGGACACCAGCGCCGAGAAGTTGATGTTGTGTTTCTTGTCCTCCCAGAGCTTTCGCTCCAGGGCGCGCCGGAGCCGGTCGTTCTCCTGGGGGTCGAAGCCGCGTCCCTCGCGGGCGCGCCGCGAGATCCAGTTCGACACCTCCTGTCGGAAGTCGTCCTTGCGGTCGGAGGGGATGTCGAGCTGCTCTTCGACCGCGCGCAGGAACGTCTCGTCCGGCTCGGTCTCCCTCCCGGTCAGCTCGTCGTCGACGGTGTCGTCGTCGATGTACGCCATCACGTGGTCCATGTACTTCTCGCCCTGTCGGCGGAGCTCGTCCACGTCGTACGCCAACGCGTGGCGCACGTCCTCGATGGCGCGCTCGCGGTACTCCTCGCGGACGCGGTCGAGGAGGCGCTCGTAGCGGTCGAGGTCCTCGGCGGCGATCGATCCGTGGCCTCCGAGGTTCGCCTCGAAGTGATCGAAGACGGACAACGGCGAGAGGTACCCCCGCTCGCGGTGGGTGGCGTCCATGATCGCCTCGGCTATCTCGTCGCCGACGAACCGCGCGGAGATGCCGTCCATCCCCTCGCCGACGTCGGCGGACTCGGCGGCGTCCTCGCGGAGCTTCCGTCGGTCGATCTCCTCGTCTTCCAGCTCGCCGTTGTACGCCTTCGCCTTCTCCACGAGCGTCACCGTCTCGTCGGTCGGCTCCTCTAAGCGAGTGAGCACGCCGAAGAGGCCCGCCATCTCCAGGGCGTGCGGCTCGACGTGGACGTTCGGTACGTCCGCGTTCGCGAGCATCTTCTCGTAGATCTTCGCCTCCGCCTCGTACTCCAACACGTACGGGTAGTCGATCCGCTTGGTGCGGTCGTTGAACGCCTCCATCTTCTCGTCGCCGGTCTTCTCGCGATACTCCGGCATGTTCGTCCGCCCGACGATCACCTGGTCGATGTCGATCCGCGGGTTGTTCTTCGGCTTGATCGTCGACTCCTGGGAGGCGTGGAGGAAGTCGTAGAGGAACTCCCGCTGGAGCTTCAACAGCTCCTCGCCGGAGAAGAGGCCGCGGTTCGCGTTGCAGAACGCGCCGGCGTAGTCGAACGCCCGCGGGTCGGACTCGCCGTAGACGGCGAGCTTCGCGTAGTTGACGTCGCCGGTGAGCTCGGTCTCGTCCTGGTTCTTCTTGTCCTTCGGCTCGAACGTCTCGATGCACTCGCGGCGGTTCTCGTCTGCGATGAGCCGGACGACCTCGACGTGCTCGTCGAGCACGCGCTCCAAGTCGTCGTCGTAGTGCGCGAGCAGCTCGTTCAGGTAGAACTCCGATGCCGGGTCGGGGTGCTGGTCGTTCCGGAGCGTGTAGGGGGCGTCGAGCCGCTCGTTGAGGTCGTCGATCACCGCCTGCCGCTGCGGCTTCGGGAGGAGGACGAGCGGGTCCTGGCTCATCGGCGAGCGGACGGCGTCGTCGTCCGGGTCCTGGTCGTCGATCACCGAACAGAGGTCGACCCAGCGGAAGGTGTACATCCGGCCGGCGTCCTCGCGGGTGTACGCCTCGAAGTAGCGGCGCACGAGCCAGTCGAAGTGTGACTTGCCGGAGCCGACCGGACCGAGCAGGAGCTTGATCCGCTTCTCGGGGCCGAGCCCGCGGGCCCCGGACTTCACCTTGTTGACGAACTCGTGGATCGCCTCGTGGACCTCGCGGCCGTAGAAGACGTTCTCGCCGTCGTGGAGCGGGTCCTCCGCGGCGAGCGCGTACTCGACGACGCCGCGCTCCTCGTCGTAGTGGGTCCCGTAGTGGTCGAACATGTCCGCGACGCGCTGGTGCGCGTTCCGCGCGATCTCGGGGTCGTCGTACAGCGCGTCGAGGTACCAGTCGAACGAGCGCGCCGCTCTGAGGTCGTCGGGGACCGCCGTCCGGTACTCCTCGCTGAGCCGTTCGAGCGTGTGTCGGTCTGCCATCGTATCACGTTCGCTCGGAGGGGGTGGCGACGTCGCCGGCGCCCGTCGCGACGGTCAGAGCCGCCGCTCTCCGTGCGCGTGTCAACAGCTCGTCGAGCCGCGAGCGGCGCATCGTCGGAGTGCGCGTCGGTGCCTGTGGTCGCCTCGCCCGTATCCGAGGCTATATATGTGCCGGGGATTGCCACGGATAAGCGTGTCGCCAGTTGACACGCGTCACGGACGGGCGGCGCCGTCGCCCTCACCGGATCCGCCCGGTTCGCTGACGGTCCGTCGGCCGGTCTTATGACTGCCCCGTGAGATCCACGGCGCGGGGCGGCCCGCGACCCCCGCGGATCGCTCGCGCGCGCCGACCGCGGTGCGCGCCGTCGGGGCCGTACATCGCCCGGACGGCGCGCCGTCCGGTCTCCCCGTCGGAGAACCGGAAAGCTCGCCCCCGGAACCCACCCTTTTGCCCGACGCCCGCCCAGTGCGCGTGTGACGTTCAGCATCTGCGTTCGCGAGCGGTACACCGACGAGGGCGGCGACGACCAGATCCGGTTCGGCGTTGCGGTGACCACTCGACTGCCGGGCGTCGGGACGCTCTGTCCGTTCGCCTCCTCGGACGGCGCGGTGGCGACCCAGTCGCTCGTCAACGTCGAGTTGGGGCGGAAGGGGATCGAGTATCTCGACGACGGCCTCGCGGTCGACGACGCGCTGGAGGCCCTCCTCAACGCCGACGAGGGGAGCGCCCAGCGCCAGCTTCACGGCGTCGACGCCGACGGGACGTTCGCGTTCTCCGGCGACGAGTGTAACGACTGGTACGGCCACCGGGAGGGACAGAACTACACCGTCGCGGGCAACCTCCTGACGGGCGAGGACGTGATCGCAGACACCGCGGCCGCCTACGAGTCCGACGCCCACGGCGACGCGCCGCTCGCCGAGCGGCTGATCGACGCGCTCGCGGCCGGGCACGCGGCGGGCGGCGACAAGCGCGAGGACCTCGAGGTCCAGTCCGCGGCGCTGCTCGTGCGGAACACCGAGGAGGAGGCCGACGACCCGTACTATGACGACCTCCGGGTCGACGCGAGCGAGACGCCGGTGGCCGACCTCCGCGAGACGTACGAGACCGCGAAGCGCGGCTACGAGACGATTTTGGAGAAGTACGCGGAGGAGGAAGACGAGGCGGAGACCGACGACGAGGCGGACGACACCGACGCCGACGCCGGCGACGCGGGAGCGAGCGACGGCGAGTAGCGTTCCCTCGCTACACCGACAGCCGCGCGAGGATCGGCAGGTGGTCGGACGGGTACCGGCCGCGGTCGTCCCGGTCCGCGAGGGTCGCGAACGCCTCGACCGACACCCCGGGCGAGACCAGGGCGTGATCGATCCGCCGGTCGTCGATGAGGCGGGCGAAGTCGGTGAGGCTCGTCCCCGGGCCGTGTCGGAGGTCGGCGGCGGCCGCGGCGTCGCGGAGCGAGAGGCCGTCGTCGGCAGTCGGGTTTCCGGGAGCGTCGTCGTCGTCGGCTCCGGAGTCGTCGCCGACGAGGATTCGGTGCGGATCCGACCCCGGCGTACAGTTGAGGTCGCCCACGAGGACGATCGGGGTCGACCCGTCGGCCTCGTCGTTTCCGGCGGTCGCCGCTCCCGGAATCCGATCGCGAAGCAGCCGGGCGGACTCGCGTCGCGCGCGGGCGCTCACGTGGTCGAAGTGCGTGTTGACGACGCGGAGCGCGGCGTCGCCGTCGACGGCGCGCACCCGGGCCCACGTCGCGATCCGGGGGTAGGCGGCGTCCCAGCCGGTCGAGGGCTCGTCGGGCGTCTCGGAGAGCCAGAACGTGTCGCCCTCGACGACCTCCCAGCGCTCGCTCCGGACCGCGATCGGGCACCCCTCGCCCTCGCCGCCGGCCTCGCGGCCGCGTCCGGCGAACTCGTACGCCGGGAGCCGCTCGCGGAGGTCCTCGCGCTGCTCGGGGAGCGGCTCCTGGAACGCGGCGACGTCGGGGCGGTGGAACCGGACGAGTCGCCCGACGGCGTCCCGGCGGTCGTGCCAGGCGTCGTGGTGGTCGCCGCGGTTGGCGTAGCGGACGTTGTAGCTTAACACCCGGATCCCGGTCATTACGTCGGAAATCGCGGGCGAGGCGATTAAAAGACGCGGAGCGATCGCGCGTTCGCTCGCGTCGTGGTCGGTGGGTCTGATGCCGATTATTTATAAGCGGGTGCGTGCGGATCGGCAGCGAACACCGCCGAATCCCCAGTTGGGAGGCGATACGTGACCAATACCGTTCCCGAGAACCGCCCCTTCGAGTCCCGCCCCGCACGGCACCTCACGCCTCCCCAGCCTCGTTGGGCGCGTCCTTCGGGCTCCCTTCGGTCGCCCTCGTCGCGCCCGACTCCCTCGCGCGTGCTGTCTCGCGGCCTTCGCTTCGCTCCGGCCGCTCGCAGGCACGCAGGGAGGCGCGACGCGCCTCTTACAGCCGGCGGCAGAGCCGCCGGCGACGCCACCGCAGTTCTATTTACAAATAGCGTCGTCGCCGGCACCGCTCGCGCTCACACCGAGAACTCGTAGAGGTCGTCGCCGACGTGGTGAATCGAATCGACGACCTTCCCGCTGTCGCCGGCCATCTCGTCGCCGTCGACCAGCGCGCGACCGACGGCCAGCACCTTGCCGTGCGTCTCCTCGGCGACGACGACCAGCTCGCCCTCGCGGATCTCCGGATCGGCCTCGACGATACCGGGACGCATCACGTCGGCCCCGTCCGAGACGAACGAGATTGCGCCCGCGTCGACGGTGACGACGCCCGCCTCCGGGTCGAAGTCGTTCGCGCCGCGGACCGTGAGAAACGGCTCGTCGTCGTCGACGTAGAAGACGGCGGGGTCGCCGTCGACCAAGACGAGCTCGTAGCCGGCGTCGACGAACTCCACGAACTCGAAGGTGTCCCCGTCGATGTCGACCCCGAGGTGGTCGGCGACCGCCTCGCGGATCGCCGTGATCTCGTCGCTCCGGAGGTGGTGCCGGGATTTCACTTCCATGCCCGTCCCGTCGACCGCTCGGCCGATAAATGGACCGCTCCGCGGCGTCCCCCGTCCGCCGGCCCCCGCCGTCCGGGCTCCCACGCGGTTGGACCGATCAAAACGGCCTTATGCCACCTCTCCATATCGGTTCGTATGCTCAACCCGCTCATTGCGAACGTCGCGAACCCGCCCGCGATCGTTCTCGGGGCGATTGCGACGCTGCTCATCGTCCTCGTCACCTCGGTGAAGGGAACGGGCTGGGAACCCACGACCGACATTTCAGAGGACGTGCTCGAACACCGAGCGTCCGCCGTTCCGGAGACCGAGTTCCCCGAACCGGGCAACCGCGCGGTCGGCGGCGGCGGCGGGGGCGGCGGCGCCATCCCGGCCGGCGGTGCCGAGGGCGAGGAGGGCGAGCTCGAAGAGGGCGGCACCGCCGGCTCCGGCCCGGGCGACATCCCCGAAGACGAGGTGGAGTACTTCGAGGTCGAGTTCGTCAAGCAGGGCGAGACGGTCGAGCTCTCGAACGACCAGCCCATCCTCGAACAGGGCGAAGACGAGGGGTGGGACCTCCCGTACGCCTGCCGCCAGGGCCAGTGCGTCTCCTGTGCCGGTCAGATCACGGACGGGCCGAGCGAGGACTTCGTCGAGCACGACAACCAGCAGATGCTCGAGGAGGCCGAGATCGACGACGGCTACACGCTCACCTGCGTCGCCTACCCGCGCGACTCCTTCAGCATCGAGACCGGCGAGGCGCCGTAGTCCTCCCGCTTTCGCCGCCTCGTCTCGTTTTCCCGTCGCGTTCGCTCGCGACACCCTTTTTCGCGTCTCGCTCCAACCGCTCGTATGTCCGTCACCACGACGCTCGTCGCCGGCGGCGGGGGCGTCGCCGTCGCGCTGATCGCCGCGGCCGTCTACCGCGACGCGGTCCGCGTCGGCGTCGACCTCGGCTCCCCGGCGACCTGGGCCGCGCTCGTCGTCCTCACCGGCGGCGCGAGCCTCGTCACGCTGGTCCTCGTCCCCGACGCGCCGCTGCCCGGCGTCCTCGTGTTGACCGCGCTCGGCCCGCTGCTGTACCTGCTCGAACGCGACGACTCGATGAACGGCGACGACGCGGCCGACCCGACCCGGCTCCCGAGCCAGTCCGGCGACTCCGCCGACCGGAGCGACGAGCCGGAGCGGTAGTCGCTCGACGACGGCGACGGAGCCGCGGCCCTCGCGGGCTCGTTCCGTCTCATCGACGATGACACAATTCCTTTCGATCTGTTTTACCGCTCCTAAACCGCAACTTTCCATACCGTCGGCGACGAAGGACGGGCAATGAGCGACGAGAGCGACGAGAGCCTCGCGGACCGGGTCGAGCGGTGGATGGTCGGACAGATGCCGATCATCCAGATGCACGGCGGCACGAGCGTCGTGCGCGAGGCGGACCCCGAGACCGGCGAGGTCGTCGTCGAACTCGGCGGCACCTGCTCCGGGTGCGGCATCTCGAACATCACCGCCGACAACATCCGCCGCGACCTCATCATGGACTTCGAGGAGGTCGACAACGTCACCGTGCGAACCGCCTCCTCCGGTGACAACGGCGCCTCGACCGTCGAGGGCGGCCGCGGCGGCGAGCTGAAACACGAGACCGAGTCCGCGAACCACTTCTGAATCGGGCGGGCCGGAGGGCGTCCGTCGCTTCTCTTCTCTCTACAGCGGCGTGAACGGCAGCGACGCGAGCGAGTTCGGCCCGTAGTCGAGCGCGTCGGACTGCGAGACGCCCTCGGGCGTGATCATGTCGATCACGCGTGGTGCGTTGTCGGCCGCGCCCTCCTTGGCGCCGCCGAAGACGAACTCACCGGGCTCGCCGACCTGTACGTCGCGGAACGAGCCGAAGCTCTCCGAGCCGACAACCGGAAGAACCTCCCAGTCGGAGATGTCGGTGCCCCCGACCGACTCCTTCGGTACCGAGAGAACGGCGAGGTTCGTATCCAGTTCGACGAACGTTTCCGGCGATCCGAGGTTGGTCCCGCTCGCGTTGACAACTCCCCCGCCGAAGCCGCTTGCTCTAACGCGGTACTGCCACGGCTCGGCGAACTCGGCGGTGACGTTCAGGTCGCCGATTTCGGTCGTACGCCCGGTGTCGGTTTCCGGGTCGCGTAGATAGACCACGAAGTAGTGCGGGGAGAACTCCCCGCCGAACGCATCGTACAGGCTCTCCACCTCGAACGCGAACCGCCAGCTGTCGTCCGTCTCGAAGACCGTGAACGTACGCAGGTCGAACGCCCCCTCCTCCTCCCGGAACGCGCCATTCGTCGGGTATGTGTACCCTCCGGGACCGTTGTCATCACCCTGCGGGTCGGTAAACTCGGAGACAGATTCTCCGATGACACCCGTGACAGTCGCCGAGGCGAGCTTTCGACCGGTGTCGGGTTCGCGGACGACGACGTCGAAGTCATCGCGCCGAGTGATCCGGAAGCCGAGGTCGACGGTCTCGTTCGTCGCGTTCGGCGGGAGCCGAACGTTGTCGACCGCTGCGAACTCGCCGTCCACGAAGATCTCGACGGTCGTCCCGCCGACGAAGCCGGCGTCGTTGGAACCGGTTGCCGAAATAAACGATTCGCCGAGGGCCGCCCGCTCGTCGATCGTTACTGAGAACTCCTGCTCCGGCCGTTCGTACTCCGGCAAGCGATTGATCTCGCGGCCCCGCGCCGGCCGGAGTTTGACCGCGGTCCCGCCGCTCGGCGCGAGCGACGCGAGTAGCGTCGTGCTCGGCGTGACGACCGCCTCGTCGATGCGGACGCCGGTCGGGTCGCGGTCGACACCGGTGCCGACCGCGTCCGAGTAGATCTCAGCGACGTACTTCGGGCCGTTTCGGCCGTTGCCGCGGCCGTTTCCGTTTCCACGGCCGTTGCCGCGGCCCTTGCCCCGCCCCTTTCCGCGTCCGGGCGCGTCGCCGGAGTTCCCGGGTGCGTTCCCCGAGTTGCCGGGCGCGAGGAAGTCGAGCGGCACGTCGACCGCGCGGCCGTCGCCGTTCGTCATGGCGCCGACGTACCACTCGTCGCCGTGCCGGCGGGCGATCGCGAGGTAGTCGCCGATCGCGGCGCCGACCACGCGCGTCTCGTCCCAGCCGGCCGCCGGGACCGACTCGATGAAGGCGAACTCGGGCTCGGCGTCGAAGTTCTCGCTGTCGGGCTCGTACCCCTCGTACTCGGCCGGGACCGGCGACGGCTCGCCGGACTCGGTGACGGCGACGGTGTTGAGGTTGAAGCCGCCGACGTCGCCGGTGAAGCCGCTCTCGCCCTGCGCGTAGTCGAGCTCGATCGCGATTTCGTTGTCGCCCGCGTCGAGTTCGACCGGCGTCGTGAACACCTGCCAGTCGTCCCAGTAGTCGGTGAAGTCGGGCTCGATCGTTCCGGTCTCGTCGTTGACGCGCAGCGTCGCCCGCGGCGTGCCGGCGTTTTTCACCCGCTGTGCGTTCTCCTCCGCGTCGCTCGCGTACCGGAGGTGGAGGTCGTACGTCCCGGCGCTCGGCACGTCCTCGACCGTGAACGACACCGACGACCCGCTCGGCGCGCGGTTGGGATCGACCGCGACGTAGTTGGTCCCGAACGCGTCCCGCCAGCTGTCGCTGGTGACCAGCCCGTCGAGCTCGCCGGCGGCGGCCTGGAGCGCCTCACCGACCGCGAACGTCTCGTCGACGTACCCCTCGATCCGGTCGGCCGCCATCTGGAGGCCGCTGAGGTACGTCGGGTACATCGCGAGCTGCTTCGCGCGCGTCGTCTGGATCTGGTCGCCGCGGTCGTCGTTGAAGGTGATGTCGAAGATCCCCGGCTGGAAGCTCACCGGGCCCGCGAGGTTTCGCGTGAACGGCAGCGTGACGTGGTGGTCGCGGCCGACGTTGGAGCCGAGCTGGCCGAACCCGTCGTACTCCTGCGCCTTCACCACCTCGCGGTTCGCCACGTTCGGGTAGGTGCGGATCTCGCCGGTCGGCTTGATCCCCTCGTGGATCTCTAAGAGCTGCCGGTCCGCCGCGGCGTTCCGGATCACCAGGCGATGGTGGTTCACCGCGAGTTGGTTGTGCTGGTTGTGGGTCGGCTCGGAGCCGTCACCGTCGATGCCGAGTCCCCGGTCGGAGACGTACCCGTTCTTGATCGAGTTGATCCCCTCGGCCTCGTACCCCGCGAACACGTCCTCGTCGAGGATCGCGGACTCGTACTGCGGGAGGTTCCCCGCGGTCTCGTTGTGGATCGTCATCTCGACGGGGTCCGGCAGCGACGCGCCGAAGTCGGTCACCTCGGGCACGTCGAAGTCGGGGTAGGAGTCGTCGACGCCGAACTCGAAGCCGGAGCCGTCCCCGGGATAGGTGCTCCAGCCCTGGTTCCACCCCTCGACGAGCACGCTGTCGAGCCCGTTCTCGCTCGCGAACCGCATGTATCGCTTCATCCGCTCGGTCCGAGCGCCGTGGATGTAGGCCGCGGGGTCGCCGTCGTCGGCCCGGACCTCGTCGTCGGTCTTGTACTCCCAGTTCGCCTGGCCGGCGATCATCGTCCACCAGATGCCGACGTACTTGCGGGGCTCGATCCAGTCGGTGTCGGGCTCGCCACCGACCGTCGGCAGCGCGTCCTCGTCGAGCGAGTCGGAGAGCAGCGGCACGAGCTGCGACTCGATCAGTTCGCCCGGGCGCTCGACGACCTGGACCGTCCGCCACGGCGTCGCCGCCGGGAGTTCGAGGGAGGCCCTCGTGCCGTCCGGCAGCGGCGTGAGCTCGGTCGCGAACGCCGTCCCGCCGTCGTCGCTCCGCGGCGCCAGCGTCGCGGCCGCGTAGTCGTCGAGGTTCGCCTCGTGAACGCTCAGGTACGCGTCGCCCGCGTCCACGGTAAGCGGCGTGTGCGCCCCGCTGCGCATCTCGGTGCCGTTCGGCCGTCGCGGCTCGCTTCCGGCGGGAATCTCCGACAGCGGCGTCTCGGCGTACTCCTGTTCGAACCGCGGGTTCGTCACCGCGTTTCCGATCCACCAGGCGTCGTAGTCGTCCGCGAAGTCGACGCCGGTGTTCTCCGAGGCGACCACCGCCCGCTCCGAGTTGCTCGCGAACCCCTCTCCGAGGACCGTCCGGAACCCGATACCGTCGTCGAAGACGCGGAGCTGAAGGGTCGCGCTCCGGGACCCGTCCGCGCTGTCCGCCCCGGAGCCGCCGGATCCGCTCTCCGCGGCGTCCGCGAGACCGACGCTCAGGGCGTTGTACTCCGCCGACACCGACTCGTAGGCGCCCCACACCGGGTCCCACTCCTCGGTCGTCGACTCGCGCTCGGTGCCCGTGACGGCCACCGGACCGTCCGACCCCCCGGCGCTTGCGCCGAACGCCGCCTGATTTTTGAAGTCGAATCCGATCGTCGACGGCCCGACGTACGTCGTCCCGCCGCGCGCGACTTCGTAGGTCGGCACCCCGTCCCTGACGTCGACCGTGACCGCGATCGATCCGTCGGGCGACGCCACCGTCTGGACCGGGTCGTCCGCGTCGTTGGCTATCTGCGCGGCGTCGTCGGCCGCGACGCTCCCCGAGTACGCGGCCGCGGCCACCAGCGCCCCCACGCTTCCGAGGAACCCCCGTCGTGTCGTCTCGTTGAACGTCTGCTGTAATTGTTTCTCACGCATTCCGTCCCCACCGTGTCTCTCATGAATAATAATGTTATTGTAACGCAGCGAAGTGATCGGATTTCGAAATGACCGAGTCGACACGTCGCCGTGCCCGGGCCGGGACCCTCTGTGCTCCGGCCGCCTTACAGCGCGTTTTCCAGCGCTGACGCGACGCTCCGGGCCTTTTCGGCGAGCGGCTCGGGAGTGTCTCCCCCCGCGACCGACTCGTCTAAGACGTCGTCGTCGACGCGTTCGACCGTGCCGTCCGGGCGTTTCACCACGTCGACGTGGAGGTCCACGTACCGGGCCGCGTCGGGGAACACCTCCACCGGCGTACAGACGTTGACGTACGTCCCGCGGACGGTCCCGTCGCGTCCCCGGTACGTCGTCGGATACCACCACCGGCCCTCCTTCAGGCTCGTCTCGGCGATGTCGCCGGCCTCGCGGGCGACGCCCAGTCCGTCGTAGGTCCCGCCGCCGGTCATCTCGCGCTCGACGGTGACGGTCCCGTCGGGGTCGACCCCCGTCACCGTCCCCTCGCCGAGAGTGATAAGGCGACCGTCCGGCTTCCCGTGGTCGATCCGGAGCGCGTCGCCCTCCCGCGGACCGAACGCGTCGGTCACGACCGCGAAGGGGAACTCGGCCTCGGGGTCGGGGTCACAGAGGGCCTCCGCGAGGTCCACGCCCGCCGAAGCGTCCGCCGAACCGGCCTTCACGCGATGGTGGCCCGGCATCGTCGCGGTCGCGGTCCGGCGCGCGTCGTCGAGCCCGAACCGGCTCTCCCGCCCGAACCAGGCCCAGACGCCGACGTTCGGCGCGGCGATCGGCGCGTCACGGAGGCGGCTTCGGTCGTCGAGGACGCCGAGTCCGCCCTCGCCGTCGGTCCCTCCGTCGCTCTCGCCGTCGGCCGGCCCGACCGTCGCGCACAGCTCCTCGGCGGCGTCGACCGCGGCGTCGAGGCCCGCGGTCAGCGCCGCCGTGTCGGCGTCGACGGACGGGGGTCGCCACACCGCCCGCCACCCCGCCGGCGGTTCGAGACCGAGCAGGTCGATCATCCCGGACAGCTCCCTCGCGGCCTCGTCGTCCCGGACGTCGACCCGCGTTCCGGATCCCGGTTCGAGCGCGACGAGGTCGCCGCCGACCCGCAGCTCCCCGGCGAGTTCGGGGCGGCGGTCGGTCCACGGCGCCGCCGACTCGCGGACCTGAACGCGGACCGAATCCCCCGTCTCCACCCGGGCGTCGACGTCGCCGTACGGGAGGTACCCCTCGGCGCCCCCCGGGGGCGTGCCCGCCGCGTCGCCGCCGTCGCCGTCGGCTCGGCCGTCGCCGGCTCGGAGGTCGACGACGGCGCCCCCGCCGAGCGTCTCGGTCACCTCCCCGTCGAGGACGGCGCCGGGCGGCGTGGGATCCGGCCACGCGAGCGCGTCGCGGCCCGCGTCGGTCAGGAGGGCCCGGACCGCGTCGACCGCGTCCGGGTCGCCGCTCGCCCCGACGCCCTGCCGGTCGCTGCTCGTCGCGATCCGCACGTCGGGCGGCTCCTTCGGGAACTCGGCGTCGAAGCGCCGGCGGATCGGCGGCGAGGCGTCGACGACCTCGTGGCCGGCGTCGAGGAGCCGCGCGGTGAGCGCCGTCGCGTAGATGCCGCGGACGCGAACCCGGGCCATCGTCACAGGGCCTCGCGCTCGCGCGCGAACCGGACCCGGTCGTTCACCGTGTCACCGAGGGTGAGTTCGACGACGACCGGGTCGCCGCCGTCGTCCTCCCGGAGGATCCGCCCGCCCTCGACCGGGACGCCCCACCCGTCGAGCGAGAGGTAGCCGCGGAGGTCGCTCCCGTGGGTGAACAGGTCGACGTCGGCGGTCGCGTGCTCTTGGACCGACTCCGCGCTGTGGGCCATCTCCATGTCCGAGTAGGCGGGTCCGTCCCCGTCGAAGAACGCCCGAAGCCGGTCGGCGTCGCGGGCGACGAGTTCGGCAACTCGGTCCGAGGCGTCGGTTATCGCGTCGGCGTCCAGCCCGGCCTCGCGGAGGGCGCGCTGGGTCCGTGCGTCGAAGTGCATACCCCGCCTTCGGCCGCCGCCGTTTCAACGCTGTCGGCCGCGCCGCGGCGCGGCCCGCTTTCCCCCGGTGAATCGCTCGCTTGCGCCAATTAGTTAAGTCACCGGGGAGGCAAACGATCCCTATGCCATCCGACGAGGACCCGATCGCGTCCCGGGCCGACGACCGCGACCTCTACGACGTCGCGACCTGGGAGGAGCGGACCTCCCTCGACGGGCTGTCGGTCGCGCTGTACTGGCTGCTCACGCGCTCCGCGAAGGCCGGCGTCATCCTCGTCGCCTTCGTCGGGCTCCTCGCCATCCTCGGATCGTTCGGGCTGGGGCTGCTCTTCGATCCGGCCATCGCGATCCTCCTCGGCCTCTCCGTCGTCCCCGCGCTGGGTCTGGCCGCATACGTGTACGTCTCGGACGTCACGACGGCCGAACCGCTGTCGCTACTGGTGGCGACGTTCCTGCTGTCGATCCTCACCGCGACGTTCGCAGCGATACTGAACAGCGTGCTCCAGCCGTACTTCCAGCCGTTCGGCTTCCTCGGGATCGTCGTGTTCTTCTTCGTCGTCGTCGGCCCGATAGAGGAGTCGGTGAAGCTGCTCGCGGTGCGACTGTACGCGTACAACGACGACCGGTTCGACGCCGTCATCGACGGTGCCATCTACGGCGCCATCGCGGGACTCGGATTCGTCGTCATCGAGAACTTCGTGTACATCGCTCAGAACGTCGACATGGCGGAACTGACGGTCGGGATCGCAGCGCTCGGCGCGGGCGACGGCATCGCGGCCCTCCGGGCGCTCGCGGGGCCCGGCCACGTCGTCTACTCCGCGTTCGCGGGCTACTACCTCGGGCTCGCGAAGTTCAACCCCGAGAACCGGGGCCCCATCATCGTCAAGGGACTCGTCATCGCGGCGGCGATCCACGCGCTGTACAACACGCTCGTCGGCCCGGTGACGGGAATCGCCTCGCAGCTGTTCGGCCTCTCGCAAATCGTCGCGCTGTTCGGCTTCGTCCTCGCCTTTCAGGGGGCGTTCGGCTACGTCCTCCTCCGAAAGATCTGGCGGTACCGGGACGCGTACCTCGACACGCGCGACGCGGTCGACCCCGACATGGAGCCCGACCTCGACGAGTTCGAGCCGTAGTCCGCCGGTCCGGCTCGCGGTGCGGTCCCGACTCGGTCGGCCCGTCCGCCGTCAGGGGGCGGCCTCCACCCGCGAGCGGTCGCCGGTTCCGCCCGTCAACGCGCTCGCGAGGGCGCCCTTCACGACGACCTCGTCGCCGAGGTCGGTGAGCCGCACCTCCGGAACGTTGATGAACACCATCTCCGGCAGCTTCTTCCGGATCGGATCGAGGACCCGCTCGGGGTTGTTGAGCGCGACCGCGCCGCCGACGCTCACGACCAGCGGGGCGTACGCGTGGATAATGTTCGCGATCCCCATCGCGTTCCAGTGGGCGAGCTGGTCGATCACGTGGTCGGCGAAGGTGTCCTCGCCCGCCGCCTCGAACACGTCGACCGCGGAGAATTCGGGGTCCTCGACCGGTAGACTCGTCTCGATCGGGTCCTCGGCGTGGAGTTCGCGGGCGTAGCTCGGGATGTTGTTCCCCGAGCAGTACCCCTCCCAGTGCCCGTCGAGGCCGCAGCCGCAAGTCATGAAGCCGTGCGGGTCGACGGTCATGTGGCCGACCTCCCCGGCGTTGCCGTCCCACCCCGAGAGCACGTTGCCGTCGACGGCGACGCCCGCGCCGATTCCGGAGGAGATGGTGAGATACACCATGTCGTCGGGGTTGCGCTCGGAGTGGAACCGCTCGCCGATGACGCCCGCGATGGTGTCGTTGTGAAGGTACACCTCGTCGGTGTCGAGTAGCCGACCGACCGGGCCGACGAGCGGAATGCGCTCGACGGTATCGGGGAGGTTCGCCGGTCCGTTGACCACTCCCTCCGCCAGGTCGAGCGGGCCGATCGAGCCGACGCCGGCCGCGACCGCCTCGCTCGGCGCGATCCCCGCGTCGGTACAGGCCTTCCGGATCACCTCCAACACGGCCTCCGTGACGGCGATGCCGTTCGGTCCCCGCGGAGTGTTTCTCGACGCGGAGCCGAGGATCGCAGCGGTCTCGTCGCCGACGACCGCCCGGACGTTCGTCGCCCCGAGATCGGCGCCCACGTAGTACATCGGGTGTAAGCGCGGACCCGTCTCACTTAAGCGGGACGCTTCAGGCGGTCCAGCAAGGGGAACAAACGGACCGGTTTCCCTCCGAATCGGGTCTCTGCGGTAGCGAGACAAAAGTCCCCTTCAGAGACGGGAGGACGACGGACCTTCGAACTTCTCCGTTTCGCCGTCGGAGGATGTCAGGAGGCGATTTCGCGCACGAACGTCACCGGGCACGGCGCCGAGAGCATGACTTCCTGTGCGACGCTACCGAACACGGCCTTCCCGGTCGGGGAGCGCCGCCGTCCGCCGACGACGACGCGGTCGGCCTTGACGCTGTCCGCGGTCTCGACGACCTCGTCCGCGAGGTCGCCGACCGCGCCCCGCACCGAGTGTCGCACGCCCGCCGCGGAGAGCGCCTTCGAGAGCGCTCGGGTGGTCTTGTGTCGCTCCGCCACCGCGTCGGGGGTCGCCCCTTCGCTCCCCTCGTCGAAGCCGAGGTTCGCGCGGGTCTCGTCGAACTCCTCTCTGTCGAACACGTGCGTCAAGACGATCTCCGCGTCCGCGGGCTCGGCGATCGCGATGGCCTCCCGTGCGAGCTGTTCGGTTCGCTTCTCGTCTTCCGTGCCGACCGCAAGCACTACTGTCTCGATGCTCATACTTCCCTTTCGCTCCCGGCTGGCTTAAGCCTATCGGAGTTTTAACTCAGATTTGAATAAACATTTTCCTCGATCGATCCTGATACTCTCGGGGGCGGCGACGTGACGGTCTCCGACGACGTCCGTCGGACGAGCGGGACGCTGCCGGTGCTGTGCGTCGCTCTCGGTCGGACGGAGCCGGACGCGACCGCCGCAGAAATCGATCAGTAATCGGGCGCGTCGTCTTCCACTTCGCGCTTCAGCGAGTCGCGACGCGACTTCGCGTCGCGGCCGGTCGCCTCCAGTAGAAACTCGTTCTTCGCGTCGACGGCGTCCGCGGCGGCGTCGGCGTTCCCCTCGGCGATGACGTCCTCGGCGGGCCGCTCCTCGAAGTGGACCGCCAGCTTGTCCTTCTTGCTTCCGTACTCGGCGGCGCCCGCGACGATTCGCTCGAACACCGGGTTGTCGGGGTCCTCGACGACGTACAGCTCGTGGCCCTCCCACTCCTCCGTGTCGGAGACCTCGCCGAAGTACTCCTCGACGGAGCCCTTCAGGTCGGGCATGCGGTCGTCCAGATGCTCGCCGCGACGCATCTTGTACTCTTTCATGCCGCGACCGTTCGACAGGCCGGCGTAAACCAGTTTCGTCACGGCCGCTCGGCGGGTTCGACCGCCGACGCGGCGCTCTTTTCCGTCCGTCTACCGGGGCCGCTCGTCGACGTACCCGCGCTTACACTCCGGACAGATGTCGCCCGCGCGCATCGAGCTCCCGTCCGCGGCCCGGACCATCCCGCACTCGGGACAGTAGTACTCCGTCGGTCCGTCGTCGCCCATCGTCTCCAGCTCGGGGCTCTCGCCGCGGGTGATCCCCGTCTCGCCCTCCCCGCCAGTGTCGAACACCGCGGTCTCCCCGTCTTCGGGCGCCTCGACGTACTCCGTCTCCGCCTCCGTCTCCGTCTCCGTCTCGCCCTGCTCCGCGGCCTCCGGAGTGAGCCCGCCGCCGAACTCGACGCCGGCGTCGCCGCCCTCGCCGACCGCCGCGCTGAATCCCTCGTCTTCGCCGCCGTGATCGGGCCAGGCCGTCCGTTCGTCGCCGTCGGGGTCGTCCTCGTCGACCGCCGGCCACGCGCCCCGGTCCCGGTCGTCGGGCGCGTCGTCGTCCTCGTCGAGGATGACCCCGTCGTCGCTCTCCGCGTCGGGTTCCTCGCCGCCCGCCGCCGCGTCCCCGTCCCTCGGGCTCGACGCGCCGTCCGGCTCCGAGTCGCCCGCGGCGTTCGGCCGATCCGCCGGGGCCGCCGGCGAGTCGGCGTCTCCTGTCGCCGGTTCGGCGTCCGTCGCACCGGCCTCCGCGTCGGCCGCGGGCCCGTCGTCCAGGATCACCGCGTCGTCGGTTTCGGCTCCCGGCTCCTCGTCGAGCGTCACGCCTTCGCCGCCGGTCGCGCCGTCGTCAGCGTCGCCCCGCCTCGGCGCCACGTCGGCGTCCGCGACCGCCTCCTCGCCGTCCGCGGCGGCGGCCTCGCCCGGAGTCCCGGCCGGTCCCGCGTCGGTCCCGCGGTCGGAACCGCCCGCCGAATCGACTCCTTCGGCCTCGCTCGCGGCGGCCTCGTCGGCCAGTTGCTCCATCGTCGTCACCTCGGTATTCTCGCTGACGATCTGCGTCTCGCCGCAGCGAGCGCAGGTCTTCACCTCCTTGACGGTCGTGACGACCTCGTCGCCCTCCTCCTCGCGTTCCCGCTGGAGTTCGGGTTCGCCGAAGTCGTGTCCGAGCAGACACCTGAGTCCCATTGTGCCACCCTGCGGTGCCGAGGGTAAAAAACGCCCCGTCGGCGTCCGACGCTCGGCGCACGACCGGTATCGCGGGGCGACGCGCTCGCCGCGTCCGACTTCGGTCGCGCGCCCCGATGACACAGACTCTTTGTGGATCGGTCGCGTACCGTACCTCACCATGCCTACCGTATCCTACAAGGGCGAGGAAATCGAGTGCGAGAAGGGCGCCAACCTGCGCGACGTGCTCAGGGAGGCCGGCCTCTCCGTCTACAACGGCAAGATGGAGACGCTCAACTGCCGCGGCGCCGGGTCGTGCGGGTCCTGTGCGGTCCAGGTCGAGGGCGAGGTCAGCGAGCCGGGCAAGAAGGAGCGCGCCCGCCTCTGGCTCCCGCCGCACCACCCCAGCCACGACGTCCGCCTCGCCTGCCAGACGAAAGTCGACGGCGATGTCGAGGTGACGAAGGGCCGCGGGCTCTTCGGGCAGCACATCTGAGCGCCGACGCGCCACTTCCGTCGAACGCGCCGCTTCCGTCGAACGCGCCGCTTCCGCCGGGCGCACCGCTCCTACCGTTTCTCCCTCTCCGCGAGCGACGCCCGACCGACGAGCGGAACGCTGGTCGAACGGAAGCGACGAGCGGAACGCTGATCGGGAGTAAAATACGACCGCGGCGGACGCGAGCCCGCGACGCGGACGAAAACGCTTGATACCGTGTGTCAGAGTCGCGTTCGGCGTCAGCCGGACCGACCCACTCTTCGGATTGGCTTACTGCCGAACGACGTTCGTCGCGCGGGGGCCCTTCTCGGAGGACTCGATGTCGAACTCGAGCTCCTGACCCTCTTCGAGGTCCGGGCCGCCGACGTCTTCCATGTGGAAGAACACGTCGTCGTCCGCGTCGTCAGTCTCGATAAATCCGTAGCCGCCAGTGTCGTTGAAGAAATCAACCTTTCCGGTCGCCATTGCGTGTCGAGAGAGGCGCCGACCGTGGATAAGAATTGCGAGTGTACAGTTACCACGTCTCTCTATAGACGTTCGTTTTCGAAGAACCCAGATTCGACAGCCACGCGCTGACCGCACGACGGATTCTCGGTACAGGATCGACCGATACGTCGGATTCTCCGGTGCCCCGTCCGACGCCGACGTTTATGTCTCCGGCCGCGAAAACGGGACGTGTGTCTCACGCGCATCGGGCGAGCGGCCCCGGCCTGACGCTCCGCGAGAACGGTCCCGCCCTGCTGGTCCCGGCGGCGTGGGGCGTCGCCGGCGCGGCGGTCCTCGGCGTCGTCTCCGCGCACGCGCTGTTCGTCGCCCACGTCGTCATGAGCGCCCTGCTCGTCGCCTTCGTCGTCGCCTCGTGGCGCGACATGGCGACGGGCGTCCTGCGCGCGTGGAAGCTGGCCATCCTCGCGGGCACGCCGGTCACGCTCGCGGGCGTCGCCGGGTTCCTCGCGCGCGACGGGACCGTTCCGGCGCTCGCGGCCTCGCTTCCGCCCGACGCGCTCCTCGCCGTCGCCCTCTACGGCTGGATGCTGCTGCCCGCGCCCGCGTTCGTCTACACGGGCCTGCGCGACCCGGCGGTCCCGCGCTCGGTCGTCCACCACGTCGCCGCCGCGTGTTCGGTCGCGGGCGCCGTCGTCGCCGCGCTCGCGGGCACGCCGACCGGAACCGTCGCGGGAATCGCGCTCGTCGGCGCCGGGCAGACCGCGGGCATCCTCGCGGCGACCGCGCTGTACTCGCTCGGAGAATGACCGACGCGGACACCTACGACTGCGAGACGTGCGGCGCGAGCGTCGCCGTCGCGGACGCCCGCCGGTCGAAGCCGTTCGGCGACCTCGACCCCGACACGTGGCAGACGCTGAACTGTCCGCACTGCGGCGACCGCCTCGCGACCGTCTTCGTCGGCGACGAGTGAGCCGCGGCCCTCCTCCCGAGCGCCGGCCGATCCGTCGCAGTCCGTGCTGACATCCCACATTATCTACGGCTGCGGCCCGTAGCCGACACATGTTCGACGTCGGCACGGCCTACCTCGCCGCGGCGGGCGCGCTGCTGCTCGTCGCGCTCGGCGTCGGGGCCCGAGCTCTCGTCCGGATCTTCCGCGAGGCCCGCGAGCGCAGCCGGAAGCGACGCGAGGGCGAGCTCGAACGCTACACCAAGGACCCCGTTTACGACCGCGATCCGGCGGACCCGGAGGCTGACGGAGCGGCGCGGTCGACCTGTCCGCAGTGCGGCGCCGAAAACGCGGCCGGATTTTGCTACTGCCGCGAGTGCGCGGCGCCGCTGGGGCCAAATTAGCGCCCGCTCCGACCTCTGCGTTCGCGGAACCGGTCCCGTCTGAATATCTGAATTATACAAAATTATTTGAGCTCAGCGGTACAACGTCAAGTCGAATGGCCGACTCGGAGTCCGAACCGTGGAGAGAGACCATGAGCGGGCGTGAGCGCGTCCGGCACGTCGCGGAGCTGCTGGACGAGCCGACGCCGGTACAGGAGATCGCGGACCGGGCGGACGTCTCACGCGCGACGGCCGACGACGAACTTCGTCGACTGGAGAGCGACGACTGGGTGACTGAGACGACCGTCGACGGGACGAAAGCCTACGACCTGAACCCCGTGCGGATGCTCTTCGACGAGGTGACGGACCTGATCGAAGCCCACTCGCGTGAGGAACTGGAGCGTCGACTCACGGAACTGAAGGAGGAACAGGAAGAGCTGGCGACGGAGTACGACGTCGATTCGCTCGCTGAGTTCCGGGAACGCCTCGCTGACGAGGCGTTCTCGGCCGCGGAACTCCGTGAGCGTCGCAACGCGATCGCCACGTGGGAGGCGATCAACACGGAACTCGGGCTTGTGAAGCACGCCCTCCAGCTGTACGATGATGTCCTCGAACTCTCCTCGCCGCGGACTGACTCTCCCTCGACGCTCGCCTGATGGTCGTTTTCCTCGCTGACCGGACGAACCTTCAGAGCAAGCGGCTCCACGACCGCATCGGGAACCGGCTCGGCGGCGAGTTCGACAACGTCCGACGGAGACGTGCCGAACCGCGCGAAGCGGGCCCGTACCGCGTCGTCGCCGCCGTGAACCCACGGCAGTTCTTGGGCGACGACGAGTACCCGGTGACGGCTGCGCGGATCGAAATCGGGTTTCAACTACAGACTGGTGAGCCGCACGAGTACTACTGGTTCAACTGGATAGAGCCAGACCGGAGGCTGCTGGTGGGTTGGCATCGGGACGACACGCACGATGACCTCGGTCCAGTTCATCTCCAAGTCAACGACGGTGGGACGCCCGCCGCGCACGAGCCGGCGCAGTTCATCGACTCACATCCGCTGGACGTCGTCGAGCGACGCCTTGACTCGCTCCGAGATGTCGTCCTCGCGGTCGAGTGGGACCGGGGACGCCCCGTCGGCCTCGACCTCGCTGCGCCCCCGGGCGAGTAGGTCCGGTGGGGGCCGCACGGCGTCGCTTCTTCACCCGCTCGCTGTCGCTCGCGGGTTCGGAATATGCCGCCTCCCCGATTTGAACTCGCCGAGACGCTCGTCCTCGCTCCGCTCGGGCTCACGACTCGTCTGCTCAAATCGGGTCGGGAGCATTTTCGCTGCTCACAACTCGGTCGCTGCGCTCCCTCGTAGGTTCGCAAGAAAATGCCGCCTCCCCGATTTGAACGGGGGACAGCTCGATCTTCAGTCGAGTGCTCTCCCAGTCTGAGCTAAGGCGGCTCGCACTCGCACCAACGCCGATTCCAGACAAAAGGATTTCGAAAGGCCGCGCGCCGATCGCGCGCAACCCACTCGCGTCGCTCGAATCGGGACGCCGACCATCGTCGCGGTATCGGACGATATCGCCGCCGATCCGCGGCGACGGCGCGGATCGTGGCTTCCGCAACCGCCCCCTTTCTCGCGTCCCTCCGATATCGTGATGGCATCTCACGACGACCACGACCACGCCGACCACCACGAGACGCTCGACGCCGCGGTCGACGCCCGCGACGACTGGGCGCGCCGCCGCCGCAAGGGGATCCCGACCGACGAGAACCTCCTCGTCGTCGCCTGTATGGACGAGCGCATCCCCGTAGAGGAGGCGCTCGGCATCGACCTCGGCGACGCGCAGGTGTTCCGCAACGCGGGCGGCAAGGTGACCGACGACGTGATCCGGTCGGCCGCGCTCACGACGAACTTCTTCGACACCGACGAGATCGTCGTGATCAACCACACCGACTGCGGCATGATGAGCGCCCCCGACGAGGCGATCCGCGACGGCCTCGCGGCGCAGGCCGGCGACCTCGACCCCGCCGACCTCGACCCGTCCCTCCCGGAGCTGACCATCGGCGACGCCGACCTCCTCGATTGGGTGAAGATGACCGACGACATCGACGCGGCCTGCGCCGCGCAGGTCGAGTACCTCCGCGAGTCCGCGTTCATCCCCGACGACACGACCGTCTCCGGCTACGTCTACGAGGTCGAGTCCGGCGAGCTCCGCCGCCCCGACGAGCGTATCGCCGAAGCGATCAGCGAGCGGCGGGCCTGACCGCCGCCGGCTGACGGCGCGCGGGCGACGCGCCGCCCGAGGTGAGACGTTTTTATGCGCCCGCGGCGAACCGAGTGGCAAATGGATCGAGCACGCGCGCCCCTCTTCGGACGAGGTGGTGCCGATGGACGCTGACGGCGACGCCGTCTCCGAGTCGGACGCCGCGAGCGACGCGGACGGCGCGACCGCGTCCGGCGACGACGCCCCGGTCGTCGCCGGCTTCTTCTCCGGCTGCGGCGGCCTCGATTTAGGCTTCGAACGGGCCGGCTTCGACGTCGCGCTCGGGAGCGACCAGTGGGAGCCGGCCGCGCAGACGTACCGCCGCAACTTCCCCGACACCGAGTTCGTCGAGGAGGACGTCCGCGAGCTCGACGCCCCGGCGGTCCGCGCCGCGGTCGAACGGGCCGGCTACGACCACGAGGGGATCGACGTGGTGATCGGCGGGCCCCCCTGTCAGGGGTTCAGCCGGCTCAACAACGAGCAGATCGAGCTCGACGAGATGGAGAAGGACCGCCGGAACACGCTCTTCGAGGAGTTCCTCCGGGTCGTCTCCGTCCTCGAACCGCAGCTGGTGTTGATGGAGAACGTCCGCGACCTGATCAACCGCCAGACCAGCGACGACCGGTACGTGAAGGACCTCATCGTCGAGGAGTTCGCGGCCCACGGCTACAAGTGCGAGTACCGCGTGCTGGAGGCCGAGCAGTACGGCGTCCCCCAGAAGCGCCGCCGGATCTTCTTCATGGGCACCGACCGCGACGTGCCGATCCGCTTCCCGGAGCCGACGACGCCCGAGGGACAGTGGCGCACCGCCGGCGCGGCGCTCGCGGACGCGACCGATGACCTCCCGAACATGACGTACGCGGACACCGGCGAGAAGACGCTCGAACGCATCCGCCACGTCCCGCCGGGCGGCTACTACCGCGACCTCCCCGACCGCCTGAAGACGACGAAGTACCAGTGCGACTGCGAGGACACCGACACCTGTCCCCACGAGCCGGAGATCGTCAAGCGCTACGGGACGTACCTTCGCCGGCTCGACCCCGGCGAGCCCTCGTTGACGGTGAGCACGAACGTCTTCATCCACCCGACCGAGGACCGCTACCTCACGCCCCGCGAGATGGCGCGGCTCCAGACGTTCCCCGACGAGTTCGTCTTCGAGGGGACGAAGACCGACGTCATGAAACAGATCGGCAACGCGGTCCCGGTCCGGCTCGGCGAGGAGTTGGCGAATCAGCTCTTGGAGTACTTCCCCGAGGTCCGCGACGCGCCGCCCGCCGACCCCGACGTGTACGAGCAGCAGTCGCTGACTGACTTGGCCTGAGATCCTTTTTAAGTAGTGATTGGCGATGCGGCGAAGGATTCCACTGTTCCAGCAACTTGCTTATAAATAGTCGCTGGTAGATCGGTGGCGAACACCGCCAAAGCCCCAGCCGGGAGGCGGGCGCACGCTCGCTGTGCTCCTCAGTCGCTCGCGCTGCTCGCTCCTTGCGGTGCTTACGTCGCCTGCGCCCGCCTCCCGGCTGCCCCTTTGAGTCCCACCCCCACAGCAACCGCACCGCACCTCACACCTCCCCAGCCTCGTCGGCCTCCCTCCGCTTCGCTCCGGTCGGCCGACTCCCTCGCGCGTGCGACATCGCGCCCTCCGGGCGCTCGTCGGCACGCGCCGCCGCCTCTTTATTTATAAATAGTCGCCGCTGCTCACGGACTGTTCGCAACAGCAGAATGGGGCCGCTGAGAGTCGAACTCAGGTCCACTGCACCCAAGGCAGCGAGGATACCACTACCCCACGGCCCCGCACCCGTACCTACCCCGAAGAGCCGCTAAAGGGTTTCGTTGCGCGCCGTCACTCCTCGTCGTCGCGCCGTTCGAGGTCGGCGACGATGTCGTACGGGTCGGTCCCATTCCGGACCGAATCGAGGATGAAGAACGCCTCGTCGGGCGCGAGGAAGTGTCTGGTGACCCCGCGGCCGAGCGGCGTCGGCTCGAAGCCGTCGATGAAGTTCCACTCCAGCAGCTTCCCGAGCGCGTGCTTGGTGGGGACCTCGCCGATCATGCGGTCGTTGAGGCGCTTCGCCTTCTTGCCGGCCACGACGACGTTCGCGAGCGTCTCCTCGGCGGCCGCGGTCTCGTCGTAATGGGTCGCCACGTCCTCCATCTCGCCTTTCAGCAGGGTGAACGCCACCTCGTCCTCCGTGCGGTCCATCGAGCCGTGGTAGACCCCGTCGGGCTCGACGAGGAGGTAGACGCGACCGCGGTCGTGGTAGTCCGGGCGCCCGGCGCGCCCGAGCATCTGCGAGAACTCCTGGACCGAGAGCCACTCGATCCCCATCGCCAGCGAGTCGAAGATCACCTGTGAGGCGGGGAAATCGACCCCGGCGGCCAGCGCCGCGGTGGTGACGACCGCCGAGAGGTCCTGATTCCCGAACATGCGCTCGACCTTCTTCCGGCGCCCGTAGTCGAGTCCGGCGTGGTACGGCGCGGAGTCGTACCGGAGCTTGCGGCTGATCTCGTGGCACCGCCGCCGAGAGTTGGTGAAGATGATCGTCTGCCCGCGGTACCCCTTCGACGACTTCGTGTCGAACTCCCGCTTGACGAGCTTGTCGGCGATCTGCGCCTTCTCGCGCCCGTCAGCGAAGGTGACGTGGCGCTCGATCGGAACGGGGCGCTCCTCGTACTCGATCAGCGTCGCCCGGAGCTTCTCCGCGAGCCACTCGGGGTTCCCGACCGTCGCCGAGAGGTAGACGAACTGGGTGCCGTCGTACGCCTCGTGCGTCTCCATCCGGTTCTCGCTGTAGTACTTCAGCCGGGAGATGAGCCCGTCGAGGCGGTGGCCGCGCTCACCCTCCTTCAGCGTGTGGACCTCGTCGATGACGACGGTGCCGATGTCGCCGAGGTCCTTGCCGGTCCGGAGCGCGTGGTCGATCCCCTCGTAGGTGCCGACGATCACGTCGGCGTTCGGGTCGAAGCGGTTGCCGTCGTCGTTCACCCGCGAGGAGCCGACGCGGATGGAGACGTCGAGTACGTCGCCGTAGCGGTCCTCGAAGTCCTCGTGCTTCTGGTTGGCGAGGGCGACGAGCGGGACCAAGAAGAGCAGCTTCCCGTTCCCCTTCAGCGCGCGGTCGATCCCGGTCAGCTCGCCGACGAGCGTCTTCCCCGTCGCGGTCGCGCTCACGACGAGCTGGTCGTCGCCGTCGAGGAGCCCGTTCCGCACGGAGAGGCTCTGGACCGGGAGCAGCTCCTCGAACCGGCCTTGGAGGTGCGCGGACAGGTCCGGATGGAGATCCAAGTCCTCGGTCCGAACGGGCGAGACGTCGTCGACGTTCGCGGACACCTCGTCGTACTTCGTGAGGTCCGGGTCGAGCCCGCCTTGGAGGAGGCTCACGATCCGGTCCAAGTCGCCCGACTCGTACAGCAGCTCCTCTAAGCGCTCCTCGGCCGCGCCGGTAAAATCGCCCTTGTACGACAGTTCTCGTTCCAGTTCCCGGCGGGCGCAGTCCCGGCAGATCAGCTCGCCGTTGTGTTCGATCGCGTCCTCGCTCGTGATGGGGCCGTACCGCCCGTCGCTCGCGCAGCGCCGGCAGGTCCGGACCGCCGTCGCCTCCAGCTGATAGCCGTCGAGCATCTCCTTCAGCCGCGCCCGGTTCTCGGGAGCGGTCTGCTCGGAGATGCGGATCCGGCCGGCCGCACGGGCGAGGTCGACGAACTCGTCCGGCTGGCGGGGGTGGTCCTCGCCGTCGCGGATCACCCGGAACTTCCCCGGCCGCGGACCCGCGGAGGTGTCCTTGAGTTCGAGCCGCCCGCGGAGCACGCGCTTGCCGTCGCGGTTCGCGACGACGGTGTAGTCGCTCCGCGACTCGTGGAGGAACAGCGTCTCGACCTCGGCCAACTGCTGTGACACTGCCGTTCGGTACGCGAGCGAGGTATTTCAGGTGTTCGGCTCGGGGGCCGAGAGCGTGTCCCTCGTGCGCTCCGGCGGCTACCCGACGCGACCGCACGGAAAAGAACCGCCTTACGGACGGGGAAGTCGGTCGCTACGAGACGAGCAGCTTCTCGCCGCGGTCGACCGTGATCCGGCACGGCGGGGAGAGCTTGTTGTACGCGCGGCGGAACGCCTCCTTCACGACGGACGCCTGCTCGACGTCGCAGTACGCCGTGAAGACGACGTCGTCCTTGTTGAGCCGCGCGGCGGTGCCGACCGGCTTGCCGAACGCCTGACGCATCCCGTCGGAGACGCGGTCCGCGCCGGCCCCGGTCGCCTGCTTGTTCTCTCGGATGACCTGGTGGGGGAACTTGCGGAGGGTCATCTTGTAGTTGCCCTCGCCGAGCTCCTTGATCAGGTGGCGGTTCGCCGAGAGGCGCGCGCTCTCCAGCGAGCCGTGTCGGACCTGGAGCTCCTCCTCGACGCGGAGGCTGATCTTGACGGGGTAGTCGTCCGGCTCCGCGGAGAGGTCGCCCATGTTGTGCTGGGCGATCTTCGAGCCGGGAATGCCCGTGATGTACTCGCGGCGGGTGTACGACGGCTTGTCGATCGTCCGATACATAGAGGCGGGTTTGTCAGACATGGCTACTTGTCCGATGTAGCCGGTGCTGCGGCGATAAAGCCTTCGATAGCGAGGCGCTTTCATCGGCTCCGCGGCCGTCAGCGTCGACGTCCGGTCGGATCGCGGCGTGCGTTGACACACCGTTCCGACCCCGGCGCGCGTTGACACGACGCTCGGTTCACTCCGCCGGCGTCGGGTCGAGCGCGACGTGGTCGAACCCGCGGTCCGCGAGCCGTTCCGCGGCCCGGTCGGTGACCGACGGCGCGACGAGAATCCCCCGGACGCCCGGCGCGTCGTCGGGGTCGCGGTCCCCGTCGCCCGTGCCGCCGTTATCGTCGGCGGCCTCCTCGATCCCCAGCTCCTCCTCGAGCGCTCGCACGTACCGAGCCAGCTGTCCGACCGCGTCCGGTCCGACTCGGCGCCGCTTCAGTTCGACGACGACCGGCGTCCCGTCGGCGTCGACGCCGAAGACGTCCATCGGCCCGGCGTTGGAGGGGCGTTCCGTCTCGCGGGGTTCGAACCCCGGCTCGACGAGGCCGGGTCGTTCCAGAATCCGGGTCCGGAGATCCTCCTCGCTGCCGTGAAGGGTGAGGTCGCGCCCCCCCGTCACGGCCATCGCGGAGAGCTGGTGAACGTCCGAAAAGCGGACCGTCAGCGTCTCGTCGGGGTTGCTTCTGGTCGAGACAACGCGGAGCCGCCCGTCGCGTACCGCGGCGCGGTGCTGGGACCCCGGCGGCTGCCAGTTGACCGGCTGGCGTCCCTCGTCGGTGTGGACCAAGGCGGCGCCGTCGGGTTTCAACACGAGCAGCCGGTCGCCGGCGCCGAGGTCCGAGGCGGCGCGGCCCTCGTAGGAGACCGTACAGGTGCCGAAGACGCTGACGAGGTCGCCGCGCTCGAAGGCGTCCTCGAGCTCCCAGAGGGCCTCGCGGTGACTCGGGTCGTGGACGCTCGTGACTGTCACTGCGGTTCGTAGGCGGTCGCGGCTGAAAAAGGGTGTGCGCCGGCGGCCGCAGCCGCTCGGTCCGGACCGGCGGCGCGTCCGCTCGGCTCAGTCGCCGCGCCGCGAGACGACGATACCGGCGACGAAGAGGACCGCCCCGAGCGCGAAGGCGGCGACGCGGAGCGTCGTGTCCGAGACGAGGATTCCGGCCAGGACCGAGACGGCGAATCCGGCGTGTAACACCGCGGTGAGGTTCATGAGACCGCTACGGCCGCGCGGCACAAAAGCGGGTCGAAGGCGGCGGGGCGGTCGGTTTAATCTAGCTCGACCGCGCGCCGTTCGCGCCGCTCCTCGACGGCTTCACGGAGCGCGTCGGCTTCGTCGTCGCTCAGAACGCCCGCGAGCTCCAGCAGCGATCGCTCGCCGGCGAGCCGGAGAACGACGTCGGAGAACGTCTCGTCCTCCCGCTTGTGGGCGGCGAGCCGATCGTATGCCTCCTCGGAGAGGCGGATGCTTTTCGACATATGCATACGGTTGTATGCAGACTCACAAAGGCTTTTCTCAGGGATCGCCGCTGCCCGCCTACGTCCCGTGCTCCCAGCTCCCCATGTACTCGCGCTGCTCGTCGGTGAGCTCGTCGTACTCGACGCCCTCGGCGGCGAGCTTGATGTCCGCGACCTCGCGGTCGAGCTCGTCGGGCACGTCGTGGACGCCGGGCTCGTAGCTCTCGCCGTTCGCCGCGAGCTCGCGCACGACGACCGCCTGGACGCCGAAGCTCTGGTCCATCACCTCGACCGGGTGGCCGAGGGAGATGGGCGCCGCGAGGTTGACGAGCCGGCCCTCCGCGATGACGTTCAGCACGCGGCCGTCGGGCATCTCGAACCCCTCGACGCCGTCGCGGACCTCGTAGCGGTCGACGGCGAGGTCGTCGAGGTGGTCGAGGTTCACCTCCACGTCGAAGTGGCCGGCGTTCGCCAGGAGGACGCCGTCGTCCATCTCCTCGAAGTGCTCGCGGGTGATCACGTCGCGGTTGCCCGTCGTCGTGATGAACACGTCGCCCTTCTTCGCGGCCTCCGTCATGGGGAGGACCTCGTACCCCTCCATGTGCGCCTCGAGCGCCTTGCGGGGGTCGACCTCGCAGACGATGACGTTCGCGTTCTGGCCGGAGGCCTTCTTCGCGACGCCCTTGCCGCACTGGCCGTAGCCGCCGACGACGACGTTCTTCCCGGCCCACGAGAGGTTCGTCGTCATCGCGATGGTCGCGAGCGACGACTCGCCCGTGCCGTGGACGTTGTCGAACAGCTGCTTCATCGGCGTGTCGTTGACGGCGAAGACGGGGTAGCCGAGCTCGCCGTCGGCGTCCATCGCGCGCAGGCGGTCGACGCCGGTCGTCGTCTCCTCGGCGCCGCCGACGATGGAGTCGACGAGGTCGGGATACTCCTCGTGGACGAGCTTCACCATGTCCATCCCGTCGTCGACGGTGATGGTAGGCCCGTGGGCGATGCAGGCGTGTATCGCGTCGTAGTACTCCTCGTCGTCGACGCCCCGCACGGCGTAGGAGGCGATCGACTCGTGGGCGTCGAGCGCGGCCGACACGTCGTCGTGCGTCGAGAGCGGGTTACAGCCGGTGATCGCGACCTCGGCGCCGCCCTCGGCCAACAGCTCGACGAGGTTCGCCGTCTTCGCCTCGACGTGCATCGCCATCGCGATCGTCTCGCCGGCGAGCGGCTGCTCGTCGACGAACTCCTCGCGGAGCGCGTTCAAGATCGGCATGTGCTGGAGCGCCCAGTCCATCTTCCGGCGCCCCTCCTCTCGGGCCGCCTCGACGTCCGAGAGGTGCTGTGACACCGGCGGATACGCGGTTTCGCTCATACTACTCGGTTCGCTCACGGCGCACTAAACCCTGCCGACACCGGGCCGCGAAAAGAAATCCGCGTCGTTCGAGGGACGGCCGGTTCGGGCCGTCAGTTCGGAGCTCGGTTCGAGTCGTCAGTTCCCCGACCGATTCGAGTCGTCAGTTACCGCCGGGGCCGCCGGCGTGGTCCGGCGGGCCGCCGTCGTCGTCTTCGTCGTCCTCATCGTCATCGTCGTCTTCCGCGTCGTCCGCTTCAGCTTCGTCCGCTTCCGCGTCGTCTGCCTCGGTTTCGTTCTCCTCCGCGTCGTCGTCCACGTCCGCGTCGTCCGCGTCGTCGTCTTCCGCGTCGTCGTCTTCCGCGTCGTCACCGCCCGGGCCGGCGTGGGCCGGCGGGCCGCGCTCGCCGTCCTCCTCGCCGTCGGGACCGGCGTGGTCGGGCGCGTTGCCGGGCGCGTCGGTCTCGTTTTCGGCGTCGTCGTCATCGTCGGCCTCGTCGGGGCCGCCGGGGCCGCCCGCGTGGTCCGGGGCGTTACCGGGGTTGTTCTCCGTCACGAAGTCGGAGACCGCGCTGCCGATGCCGCCCTCGCGGTCCTCGAGGCCCTCGATGAACTCCCGGACGAGCTGGCCGAACGGCGTTCCCGCTTCGGACTCGTCGTCCTCCTCTTCGACGGTCAGCTCGACCGTCTCGGAGACGCTCTCGTTCTCGGACGCGGCGGTGATCTCGACCGTCACGTCCTCCTCGGCGGCGGGCAGCGTCACCGTGCCGTTGGCGTCCGTCTCGTACTCGCCCGTGCCCGCGTACGACGCGTTCTCGTCCGCGTCGCCGGCGAGCGCGACGACGACCGAGGCGTTCTCGACCGGCTCGTCGTCGTCCGTCACCGTGACGACCGGTTCCTCGTCGGTGTCGTCGACCTCCAGTTCGAGGCCGTCGGGCGCCTCGAGTTCGACCGTCTCGGAGACGCGCTCGTTCTCGTGCTCGGCGGTGACGTTCACCGTCACGTCCTCCTCGGCGGCGGGCAGCGTCACCGTCCCGTTCGCGTCGGTCTCGTACTCGCCGGCGCCCGCGTACGACTCGTTCGTGGGGTCGGCGACGGTGACGTTCACCGTCGCGTTCTCGACTGCGGTGTCGTTGTCCGTCACCGTGACGACCGGTTCGCCGTCGGTGTCGTCGACCTCCAGTTCGAGGCCGTCGGGCGCCTCGAGTTCGACCGTCGTCGAGGCGGTGTCGTCACCGTCGGCGGCCGTGACTGCGACCGTCACGTCCCCCTCGGGCGCGGGCAGGTCGACGGTGCCGTTGGCGTCCGTCTGGTACTCGCCCGCTCCCGCGTACGACGCGTTCTCATCGCCGTCTTCGTCGACGACGCTCACGACGACCGTGGCGTTCTCGACCGCGGTGTCGTTCTCGGTCACCGTGACCGTCGCTGTCCCGTCCGCGTCCTGCTCGACGCCCACTCCGAGGTGGCCGTCGGCGGCCGCGACGCCGGTCATCGCGCCCAGCGCGACGACCGCGATCAGTAGGATGGCTGTCGTGCGTTCGCTCATGTCCACTCGGGTCCACTCCCTGTTACCGTATAAAAAGCGGACTCGCTTAACGCGGTTTAATCCGGTTTGTATCCGGGTTAACGGCGCTGAGACGTTTGTTTTGGTTGATCGGGGTCTGGCGGCGGTTTCGCCCTCGATCGAACCCGGTTTCGACCCCGGACGCGGGTCGGTCATCGCTCGCGCGCGATACGTCTCTGGGAGTGTCGCGCTCGACCGAGTTGTGTTCTCTCGTTTATAGGCAGGCGACCGTTTCGCGGCGAACACCTCCAAAGCCCCAGCCGTTCGCTTATAAACGGTTGATAGCGGATCGACAGCGAACACCTCCAAAGCCCCAGCCGCGAGGACTCGCGCGGCTCGCTGCGCTCCTCAGTCGCT
>NZ_SGTU01000217.1:0-676 GCF_005435195.1 Halorubrum sp. SP3 | reverse complement strand
CGACAGCGGGTTCGTCGACGCCGCGATCAACACCTTCATTCTGCTCGTCGGGTTCACCCTGGTAACGCTCGCGATCGGGCTCGGACTGGCGATCCTGATAGACCGGAACATCCGGTTCGAGAACACGTTCCGGACGATCTACCTGTTGCCGATGAGCCTCTCGTTCGTGGTCACCGCCCAGTTCTGGGCGTGGATGTTCAACTTCAACAACGGGGTCATCAACATCGTCATCACGTCGCTCGGCTTCGGCCGAGTCAACTGGATCGGTAACCCCGACATCGTCCTCTGGGCGGTGATGTTCGCGCTGATGTGGCAGTTCGCGGGGTACGCGATGGTCGTGTTCCTCGCGGGGCTGCGGGCCATTCCGAACGAGCACTACGAGGCGGCGAAGGTGGACGGCGCCTCGACGGCGCGGATGTACTGGCGCGTGATCATCCCGCAGCTGAAGGGGTCGACCATCAGCGCCTCGGTCGTCCTGATGGTGTTCGCGCTGAAGGCGTTCGACTTCCTCTACTCGCTCGTCGGCGGCTACCGACCGCCCAACGGGTCCGACATCCTCGCGACGAAGATGGTCCGCGAGGCGTACGCGAACCTGAACTGGGCGTACGCGTCGGCGATCGCCATCACCCTGTTCGTGATGACGCTTGGGATCGTCGGCCCGTACCTCTACTACCAG
>NZ_SGTU01000216.1:0-677 GCF_005435195.1 Halorubrum sp. SP3 | reverse complement strand
GCTCGACGAAATCGCGACGAGAAGGGCCTGACGCGATCGCCTATCGGGCTGAGCGGAGTCCAGCTTCGTCGTGCGACCCCGCGCTGGTCAAGCCCACGGAGACTAATGCGGTTCGGCTGCTGGATACCGAGAGCGTCGGATACGGAGAGCGCATTCGTCGGATCGACGCGAGGCGGTCCGCAGACCTTCGGTGTGAGTTCAACGATCGAACAAGAACTAAGCAGCGCAGGGACGAACCGGATCCCGTGGCCCTCCTATCGTCTCTCACTCGGGATTTAACTGAACAGGACGGGCGGAAGATTGCGACGATCGTGTCGACGATGACCGTCGGACTCCCGGTCTATACAGCGCTCATGTCTCTCACCGGCGTAATCGATATTCCGACGACGGCCCGCTTCCTCGCGATCACGTCGCTCATCGGGTTCGCGATGTCACTGCTGATGATATTTGCCTATCTGTTGGGGAACAAGGTCACCGCCTGACGGAGTCAGGCGATCCTGACCGGGCTTACGCCGGATCGAACAGCGTCTCGCCCTCGACCATGTGCTCCTCGACGGTGTCCAGATCGAGCGTGAGACCGAGGCCCGGCTTCTCCGGCACCTCGATGTAGCCGTCCTCGATCACGTCCTCCTCGACGAGGTCCTCCCACCAGCCCAGCTCGTAGGAGTGGTACTCGA
>NZ_SGTU01000215.1:0-679 GCF_005435195.1 Halorubrum sp. SP3 | reverse complement strand
GCTCGATGGTCACCCCGGCCGAGGAGAGCTGCTGCGCGATGCGGTTGATGTCCGTCGTGTCCTCGCCGACGGCGGTGACCACGAGGTTCTCCTGCCCGGCGAGGAGCTCTCGGACCTGGATCACCCCCGGGGTCGACAGCGCCTCGTTGGCGAGCGCCGACCGCTTGCTCACGGGGGCCGTACAGGTGAACTGCGTCGTCACCTTCCCGTTCGAGTTCTCGTAGTCGATGTCGGCGTGGTACCCCCGGATGACTCCCTGCTCCTCCAGTCGGTTGATGCGGTTGCGGACCGTCGCGGGGGTGACGTCCACCTCCTCGGCGATCATCGGCGCGGACGTGTCCCTCGCGTTCATCCCCAGGTAGTAGAGGATCCGACGGTCGATCTCGTCGGGGCGGTACGTCATGGCCCCAGCTACTGGCTATCCGGCCAAAGACGTTTTGCCCCTCACACGACGACGCCCCGTGCCCGAGGATCGTTTCGAGAAACGCGGATTCGAAACGACTCAAATACGTATACCGCACTTATACGGGGTAATTTTTTGTTGTTCGAAAACAGAGCGTCGCGTATGGCGTCGGATCGCAGCCGCTCCCCGTTCGAACGGCTCAAGGAGCACTACGACCACGAGGAACTCGTCTGCCCGGCGTGCGGGTTCGAGGCCGACAGAGACGCGAATGCGGCG
>NZ_SGTU01000214.1:0-686 GCF_005435195.1 Halorubrum sp. SP3 | reverse complement strand
GTCCTCTGAGCCGGCTTTAGGCATAACGTGGCCGGTGTCCTGCGACGAGAATATCTGGCTTCTTGTCGTCGACAGACCCCGTCAGCGCGGGTGGTCGTACACACCGCGAGGGGACGCTGGGGGAATCCGACCGAGAGCGGTTACTGTGGCAGCGAGGCGAAAGATCACGCGTTCACAGATGGGATGAAGCTGGCAACTGGGACTCTACCTACGTCCGTAACCACGGTTGTAACCAGATGCTTGCGTAACATCTTTAGATAAATAATATCTATATGACGATGATGCCTCGTGGGTTCGACAGGGAACGTACCGAGATCCACAAACTTCGGTACCACTTTGTTTGGTGCCCGAAGTACCGCAAGCCGGTGCTTGAGGGCGAGGTACGTGACCGTCTCGAAGAACTCATCGAGGACAAAGCCGACGAACTCGGGTTAGAGATACTGGAGTTATCGATTCGCCCCGACCACGTACACCTGTTCATCACGGGGAGTCCGAAACTCGCACCGAACAAAATCATTCAGCAGGTCAAGGGCTACACCTCACGGAACCTCCGCGAGGAGTTCGACTTCGGCCTCCCCTCGCTGTGGACGCGCTCGTACTTCGTCTCAGGTGCGGACGACGTGTCCAGCGGGGTCACCGAGGAGTACATCGACGCCCAAGCAGGTGCGTAGTATGGAGCGGACCCT
>NZ_SGTU01000213.1:0-687 GCF_005435195.1 Halorubrum sp. SP3 | reverse complement strand
GCAACTTCAGCAGCAAAAAGGATATTATTGACATAACCTCCTCACAAAAAGTACACAAATGGCTAAATAACAGAGCCCCTCTTTTTACTAGGGAAATGGTGGATGTGGACTTTAGAATTTAAGATAATAAAGCTCTTGATCCCAATGTTATTTCCATGTGAGGGACATTAAATTGAGTAACCTTTGCCACATACCCTCTCCCAGAGTCCATTCTCTAAAACTTGAAGCTCCGCCCCTTTTTACGCACATTAGGCTTCCAATTACGGTCAATGGTCTTGAAGATTGGGAGCTTTTGAAGAGTAATAAGAACCATCACAAAAAGGAACCCAGAAGCCGGGAGTGTCTACCAAAAAAATTCAAGGGTTAAAAAAAAGTGACATTTTCTCCTGTTTTTTACACATGATTTTGAATGCTGATGGGTCCACGTCCAGCTCTAAAGGTAGGTTCATGGTTCTCCAAAGTTGCTTTCTTGTCAGAATTGAGCCACATCAGGTAGGTGGGGAAGTAGATCAGTGAGGATGCTTCACATGTGTGGGCACTGGGAACAGAATGCTTCAATAACACGAGCTGACGAGGGCCCGCTATGAAAAAAAAGATTCTCTGTGCCCCCTGGCGCCTCCGCACTTAAAGAATTGATGACCGTGCGGCCGCGATATCCTGCAGATGCATCCAGTACTAGTATGGCCC
>NZ_SGTU01000212.1:0-692 GCF_005435195.1 Halorubrum sp. SP3 | reverse complement strand
CTGTTCCCTCGGTGTCCGCGGCGTCAACTGTCTGCTCGCTGTCCACCGCGCCGACGTAGTGAGCCGCGGTGTGGTTGCCCGCGAACACCGCACCCTCGTTTTCACGGAGGTGTTCGAGCACCCATTGGTCCGACTGGCGTTCGGGTGGGCTGTCAGGCGATAAGGCCGCTGCGGACGGGTTTGTGTCCGCGTGAGGGGTACCCTCTGCGTCGTCAGACCCACCATCCTCATCACCGCTGAAATCATCAAGCGAGGAATCGCCATCACCGTCCCGCGGATCAACAGGCTCGGGTTTCCGTTCCTCCTCGTTTGGGTCTGGTCCCATCGCGGAGGTCAGGGTATCCTCATCCTTCGTCCCGCCCGAGAACTGTTCTTCGAAGTAGGCGTGTGTCTCCTTCGCGGGCTGGTCGCGAAGCGGATCCCACACGTCCGCGAACGGATCGTCTACGTCACACTCAACGCAGTCCTCGTTGAGATCGACGCCGTCCCGCTCGGCGTGCTTTGAGAGGTTCTCAATCCGCGGTGGCTGTAAGGCCCCGTCGTCGTGCTTCTGGTAAGCGTCCGCCTGGCCTTTCGGCCCCGCTGTGGACTTCCACCGTTGAAGGTAGTAGTCCTCGGCCAGTTCGTCCATCCGATCTTTCAGCGTCGAACGAGATGGGTGCGGGATGTCGTTGCCATCGAGCCACTCTTGG
>NZ_SGTU01000211.1:458-694 GCF_005435195.1 Halorubrum sp. SP3 | reverse complement strand
CAGCGCCTGACACGTGATGCTGCCCGGAAGCGTTGCCGTGTCGATCGACTGCGCAAAGTCGCGTCGCTCCGTGAGATCCATCTCACTGTAGACGAGACTGAGATGTGGGTAATACGCTGCGGTCGACCCACTGATTGCCTCTCGTGCCGACCGGTGTACCTCCATCAACTCAAGGGTCGGTACCAGGGAGAGGAACCCACACTGGTGCCGCGTCGTCGACCAGCGAACGCCATCGA
>NZ_SGTU01000211.1:0-400 GCF_005435195.1 Halorubrum sp. SP3 | reverse complement strand
CCTCCAGCGCTGTACGCTCGTCATCGATACCGCCGACCACCGTCACGTGTGGACCGAAGACCGGTGCGTCCTCGACCCGCTCAGCAAGTTCCGTGATCGTCGCTTGGAGCTGACGGTGAGCCGTTGTCTCTGCTCCGGAGACAAGCCAGAGTGAGTACGTGGAATTCGACCGGTTACTCATCATCCGATCCGGACCACCGACACGAAAAAGCGCTCCTCCGATCGGTCACCTCGCGGATTCGTGAGTACTCAGTCCCTCGATTCCGCCGTCTCCCCTCTTCAAACTCTCCCCTTCCAACCGCGCCTCGGCCTTCTCGCGATCCTCCGGATACCCGACATCGACGCGCCACCCGTCCAACGGGATCGCGTCGATGGTCCGCCCGCTCTGGATCAACAGGTC
>NZ_SGTU01000210.1:347-694 GCF_005435195.1 Halorubrum sp. SP3 | reverse complement strand
CTGTTCGAGTACGCTCGCGAACACGCCGACGCGAGCGGGCTGTTGAACCATCAGAATCCACTGGTGCCGGCGCTGTTCAGTATCGATCTCGAACAGGAGGCCACATTGGAAGACCATGGGGAACGCCTCGAAGCGCTTGAACACCGGCTCAACGAACAGAGCACCGATGCGCAAGGACCCGATGGGGAAACCAGCGAGGAACCCCAATGAGTACACTCGCGACGATCGCATTCGACATCGAGACGACAGGGTTTTCGACGACTGACCAGTTGACCGTCGTCGGCTTTGACGCCGAAATCGGCTCGCGAGTGTTCCTCAATACAGACGGGAGTACGTGTGCCTCAGAT
>NZ_SGTU01000210.1:0-322 GCF_005435195.1 Halorubrum sp. SP3 | reverse complement strand
GAACGACCATCTCACCACGCCAGTGACGCTCTCTGTTCATGACGATGAGAGCGTCCTGTTGGACGCCGTCAAGACGTTCGTCGATACCACGATCGCACAGCGAGATGTCAAACTCGTAGCGTATAATGGGGAAACCTGGAAAGGCGGATTCGATCTGCCATTCCTTCGAACGCGGTTAAGCCATCACGAACGCGAGTGGCCGTTCGCCGAGCTACCGTACATCGACGTGATGGAGGTCTTCTCCTCACGGTTCAATACGAGCGAGAACAGCCTCACTGGAGTGTATGGTGAGCTCGTGGCTTCCGGCCACGGCACAGTCGAT
>NZ_SGTU01000209.1:263-695 GCF_005435195.1 Halorubrum sp. SP3 | reverse complement strand
AAAATCAGAGCCATATAGTCTCAAAATACGATCTCCAAGTAAGATACCCCCAAAAAGCCCGGGGATAACAAAGAGACCCGTATACTGTAGGCTCTTCCCCAATAAGTTGGCAATCTCGGTGTAATCATCTTTGTTTTCAAGTTGACTAAATTCCGGAAATAGAGTAGTCTCAATCGCGGAACCCAAGATAGTTAGAAACGAAGCAATATTCCAAGCTATCGCGTAAACTCCGATCAAATTACTAGGCACAAATAGCCCTAAAATCAGTATATCAGCGTAGTTGTTTGTCTTCGACTTTAATGATCCTAGCCATGAATATTTCGCAAACGAGTAGATACTCACTAGTCTCTCTCGCGTGTTTACCTGAGATGGTGACGGGAGATCTTCAACTTTGACCACGAGATAGACAAATCCGACGACAGCTACAGCTAG
>NZ_SGTU01000209.1:0-240 GCF_005435195.1 Halorubrum sp. SP3 | reverse complement strand
CGAACACAAGGCCTGACAATCCAAGGCCAATACTAACCGCAGCAACTTGAAGAATAATACGGACAATTGACTGGATTGAGGTCAATATTCCCGAGATATGGACGTTTTGGGTTCCGGACAGCCCCGACCTAACGGTAGTCATTGCTGTCCCAGAGATAACAAGAATAACGAGGAAGTACGTTGAGTAAGGGCGTGTAATATAATCAGTCACCTGCTTAGAAAACAGAAAGAGAAAGAATG
>NZ_SGTU01000208.1:0-695 GCF_005435195.1 Halorubrum sp. SP3 | reverse complement strand
GTACGTTCGCCCAGGGGCAGCACGGTATTCGCAATCCGTTCGTTATCGCTGCCGTCGAGCCAGCGGTCGAACATCGGGTAGCAGACCGTCTGGAAACCTGGTCGGATGGTCAGATGGAATCACCAGAGATCCCAGACGCAGTTACTGTTCAGCCAATCTGGCTCGACGAACTCCTTCCCCAGACTGACGTGTACAAACTCCTCGTCGATCTGGGCGATCCATTAGCCGACCTCGACGACGATACGTCGCCAGGCGAGCGTATCGAGGGGACAATGCAAGATCAGCTCGCCGAGGAACTCGTTCAACAGATGGTCGAGCACGAGCTTAGCGAAGAACAACTGGAGACCCAGAGCCACGTGGTGCTCCTGCTTAACCTCGGCAGTCTGTATCCATTCACTCGCGCGTCGGAACTGCTCGACGAACTCGACCGGCGGAACGTCAAGTCCACGATCGGCATCCCGTTCCCTGGGGACGTCGTCGGTGGAAAATTGAGTTTCTTCGGTGGCGAATCGCGGCACTACTACCCAGCCCACCAGATTGACGGGCAGATCCAAGGGGTGCATCTCCAATGACTATCGACGAGCTCTTCCACAGCGATCCGACTCGACAACTCGAAGAAGTACAGAAAGTCAACGCCCGAGAACGGGCCGAAACCGACGTCCGAGAGTTCTACGAAACGGATAGTGCCGAGCGGG
>NZ_SGTU01000020.1:0-46297 GCF_005435195.1 Halorubrum sp. SP3 | reverse complement strand
GCCCGCGAGGGACGCGGTGAGCGCTCGGAGAGCGCGAACCGCGAGGCTGGGGAGGTGTGAGGTGCGGTCGCTGTGCGGGGCGGGACTCAAAGGGGCAGCCGGGAGGACGAAGACGCGCGACGCAAGGACCACAGGGAGGGAGCAATAGCGACCGACCGAGGACCACAGCGAGCGCATCGAGTCCTCCCGGCTGGGGCTTTGAAGCCGTTTGTGGTCGATCCACAGTCAACCATTTATAAGCAAGCGACTGGGGTTTTGGAGACTGGCATCCCAGCAGCGGTGATCACTCATAAACAGCCGACAACAACACCACAACTCTCCTTATAAACGACCCCACTCACAACGTACTACACCTACTCCCGGTATCGATCGGGAAGCACCGGTCATCGATCGACTGTTTCAGATGAGAATCTGTCAGCGACGACGCCCCGACCGTCGGTGACGCCCGCCGCGATGGGAACCTATTCGGTGCTGGGGGCACTTCCGTCGGATAACTCGTGACCAGCGATCCCGGCCCGACGCCGCCCTCCGAACGGATCACCAGCCTCGACGCGCTCCGGGGGTTCGCGCTGCTCGGCATCCTCGTGATCAACGTCTGGGTGTTCGCGATGCCGGAGTCGACCCTGACGAACCCAACCACGTACGGCGACTTCACCGGCGCGAACTACTGGGCTTGGTTCGTCGGCCACGTGTTCGCGCAGAACAAGTTCATCACGCTGTTCTCGGCCCTGTTCGGCGCCGGGATCGTCCTGTTCACCGAAAGCAAGGAGCGGAAGGGACAGGACGCCGTCCGGCTCCACTACCGCCGGACCGCGGTGCTCATCGCGATCGGACTCCTCCACGCCTACCTCCTGTGGTACGGCGACATCCTCGTGGCCTACGGCCTCTCGGGGTTGTTCCTGGTGTTCGTTCGCGACCTGGAGGCCCGGAAGCTGGCCGCGCTCGGCGTCGGCTGCCTGCTGCTTTTCGTCGGCCTGCGGCTGTTCGCCGCGGTGTCGCTCGGTCCCGAGGCCGTCAGGGGGTTCTGGGCGCCCTCGGAGGCCGCGATCCGACGGGAGGTGATGGCCTACCGCGGCGGGTGGCTCGAACAGTTCGACCACCGCGCGCCGACCGCGTTCAACCGACAGGTCGGGATCGTCCAGAGCTTCTGGCAGATCGGCGGCACCATGCTGCTCGGCATGGCGCTGTACAAGTGGGGCGTCCTGACCGGCGACCGGTCGCGGCGGTTATACCGGCGGCTCGTCGGCGTCGGCGTCGTCGGCCTCGCGGTCGTCGTCGCGGGCGTCGCGTACATCCAGGCGAACGACTGGAGCGCCGACGCCGCGCTGTTCTACCTCCAGTTCAACTTCGTCGGGAGCTTCCTCGTGGCGGGCGGGTACCTCGGCCTCGTCATGCTGTACGCGGAGCGGCGCCCCGACGGTCCCGTGACGCGGGCGTTCGCCGCCGTCGGGCGGACCGCGTTCACGAACTACCTCCTCCAGACGGTGATCGCGACCACGATCTTCTACGGCCACGGCTTCGGGCTGTTCGGGTACGTCAGCCGCGTCGAGCAGTACGGGATCGTCGTCGCCATCTGGGCGGTCCAGGTCCCGCTGTCCGTGCTCTGGCTGCGGTACTTCCGGTTCGGCCCGGTCGAGTGGGTGTGGCGGACGCTCACCTACGGGGAGAAACAGCCGATGCGACTGAAGAGCTGACCGCGCGTTCTCCGAACTGAGACTCGCGAGGACACGTTCAACACCCCGCCGGCGAATCGCCGCCCATGACGAGTTTCGATGTCCACGACCACCGCCACGAACTGAAACAGCTCCGCGACGCGGGCGCGACGAGCCTCTGGGCGAACCGCGAGGGGATGGCGTGTCCCGTGTGCGACGACGCCTTCTCGCGCCTGTTCGTCACCCGACAGAGCGGGACGACGTTCCCCGAGAACGACGGCGCGCGGTTCTGTCTGCTGCGCGACGACGACGCGGTGTACCTGTTCAGACACTGAGCGCACAGGCGACCGGTTATCGGAGCGTCGGCTCAGCTGAAATCTCTTCTTCAGACGTATATTCGCCTGAAACGGCTGGTCGCTGAAGAGTGCGAATTGATCGCTGAGAATCCTCCAAGCTTGAGACGAACCGATTACGCACTCGCGGGGGCGCTGTCGGCATCCCCGTCATCGATGAGCGGGTAGTCCATGTGGACTTCGATGCGGTCGAATGGGACGACCGGTTGTATCGCGCCGCCGGGGCCGCCCTCTTCGAGCGTCAGGATACCCAGTACTTCCAGCTGCTTCAGGTTAGAGTGGACGTCGGACACGTCTCTCTCGACGAGCCGCGCCGCTTCGCGCATGCTTTCGGGGGCCTCCTCGGCGATCGCTCGGACGAGATTCAGGCGGAGCGGCGTGAGGCTGTCGACGAAGTCGTCGTAGGTTCCGAACTGGAGCGTCGCCTTTCCGTCTTGGTCGTCGTCCTCGACGTCCCGGACGAACTGGAGTGCGTCCTCACGGAGCTGTTCTCGGTCGCCGACGGTGATGTGGAGTGTGGTCATGGGTGGGGTGGCGGTGGATCATAAATGACCTCACTCATGATGTACTATACTCACTCCCGCAATCTCTCATCGCTACCCCAGTATTGAGCGCGATTGGGTCGGAATATCTCACTCGTGACGGATCGCAACTGATCCGGGGCGTCAGTCGTCGCCCAGCGGGTCGACGCCGGGGTCGGGGTCCTCGATGTAGCGCTCGGTCCACGTGCCGCGCGAGAACCACGCCACGCCGACGACGGCGCCGAGGACGTTCCCGAGCGCCATGCCGACCCAGACGCCGGTCTCGCCCCAGCCGGCGACGAACACGAGGTACCCCACGCTCGCGACTCGGCCCACCCAGAGGGTGAGAATCGAGATGACCATCGCGGTCTTCGTGTTGCCGGCGCCGCGGAACGCGCCTAAGATCACCTGCGAGACGCCGATGAAGGCGAACTCCACCGACCGGATCCGGACGTACTCGACCGCGTAGGAGATGGTCTCGGGCGCGTCCGGGACGTCGCCGAGGAACGCGCCCACGATCGGCTCGGTGAACGCGACGGCGACGACCGCGACGAGGAACATCACGCCCGCGCCGGTCGTGGCGGCGAACTTCACCGCCTTGGCGGCGCGGTCAGCGCGGTCGGCGCCGAGGTTCTGCCCGACCATCGTGTCGATGGCGCGGCCGAGCCCCATCGCGGGGAGGAAGACGAGCGAGATGAGGCGGTTGCCGAGCCCGTAGGCGGCGACGACGGGCGGCGAGAAGGTGACGATCATCGCGGTGAGTGTGATCATCGCGAGCGCGCTCGTCGTCTGCTCGACGCTGGAGGGGAGCCCGAGCCGGAAGATGTCCCGGATGAAGTCGAGGTCGGGCGCGAGGTGGCCGAGCGTCACGTCGGGGCCGTAGCCCGTCCCGAACAGGATCCAGAGCCCGATGGCGGTCGCGACGCCGCGCGAGAGGATCGTCGCGAGCGCGGCGCCCTGAATGCCGATCCCGGTGACTCCCGTCGCCGAGAGCAGGGTCGCCTCAAGCGCGACCGGGTCGAGCGCGGCGAGGCCGGGCACCGCGGCGAGCCACTCGAACAGGGGGTTGCCGTCGAACCCGAAGATGAAGAACGGGTCGAGCAGGACGTTCAGGAGGACGGAGACGAACATGACCGCCATCGGCGTCCGCGTGTCGCCGTAGCCGCGCATCAGCGCCGAGAAGACGAAGAAGCCGAACATCAGGGGGATCCCGGCGAAGATCACCTCCATGTAGTCGGCCGCGAGTGGGATCACCGTCGCCGCGGTCTCGGCGTCGCTCGGCAGGACCTCGAGGGCGGGTCGAGTGTAGAAGTACCCGCCGATCCCGATGAACACGGACAGCACCGAGACGGTGAAGATCGTCTGTCCCGCAACGAGCCCCGCGGACCCGTCGCCGTCGGCGCCGGTGTACTGCGCCACGAGGATCGCGCCCGCCGTCGTGAAGCCGCCGGCGACCGCGATCAGCAGGAAGATGAGGGGGAACGCGAGGCTGATCGCGCCGACCGCCTCGGCAGAGAGCCGGCCCAGATAGAGGGTGTCGACGATGTTGTACGTCACCTGTAACAGCTGGATCACGACGATCGGCCACGCTAAGCGGAACAGCGGCCGGAGGAGGCTCCCCTCGGTGATTGACTCGTCGTCGAGGGGACCGTCATCGTCGCCGGGAGGGCCGGAGGGGCTGTCTGGCGGACCGTCGCCGGAGGGGCTGTCTGGTGGAACGTCGCCGGAGGGATCCTCCGAGTCGGCAGCGGACTCGTCGCTCACTGGCGTACAGACGCGGGGCCCGCGCTATCAGGCTTCCGATCCGGTCACCGCTCCGTCCTACCGTCGCCGCTGTCGTCGCGGTCGACTTCGGGGACGCCGCCGCCGCTCGGACCTGCGGACGCGTCGTCTCCGGAGCGATCCGAGCCCGGCGGACCGTCGTCGGTGAGGTCCGGGGTGGCGGCCGCGGACGCGGTACGGTCACCGGGTCCGGAGGCGCCGGCCCCGGCGTCGACGCGCGCGACGCCGGAGGTGTCGTCGAAGACGAGGTGCCGGTGCGGGTACGCCATCGTGACGTTCGCCTCCGGCTCGCCGAGTCGTTCGCGGATCCGCGTGTTCACGTCCGACTGGATCTTCGCCAGCTTGTACGGTTTCTTCACCCAGTACCGGAGCCGGAGCAGGATCCCGTCGTCGCCGAACTCGTGGAGCCGGCAGTCGGGGCCCGCCATGTACCGCGCCACGCCGATTCGGATGTCGGGCCCGCCGTCGATGACGGCCTCGCAGTCGCGCGCGGCGCGTTCGATACGGCGGCGCGCCTCCGGGATATCGCTCTCGTAGGTGACGAGGACGTCGATCGAGCGCCGGGTCCGCTCGTCTTCGGCCGAGAGGTTCGTCACGTCGCGCTCGCGCATCGTTCCGTTCGGGACGACGAGGAAGGTGTTATCGAGGGTGAATATCTTCGTGTACCGGATCGTGATGTCCTCGACGAACCCCGCCGTCCCGTCCTCCAACTCGATCATGTCGCCGATCTCGAACGGCTGGTCGGCGAGGACGAACACGCCGTTGATGAAGTTGCCCACAAGCGGCGCGAGGACGATACCGATGACGGCCGAGAACACCGCGGTCCCGAGGAGGAGCTCCTCGAACTGGAAGCCGGCCGCGCTGAGACCGACGAGGAGCGCGGCGCCGATCGTCCCCGCCCGGACGCCGCGGACGATCGTCTGTGCGACGCTCTGCCGCGACACGCGCCGCGCGACCGGCCGGCCGATCAGTCTGACGAGGAAGTTGGCGAGGACGACGCCGACCGCCACCGACGCGACGACGGTCAGGAGCCCCGCTCCCGGGAGGTTCGCGATTCGGGAGGCGACCTCGGTGAGTCGCGAGACCACCCCCGGAGTCGGCGCCCCTGCCGGAAGTACCATAGCCGATCCGCCGTCGGCCACCCGAAAAAGCGTTTCTCCCCGCGGACGGTCGGCGGGTGCCCCGCCGAGCGGCGTGGTACCCGCGCCGCCGAACGCGCACCGAGGCTGGGCGCGTGGCTCGCCGCCGTTCTGCGAGGCGAGAATCCCACCGTGAACGGCCGGGAGCGAATCGGACAACACACTGTCCGCCACCGACGGCAGACCGGATGGTCCACACCGATAGAGGACGCTCCGAAAACGCGTACAACTCGACTCATAGTAAAAAGCTATAATCCCCGCCCCCGTTCTTCCGATATGACCGACGATCTCCGGGACACGCTCGATCGCGTCGGGGACCGATTCAACCTCGGCGAGTACGAGATCGACGCGTACCTCGCGGTGTTGGAACACGGGGAACTGACGGCGAGCGACATCGCCGACCGGACCGACATCCCGCAGCCGCGGGTGTACGACACCGTCCGGAGCCTCTCGGACCGCGGGCTCGTCGAACTCCGCGAGTCGCGGCCGATGAAGATCGTCGCCGTCGACCCCGACGACGCCTTCGGCGACCTGCGCTCGTCGTTCGCGGAGATGGTCGACGAGCTGGAGGCCCGCTACACCGCGCCGACCCGCGAGACCGAGGCCGTGTCGCTCGTGAAGTCGCGCTCGACGATCCTCCGGTACCTCGAGGAGGTGATCGAGAACGCGGAGTACGAGCTCGCGGTCTCGCTCACGCCCGGCCTCCTCCGCCGGTTCCGCGACGAGCTCGCCGCGAAAGTCGCCGCGGGCGTCAGCGTCGAACTGCTCGTCACGCCCGCGTCGAACGCGCCCGACCCGGCCGAGTTCGACTACCTAGAGGTCGCGACCATCGCGCGCGCTCGGCGGGGGATCACCACGCCGGTCCTCGCGGTCGGGGACGGGGAGTACTCCGTGTACGCCACTCAGGACGCGCTGCGCGACGACCGCGAGCGATACGGCGTCATCTTCAACCGCTCCGCGCTCGGCTTCCTCGTCTCCGGCTTCTTCGGAACGGTCCTCTGGACGACCGCCGAGACGCTCGCCGCCGACGGGGAGGAACGTCCCTTCCCGCGCCGCTACGCGTCGATCCGCCGCGCCGTGAAAGACGTCCGCGAGTTCGACGGCGAGGAGTTCTACGCGAGCGTGGAGGGGCGCGACATCGAGACCGGCGAGGAGGTGACGGTCCGCGGAAAGGTGGTCGACGTCGCGTTCGTCGACACCGAGGAGGTGGCGTCGCTGGTCGTCGAGACCGAGACCGGCCGCGTCGAGATCGGCGGTCGAGTCGCCGCCTTAGAGGACGTCGAGGGCCAGGAGATCGTGATCGGTCGCGGCGAGCCGCCGGCGCTGTGAGGCGAGGTCGAGGCGCGGCCCGGTCGCCGTTCAAGTGCGCGCGGCCCGAAGCGCACCCGTGACCGACGACGCGTTCTCCGACGGCGACCGCGAGGAACCGACCGTCTCCTGCGAGCGGTGCGGCCGCGAGTGGAATCTCGACCGCGAGCTCGACGACCTCGACCCCGGCGGTCACGCGGTCGAGCAGTTCGCGCTCGACCACGAGCGCCACACCGGCCACTACCCGGACGACGTGACGCCGTGGACCGCTCGGTGTCGGCGCTGCCCGGACGGCGAGCGGTTCCTCGCGGAGCGGCCGGCCCGGCGCTGGGCGGAGACGCACGCGCGGCACACGCGTCATCCCGTCCGGCTCGAGGCGCCGACCGGCGCCGAGGATCTCGTCTCGGCCGACGGAGAGGTAGACGGGTCGTAGCGGCCGTCTTCGGGCTCGAATCACGGGCCGAGCGCCGCGATGTCGGCGCCGACCGCCGCCCGGGCGTCCGCCGGGTTGGGGTCGCTGTCGGCCAGGTGCGTCCAGTCGCAGGCGGACAGCGCCGCGAGCCGGTCCCGGATGGCCGGCCGGTACGGCGCGGCCGAATCGACGCCGTCGCCGCTCCCCCAGACGTCGTCGATGACGGTCCGCGAGTCGATGCGGACCTCGACGGCGGCGGGGTCGCAGCGCGCGGCCAGCGCCTCCAGCCCCAGGTGGAGCGCCGCGTACTCCGCGGTGTTGTTCCCGGCCCTCCCGACCGGTCGCCCCAACCGGACCGCCGATTCGCCGTCGGTCCGCAGCACGGCGCCCGCGCCGGCAGGCCCCCGGTTCCCGCGGGAGCTGCCGTCGACGTAGAGGACGACACTGCGGTCGTCGGAGCCCCACGAGCCGTCGCCCTCGGCGGGCGGGTCGGCGGCCAGGACCGCCTCGACCGCGGTCCGGATCTCGCCGTCGCTCGTCCCCGGGTCGAACAGGCCGCCGTACCCGGTCACGGCGTCGTCGATCGCCTCGATGGCGGGGCCGATCTCGTAGCCGTACCGCGCGAGCACGTCGTCGACCCGCCTCGCGAGCGGCGAGAGCCCCTTCGTGGGGAGTCGGTCCACCTCACCCCTCCGTCGACGGCCGCGCTCCCTGTCGATCCATTACCGGCGTATCGGGAGGCCGAGACAAAAAGGCGCGGGCACCGCGAGGGCGCGGCCGCGACCCGAACGAATTCCTCCCCGCCGCGCGTGGCGGTCGGATGGAGTACACGACGCTCGGAGGGTCCGGGACGAAGGTGAGTCGGATCGGGATCGGGACGAACACGTTCGGCGGGGACGCGGACTGGTACCTCTCCGCCGAGGAGGCACGGGCGGTCGTCGACACCGCGATCGACCACGGGATCAACTTCTTCGACACCGCGAACGCCTACAACGCCGGCGAGAGCGAGCGCGTCCTCGGCGAGGCGCCCGACGGGTACGACCGGGACCGGCAGGTGATCGCGATGAAGGCGTACTTCCGAATGGACGACGACGACCCCAACGCTGGCGGGCTCTCGCGGAAGGCGATCGAACAGGAGCTGGCGAACAGCCTCGACTGGCTGGCGGAACCGTACGAGCCGGTCCCGATCGACGGCCACGGCTGAGCCGTCCTCGACCCCGACCGCGCTCGCCGGTCGACCGAGAGGGCGACCGCGGGGAGCCGTCGCATCGACAGCGTATTTACGCCCCGGGCCCCACCGACTCGACATGACGCTCGTCGTGGTTCCGGTCCGGTTCCCTCCCTCGTCGCACTCCGCCGCGACGCTCCGAGAGGCGGCCCGCGTCGCCGCCGAGCGCGACGCCGCCCTCACCATCCTCCACGTCGACCTCTACCAGCGGTCTGGCGGCGTCTCGCGCAGCGATCTCAAGCGCGCGGTCGAAGAGCGAATCGGCCGGGTCGACCGCGCGCGTTACGTCGTCCGGCGCGGGTTCCTCGTCGAGGAGACGATCCTCGAAGAGATCGTCGCCGAGGACGCCGACGTCGTCGTCATCGGCTCGAAGCAGGCCGGGCGGTGGCGCCGGATGGTCCAGAAGCTGCTCTCGGACCCCGACATCGACTCGTTCCTCCGCGGCGAGCTCGACTGCACCGTCATCACCGTCGACGCCGACGGCGAGACCACGGTCGACGAGACCGGCGACGACGCCGCGCCGCTGCCCGACGACGCTGGGGACGACTGAGTCGCGGGCGACCTACGCCGCGACCTCGTACCGCCGCTCGTACTCGACGACGGTCGCCACGCGGTCTGCGACCCCGGCGCCGAACTCGCGCTCGACCACGTACAGCGCCAGGTCGATGCCGGAGGTGACCCCGCCCGCGGAGAGCAGGTCGCCGTCGTCGACGACGCGCGCGTCGACGACCTCGGCGCCAGACTCCCGGAGTTCCTCGATCGCGGAGGTGTGCGTGACCGCTCGACGCCCGTCGGTGACGCCCGCCTCCGCGAGCAGCATCGAACCGGTACACACCGAGGCGATCCGGGTGCCGGCCGCGTGGTGCGCCGCGAGCGCGCGCGGCACGTCGCCCTTCCGCGCCTCCACCCACGCGCTCGCGTCCTCGTCGCGCGCGCTCCATCCCCCGCCGGGAACGACGAGCAGGTCGGGGGAAGCGTCGGCGTCCGGGTCGGGAAGGGTCCCGTCGACGCCGACGCGGGTCCCGTGGCTCGCGGTCACCGCCTCGCGTTCGTCGAGCGTGACGTAGCGGACGCGCCCGGCGCGGCCGTCGTCGTCGGCCTCGCCGTCTCCGTCGGACCCCTCCGCCGCGTAGCCGAGCGCGTAGTCGAACACCTCGTAGGGGCCGATCCCGTCCAGTTCGTCGAACCCGTCGTACAGCAGAATGTCGACGTTCACACCGCTCTGGAGGGCGGCGGGCGGCTTGTGCGTTCCCCCTCCGGACGGACGCGTCGCCCCTCCGACGCTACTCCGCCGCGCCCCACTCCGCGACGCGCTTCGGACGGTCCGAGACCGCCATCACGTCGAGGTCGTCGCCCGTGTGGTCGAGCGCTTCGAGCGCCGCCTTCGCGGAGGCGTGCGTCGAGAAGTAGGTGATCTCCTCTTCGACCGCCACCTCCAGCAGGTCGCGCTGGCGCGAGACGATGAGGTCGAGTTCGCCGCGCTTGGCCGCCTCGATCAGGTCCGTCGCCTCGCTCAGATCGAAGTGCTCCGCGTACCCCGCGACGAGCGCCTCGCCCGCCTCGGTGCCCGGGTCCGGGAACTCCTCGGCCGAGAGGTCGACGACCGCGGTGCCGGACTCCAGGATCGGCTTCCCGGTCGAGTCCTGCGCCTTGTCGTACGCCTTCCCGAAGGAGGTCGCGGTGCCCATCACCTCGCCCGTGGACTTCATCTCCGGGCCAAGCCGGGGGTCCGAGCCCGGCAGGCGGTCGAACGGGAGGACGACCTCCTTCACCGAGCGGTGTTCGGGGATCTGCTCGTCGACGTCGAGGTCGGCGAGCGTCAGGTCGTCCGTCATCACCTTCGCCGCGAGCTTGGCGATCGGGACGCCCGTCGCCTTCGAGACGAACGGGACCGTCCGCGAGGAGCGCGGGTTCGCCTCCAGCACGTACACCTCGCTTTCGGCGTCGGGGTCGTGGACGCCGGTCACCGCGAGCTGGACGTTGAGCAGGCCGACCGTGTCGAGCGCGCGAGCGATGTCCTCGGTGACCTCGCGCACCCGGCCGAGCGTCTCGTCGCCGAGCGAGCGCGGCGGGATCATACACGCGGAGTCGCCGGAGTGGACGCCCGCGCTCTCGACGTGTTCCATCACGCCGCCGAGAAGCACGTCCTCGCCGTCGGCCACGGCGTCGACGTCCAGCTCGACCGCGTCGTCGAGGAACTGGTCGACCAGGATCGGCTTGTCCGGCGAGACGCGGACCGCCTCCTCGATGTACTCCTCCAGCTCGGCGTCGTCCTCGACGACCCGCATCGCGCGGCCGCCCAGCACGTAGGAGGGGCGGACGAGGACCGGATAGCCGATCTCGTGGGCGAGCTCGAGCGCCTCGGCCTCGCTCGTCGCGGTGCCGCCCTCGGGCTGGGCGACGCCCAGCTCGTCCATCAGGACGTTGAACCGGTCGCGGTCCTCCGCGAGGTCCATCGCCTCGACGCTCGTGCCCAGGATCTCGCAGTCGAGCCCGCGGCGGTCGATCTCCGCCTTGAGGGGCTCGCCCACGTTGACGGAGGTCTGCCCGCCGAACTGGACCATCACGCCGTCGGCGCCGGTCGTCTCGATCACGTCGGCGACCTCCTCGGCGGAGATGGGCTCGAAGAACAGGCCGTCGGAGGTGTCGTAGTCCGTCGACACCGTCTCGGGGTTGTTGTTGATCACGTGCGCGTCGATTCCGAGCTCGCGGAGCGCGCGCACCGCGTGGACCGCGCAGTAGTCGAACTCGACGCCCTGCCCGATGCGGATCGGGCCGCCGCCGACGACCACGACGCTCTCCACGTCCGGGTCGACGCGGACCTCGTCCGCCGCGCCCGCGGTGTCGGCGCCCTGAAGGAACTCCGGCAGCCGCGCGGAGTAGTAGTACGGCGTGGACGCCTCGAACTCGCCCGCGCAGGTGTCCACCTGCTTGTAGGTGCGGTCCGGGACCTCGCTCTCGACCCGCCCCACGTCGGCGTCGACGCCGCCCGCGGTCGCGGTCGCGGCGATCTCCGCGTCGGTGCGGCCGACCATCGCGGCCTCGGTGAAGTCGCCCTCGGCGGCCGCGGCGGTGCCGTCGGCGATCTTCTCGAAGCGCTCGACGTACCAGCGGTGGATGCCGGTCAGGTCGATCACGTCGTCGACGTCGTAGCCGCGGTCGAACGCCTCGAACATCGCGTACGGGCGGTCGGGGGTCGGCCGTTCGAGGTACCCCGACTCGAGCTCCGCGTCGTCCACCTCGTCGAAGTCGACCGCGGGGTCGTACTCCGAGGAGCGCAGCGCCTTCACCATGCTCTCCTCGAACGTCCGACCGATGGACATCGCCTCGCCGGTGGACTTCATCGCCGTGCCGAGCTCGAAGTCCACGTCGTCGAACTTGTCGATGGGCCAGCGCGGCACCTTCGTCACCACGTAGTCGATGGCGGGCTCGAAGGCGGCGGTCGTCTCGCCGGTGATCTCGTTGTCGATCTCGTGGAGCCGCTTGCCGAGCGCGACCTTCGCCGTCACGCGGGCGATCGGGTAGCCGGTCGCCTTCGACGCCAGCGCCGAGGAGCGGGAGACGCGCGGGTTCACCTCGACGACGCGGTACTCGCCGCCGGGGGTGCCGTCGTCGTGCCACGCGAACTGGATGTTACAGCCGCCCTGGATGCCGAGGTCGCGGATCACCTCGAGCGCCGCGTCGCGCATCTCCTGGTGGCCGTCGTCGGGGATCACCTGCGAGGGGGTAACGACCGTCGACTCGCCGGTGTGGATCCCCATCGGGTCGATGTTCTCCATGTTACAGATGATGATGCAGGAGTCGTCGGCGTCCCGCATCACCTCGTACTCCAGCTCGACCCAGCCCGCGATGGACTCCGTGATCAGCACCTCGCTGTTGCGCGAGAGCCGGAGCCCCTTGCGAACGCGCTCGACCAGCTCCTCGAACTCGTCGACGACGCCCGAGCCGGAGCCGCCGAGGGTGTAGGTCGTCCGGGCGATGACGGGGAGGCCGCCGACCGCGTCGACCGCGTCCTGGACCCGCTCGCGGAAGTACTCCTCGTCGAAGTCGGTGACCGACTCGTCCTCGTCCAGCGAGATGGTGGTCGACTTGGGGACCGGCTGCCCCAGGTCCTCCATCCGCTGGCGGAACAGGTCGCGGTCCTCCGTCGCGTAGATGGTGTCGAGCGGCGTGCCCATCACCTCGACGTCGTGTTCCTCCAGAATGCCCTCCTCGGCGAGCTCGGCGGTGACGTTGAGCCCGGTCTGGCCGCCGAGCCCCGCGATGACGCCGTCCGGCTCCTCGATCCGGATGACCTCCGCGATGGCCTCGGGCGTGATCGGTTCGATGTACACCCGGTCGGCCGTCTCGGGGTCGGTCATGATCGTCGCCGGATTCGAGTTCACCAGGACGACGCGGGCGCCCTCCTCCTGAAGCGCCCGACACGCCTGTGCGCCGGAGTAGTCGAACTCGGCCGCCTGTCCGATCTGGATCGGTCCGCTGCCGATGAGTAGAATCGTCCGGTCCTCGCTCATTACGCGGACGGAATACGCTCATCGTAATAAGGTCGGCGGTAGAGTACGAATCTCGCAGCGAGTTTGCGATTTTCGCAAGTCATCGAGTACCACGGTGGTCGGTACTACACGGCATTCGGTCCGTCCCGATGGCCGTGAGCCCGCGTCGAGTCTCGAGCCCCTCGACGTGGGACCCCTTCCGCGTATCGACCGACTCAGGTCTCGAGCCGGTACCGGTAGGGCCGGCCCGCGATGACCTCGACCTCGCCGCGCTCGGCGCGGCGCCCGAGTACCGTTGCGACCCGGTGCGGGCTGTCGATCGCCTCGCACTCGTCGCACTCCTCGACGAGGGCGAGGATCTCCCGCGCCGTCAGCGGCTCGTCGGCCTCGGCGAGCACGCCGCGGATCCGGTCGTACCGGTCGTATTCGCCGGCGCTCATACGTCTTACGTAGGGTCTCCGAACATATAGGGTTCAGTGAGACAGGAGTCGGACGGTTGTCAGACACGAGCCGTGAGACGGCCGTTATCCGGCGCTTCGGTGTGTTTCGAGCGGCGCTCGGAGGGAGTTCAGGCGTAGGGATCCTCGGCCTCGAGGTCGCGCTCCGCGCGGTACTGCTCGACGAACTCGCTCACGTCGAACTCGACCATCTCCCGCTCGAACGCCGACAGCGCCTCGTCGTCGTCGGCGTGGCTCACTGCGTGTTCCATCAGTTCGATGACAAGTTCGACGACAATCTCGTGGAGTCGGCGCGAGTCGAACCGGGTGACCCACGCCATCGCGTACCCCACGTCCGCGTTCTCGCTGGCGTCGTGCGCGACGACGGCCTCCGGAAACTCCTCTAACACCACGCCGAGCAGGTGCGGCGTGTCGAACTCCGGCATCTCCTCGCTCGTCGTCTCGATCGCCTCGCGGAGCACCTCGACCAGGAACTCCGGGAGGAATCGCTCGGGGGGATGAACGTCCATCACGACCGCGTGCGCCTCGCCGCAGTCGCACTCGTACTCGCGCATTCCGAGGTCCAGGTCGCCGACGCCGATCGTCTCCCCGCAGGGTAGCTCCAGCGCGTTCTCGTCGCCGCCGGGGACGCGGGGCTGGGACATGGTCTCGCTTGGTCGCTGGCGAGGTTAAAAGGCGCGGAACCAGACGCTCGGGGTTCGGACGGGGACGACTACTCGGGGTCGCGTTCTCCGTGTTCGTCGTCGTCCCCGTGCGTGGCCTCCTCGTCCCCGTGACCGCCCCCGTGCGTCTCCACCTCGGCTTCGACCTCGATCTCGATCCCGTTCGCCTCGTAGGTCGCCTCGATCAGTTCGGCGTCGCCGCGTTCGATCTCCAGTTCGTCGCGGTCGACCTCCACTTCGACCTCCACGTCGACGGTGACGTCGTCGGACATGGCGCCCGCTACGCGCGCGATACGCAAAACGTCCCCGCAGGAAAGGCGCGTCGCCGGCGTTACTGGAACCCGATCCGGCCGCCGGTGTCGCGGAGCGACTCGCCGCCGCCGCCCTTGAACTGCTCTTTGATGTCGTCGTAGTACGCGAGGATGTCGTCGTTTACCGTCGGCCGCACCGACTCCATCGCGCGCCGGAAGTGTTTCATCTCGACCTCCTCGGCGTCGTCGTCGTCGCGCAGCGCCTCGATGGCGGCCTCGCGGGCGATCCCCTCCAGGTCGGACCCGACGTAGCCGTCGGTGATCTCGGCGACCTCGCGCAGGCTCACGTCGGGCGCGAGCGGCGTGTTCTGGGTGTGTATCTCGAGGATCCGCTCGCGACCCTCCTGGTCCGGCTGGCCGATCATCACGAGGCGGTCGAACCGCCCCGAGCGCAGCAGCGCCGGGTCGATCATATCGGGACGGTTTGTCGCGCCGATCACCATCACGTCGCCCATGTCCTCGAGGCCGTCGAGCTCCGTCAGCAGCTGGTTGACGACGCGCTCGGAGACGTTGTTCCCGGCCTCCTGCCCGCGCGAGGGCGCGAGACTGTCGAGCTCGTCGAAGAAGATGATCGTCGGGCTCACCTGCCGGGCCTTCCGGAAGGTCTGTCTGATCGCCTTCTCCGACTCGCCGACCCACTTCGAGAGCAGCTGCGGCCCCCGCACCGAGATGAAGTTCGCGTTCGTCTCGTTGGCGACCGCCTTCGCCATCAGCGTCTTCCCGGTTCCGGGCGGGCCGTACAGCAACACGCCCTTCGGCGCGTTGACGCCCATCCGGTCGAACTTCTCCGGCGAGGTGAGCGGCCACTCCACCGACTCTTGGACCTGCTGTTTGGCGTCGGTGAGTCCCCCCACGTCGTCCCACGATATCTTCGGGAGTTCGACGAGCACCTCGCGCATCGCCGAGGGCTCCACCTCGTTCAGCGCCCCCGAGAAGTCGTCGCGTTTGACGATCATCCGGTCGATAAGACTCGGCGGCACCTCCTCTTCGTCTAAGTCGATCTCGGGGAGATACCGGCGCAGCGCCTTCATCGCGGCCTCCTTCGTGAGGCTCTCGATGTCGGCACCGACGAACCCGTGCGTCTCGTCGGCGAGGTGGTCCAAGCTCACGTCGTCCGAGAGCGGCATCCCGCGGGTGTGGATCTGGAGGATCTCCTTGCGCCCCACCTCGTCGGGGACGCCGATCTCGATCTCGCGGTCGAACCGACCCGGCCGGCGGAGCGCGGGGTCGACGCTGTCGACGCGGTTCGTCGCGCCGATGACGATCACCTGCCCGCGCGTCTCTAACCCGTCCATCATCGTCAGCAGCTGGGCGACGACGCGGCGCTCGACCTCGCCGGTGACGTCCTCGCGTTTCGGCGCGATCGAGTCGAGCTCGTCGATGAAGATGATCGAGGGCGACTCCTCTTTCGCGTCCTCGAATATCTCCCTGAGCTGCTGTTCGGACTCGCCGTAGTACTTCGAGATGATCTCGGGGCCGGCGATCGAGAAGAACGACGCCGACGTCTCGTTGGCGACCGCCTTCGCGAGCAGGGTCTTCCCGGTGCCCGGCGGGCCGTGGAGCAGGACGCCCTGCGGCGGCTCGATCCCGAGCTTCGAGAAGATCTGCGGGTGTTTCATCGGCAGCTCGACCATCTCGCGGACGCGCTGGATCTCGTTTTGAAGGCCGCCGATGTCCTCGTAGGTGATGCCGCCGCCGGTCTTCTCGAACCCGGAGATCGGCTCTTCGCGCAGTTCGACCTCCGTGTCCTCGGTGATCAGGCAGACGCCGTCGGGCTCGGTCTCGACCGCGATCAGCGGGATCGCCTGGCCGGGCGACCGCATGAACGGGTGGTTCGTCGAGGACATCACCGGGACGATGTCGCGCTCGACGACCGGCCGCTTGAGGATCTGACGTTTCACCATGCCGGCGGCGTCGGAACCGAACTGGACCGACGCATCCTCCGGCGGGGCCAAGACGAGCTTGTCGGCCTTCTCGGCCTCCGCCTTCCGGATGGTGACGCGCTCGCCGATGCCCACGTCCGCGTTCTGTCGGGTGAACCCGTCCACCCGGACGGTGTCGGTGTTCCAGTCTTGGCGGTCGGCGCGCCAGACCTTCGCGGCGGTGGTCTCCGCGCCCTCGATCTCGATGATGTCGCCGGGCGAGAGCTTCAGGTGGAGCAGGGTGTCGGGGTCGAGTCGGGCGATACCGCGTCCCGAGTCGTTCGGGTACGCCTTCGCGACTTCGAGTTGGACTTCGTTCATGGTTCCTCGCGGGGGATGATCGTATCTGGACCCGGTCCGGGAATAAGCCTGTTGCCCGTCTCCGGCCCGCCGATTCCTCCGGTCCGATCGGCGGCCACGGTAGGCTGTGTGATCATATGGCACGGTACGGAGTCCGGTCATAAAACCCCGTCGTAAGCGTGCCTTTTCGCCGTCGGTTGGAAGCCCGAATCCGGAGGTATTTGTCCGCCAGTCGCCTCGGGGAAATCATGCGAACGCTCGTCTTCGACGGTCGGACCGGCGCCGCCGGCGACATGATCTGCGCCGCGCTGATCGCGGCCGGCGCCGACCCCGACGCCCTCGCCCCGGCGAGGGACGCGCTCCCGGTTCGGTACGCGATCGGCGAGACGGAGAAGAACGGGATCCGCGCGACGACCGTCGACGTCCTCGTCGACGACGGCGACGGTGCGGTCGAGGCCGACGCGGACCACGACCATGACCACAGCCACGGTCGCGACCACAGTCACGATCACGGTTACGATCACGACCACGGCCACGGGCACGACCATAGCCACAGTCACGACCACGACCGCGAGACGGACACCGCCGAATCAGAGACCCACGCCGAGGGCGCGGGCGTCCAGCGGAGCTACCGCGAGGTGGTCGACCTCGTCGGGTCGATGGATCTCCCCGACGCGGTCGAGTCGACCGCGCTCGACGCCTTCGAACTGCTCGGTCGCGCCGAGGCGTCGGTCCACGGCACCGACCTCGACGAGACGCACTTCCACGAGGTGGGCGCGGACGACGCGATCGCCGACGTGGTCGGCGCGGCGCTGCTGGTCGACGACCTCGGCCCGGAGCGCGTGGTCACGACGCCGCTCGCGGCCGGCGGGGGGACGGTCGAGATGAGCCACGGGACCTACCCGGTCCCGGCCCCGGCCACGACCGAGATCGCGAGGCGAGCCGGGTTCCGGATCGTCGGCGGGCCGATCGATCGCGAGCTGCTCACGCCGACCGGCGCCGCGATCCTCGGGGCGATCGCCGAGGGCGTCGATTCGGTCCCGGACCTCGCGATCGAACGCGCCGGATACGGGGCCGGCGACGCCGACTTCGAGCGCCACCCGAACGTCCTCCGCTCGCTCGTCGGGGACGGGGGAGGGGCGAGCGACGAACACGGCGAGGTCGACGGGAAACGCGACCCCCACGTCGGCCACGACCGCGGTGGGGCGCTCGCTCACGACGACATCGCCGTCTTAGAGACCAATCTCGACGACGCGGCACCGGAGGTGCTCGGCGGGCTTCAGGAGACCCTCGCGCGCGCTGGCGCGCGAGACGTGACGATCGTCCCGACGACGATGAAGAAGTCCCGCCCCGGCCACCTCGTGAAGGCGATCTGTAAGCCGGAGGACGCCGAGGCGGTCGCGGATCGACTCGCCCGCGAGACCGGAACGCTCGGAGTGCGTCAGTCCGGCGCGAGCCACCGCTGGATCGCCGAGCGCGAGTTCGAGACGGCGACGCTCCGGGTCGGCGGCGCGGACCACGAGGTGGCGGTGAAGGTCGCGTCGACGACGGACGGGGAGGTGTACGACGTCAGCGGAGAGTACGACGACGCGGCCGCGGTCGCCGCGGCGACCGGGCTTCCGATCCGCGAGGTGCTCCGGCGCGCCGAGGCCGAGGTGCGGGAGCGGCTCGACGGCGACTAGGTTGGAACACCGCGGTCCCGGACCCCGTCAGTCGGGCGGGTCGACCCGCTCGACGCGCTCCGGGTCGACGCCGAACCCGTCCGCGAGCCGCTCGCGGACGCGGTGGACGACGAACTCGTCGGCGCCGTCGGGCTCGGCGCCGTCGAACTCGGCGTCGGACGCCGCCCCCTCGTCGACCGCGAGGGTGGCGATCGCTTCGACCGTGGTGTCGTTGAGGCCGGGCCGGAGGCCGGCGATCTCGATCGCCTCGACGCTGAGGCCGTCGATTCGTTCGATCTGTGCTCTGGCGCCGGCGACGAGGTCGCCGGCGGCCGCCTGCGAGACGCGGACGGTCACCGTCGCCTCGACCGACGGCGTGTGGATGGCTGCCGCCATACGCCCTCGCCGCGAGTCGAACGCGGCGCGGCCGGTCGGTGTCCCGGATGACGATCCGGGAGCGACCGGTGCGCGTCCTTGAACGCCGCGCCGGCGACGACGGGGGTCGCCGACGGCGGCGCTCGCGAGGGTGACGGTCGTCCGACTCGACGCGCGCGACGGACAGCGGCGGCTGGAGAGAACGGGGTGCGGTCCGTCCCGGGGGAAATCTCCCCAGCCGACGCGCGTCACGCGGTCGGGCGGACGGACCGTGGATTCGGAATCCCGTAGCCGGTCCCGGTCCACCCGAGGAACGCGACGCTCGCGGACCGCGCGAGCGTCGAGAGGGCGGAACGGGTCATGGTCGGGATCCGCGGCGCGGGGTGCGCCGTCGTTCACCAGATTTGTCGGTTTCGTATTAAAATTATGTTAGTTATGCGACCACATGACACGGTGTGCGCGACCCGAGAGCCCCCGAGAATCCGCCGGAGCGGCCGCCGGCGCCCCGTTCCGTCGCCGTCGAGACGACAGGCCTATGACCGCCGCCCGACCAGTTGCGCGTAAGCAGTCCGTTATGATCGAGCGAATTCACACGTCGGACGTCGAACCGGACGCGGACGAGGTCGCCATCGCCGGCCACGTCCACGAGATCCGCGACCTGGGAGGCCTCGTCTTCCTCATCGTGCGCGACCGCGAGGGGCTCATCCAGATAGTCTTCAAGGAGGAGCGCGAGCCGGAGCTGTTCGAGGCCGTCCAAGACGTCGGGGCCGAGGACGTGGTCCGGGTCGTCGGCGAGCCCCTGGCGAGCGACCAGGCGCCCGGCGGCGTCGAGATCGCGCCCACCGAGTACGAGGTCATCGACGAGGCGGAGTCCCCGCTCCCGCTCGAGATCTCGAAGGACATCGAGGTCGACCTCTCCACCCGGCTCGACAACCGCGCGCTCGATCTCCGGAAGCCGGAGACGCTCGCGGTGTTCACGCTGCGTTCCGAGCTCATCACCGCCATGGAGGAGTGGTTCGACGACGAGGGGTTCGTCGACATCAAGACGCCCCTGATCTCGAAGGGCGGCGCCGAGGGCGGCGCCGAGCTGTTCCCGATCCTCTACTACAACCAGGACGCGTTCCTCTCGCAGAGCCCCCAGCTGTACAAGCAGATGCTGATGGCCTCCGGCTACGAGGCCGTCTACGAGACCGGCACCGCGTTCCGCGCCGAGGACTTCGCGACCTCCCGCCACGTCTCCGAGATCGCGATGTTCGACGTCGAGCTGGCGTACATCGACGACCACGACGACGTGATGGACGTCCAGGAGGCGTCGCTGCGCCACGCGCTCCGCGAGGTCGCGGAGAACGCCGAGCGCGAGCTCGACCTGCTCGACGTCGACCTGGAGGTCCCCGAGGACGACTTCCCGCGGATCACCTTCGACGAGGCGCTCGACATCTTGGAGACCGAGTACGGGCACTTCCCGGACGACCCGACCGACCTCGACACGAAGGGCGAGAAGCTGCTCGGCGAGCACTTCGAGGAGCGGGGCCACCCCGCGTTCTTCGTCGTCGGCTACCCCGACGAGAAGTTCTACTACATGCAGGACGTGCCCGACGACGAGATCGCCTCCCGGAAGTTCGACCTCATCTACAAGGGCCAGGAGCTCTCTTCGGGCGGCCAGCGCGAACACGACGTCGAGCGCATGGTCGAGGTCATGGAAGCGGAGGGCGTCGAGACCGGGAACTTCGAGTTCTACATCGAGGCGCTGAGCTACGGGACGCCCCCCCACGGCGGCTACGGGCTCGGCATCGACCGCCTCGTCCAGAAGGTCGCCGGCCTCGACAACATCAAGGAGGCGATCATGTTCCCGCGCGACCCGAACCGGCTGGAGCCCTGACCGGACGGCTCGGTCGACCGCGATCGGCCAGACGCGCCGACACCTCCCGAGACGAGGGCCGCGGCCGCGCCGCCGACCGCGACCGTTCGAGGCGTTCTGTTATATACTACCGCTGTTCGTGGCAGAAATCCCGCAGCAGACCGTCTTCCGGCGATAAAACCGGGTTAAATCGGGCGTAACTCGGCTGAACGGCTTGCGACATTAAAGCGCGTCGGGCACCGAGGGGAGTCCGTCATGAACGCGATCCGAACGACGCTGATCGTGGCGCTCGCCACGGTGGTACTGATCGGGACCGGCGCGGCCGCCGGCGCCGTCGCGGCGACTCCCGGGTCGGGCGACGCCCCCGGCGACGCGGGACCGCCGACCGACCTGCCGGACCAGGTGCCCGACTTCGTCGGCGGCATCCTCGACAGCGTGAACGAGTTCCTCGACGGCGGGCTCGACGACCTCGGGGAGACCGTGAGCGACATCGCCGGGAACGGCGCGAGCGAGGGTAACGGATCCGCCGCGAACGACGGGTCCGATGCGAACGAGGAGGGCGCGTAACGTGCGGGACCGCGCGCTCGACTTCGACGCGATCGACCGCCGGACGTACGTACTGGCGACCGGCGCCGCCGCGCTCGGCGCGACCGGCCTCGCCGGCTGCGTCGGCCGCGCGACGGGGACGCTCGCGACCGCCGTCACCGACCAGCCCGCCGATATCGACGACTTCGAATCGCTCGTCGTCACCGTCGAGGGGTTCTGGTTGGGACCGGAGGGGACACGGGCGGGGGCGGACGACGGGTCCGACACCGCCGACGGCAACGAGACCGACACCGCCGACGGCAACGAGACCGACACCGCCGACGGCGAGGAAGACGCCGCCGCCGGTGACGAGACCGACGGCGAGGAAGACGCCGCCGCCGGCCGCGAGTACTTCGAGTTCGACGAGCCGCAGGAGGCCGACCTCGTCGAGCTCCAGAACGGCGAGACGAAGCTGATCGACGAGCGCGAGCTACGGACGGGGACGTACCCGTTCCTCCAACTCGACGTCTCGTCGGCCGACGGGACGCTTACCGACGGGAGCGACGCGACGGTCGACCTGCCGGGCGACGCGCCGCTGAAGTTCAACGAGTCGTTCGAGGTCCGCGAGAACACGCGGACGACGTTCACGGCCGATTTCGCGCCGGTGTTGCGGGGGAACGGCCGGTACCTCCTCCGACCGGTGCCGAGCGGGATCGAGGTCGAGTACGAGGAGTCGGAGAACGCGGAAGGCGACGGATCGAGCGGCGGCAACGAGACCGACGGCTCGTAGCGACGCCGCATCCCCCCGGTCCCCCGTTGAAGTCGCGGTCGCGTCCGGCCGTTCGCGCGGAGCGAGCGCGGACCGCACCGCGGCTTCGGGGTCAGGGCTGGGTCGGTTCCCGGGATTCGGGGACCGGGGGAATGCGCGCGTCGCTGCGGTCGGTCTCCGAACCGAGGCACCCGTTCGCCGTCAGAGGCACACGATCCGCACGATCGCCCGCGCGACGACGCGTTCGGGCGATCTTCGCTTTCTCCGATCCGTTCGCCGATCGACGCCCTTGGAGCGTTTTTCGCGGCTCGTCACGCCGACGCCGTCGGGTCCGGCCCGAGGAACGTCCGGTAGAGGGGTCCGGCGAGTAGGAGCGCGCCGACCGCGGCCATGCCGAGGATCGCGGTCGGATCGAGGAGCGATCCGCCGCCCGCCGCGAGGCGGTCGAGCGAGACGCCGACCGCGACCCCGCAGAGCACCCACGGCAGTTCGCCGGCCGCGGTGCCGAGCAGGAACGATCGGGTCCCGACGCCGGCGGCCGCGGCGCCGACCGTCACCGCGTCGGAGGGGAGCGGCAGCAGGCGGGTGCCGGCCACGGCGCGAACGCTCCCCGATTCCGCCGCGAAGCGCTCGCCGGCGCGACAGAACCGCGCGGCGACGCCCGGCTCCTCGCCGGTTCCGGGGTCGTCCCGGAGTCGGAGTCGCCCCGCCCGGGCGAGCGCGTACGGCGGCAGCGCGGTGCCGACGACGAGCGCGAGCGCGAACGGGGTCCCGACCCAGCCGTACGCGAAGCCGACGGCGACGGCCAGCAGGGTCGTCGGCCACGCGAGCAGGGGTCTAACGGCCGCGAGCGCGACCGCGGCGAGCCCGAACCGTATCGGGTCGGTGGCGAGCCAGCGGAGCCGGGCGAGCGCCGCCTCGGGAGACGTCGCGAGCGCGAACGCCGCCAGCGCGGCGACGGCGACCCCCGCGAGGGCGTACCGTCCGAGCGTCGACCGGCGATTCACGCTCCCGGGTCGTCGGGCGTCCGATAAACGCTTTGTGGGTGCGTTCGACGGGACCCGAGGGCGCACGTTCCGGGCTCACGACAGCTTGCCGAGCGCCTCGAAGAAGTCGGAGGGCGGCCCCGCGATCCGTATCGGCGGCGCGGTCCGCTCGACGCTCACCTCGACCGGCCCGTCGAGGGCGGCGGTGTCGCGGCCGTCGCTGACGACCGTCGCGCCCGCGTCGCCCTCGATCTCGACGGTGACGGTCACGTCGGTGTCGACAACGAGCGGCGGCATCCCCTCGTCCGCGACCATCTCGTTGACGACCAGTCCGTCCACCTCGGGGTGGATCAGCGGCCCGCGCTCGGAGAGGTTGTACGCGGTCGAGCCGGTCGGCGTGGCCACGAGGACGCCGTCGGCGTGGCCGCCGGCGTACCGGGACCCGTCGACGCGAACCTCGTAGTCGATCCCACCGCCCGGCCCTCGCCGGTCGCCCTGAACGACCACCTCGTTCGCGGCCGGCGTCGACGTCCAGTCACCCGCGCTGGCGGCGAGCCGCGGGGCCTCGCGGACGTCCAGCCCGCCGTTGCGAAACGCTCTGATCTCGGCGCGGAGCGCGGCCGCGGCGTCCGCCGGCGGGACGGCGTTGAGGAACCCGACCTCCCCGAGGTTCACCCCGACGATCGGCGTGTCGCCGGCGTTGCGCGCGACGAACAGGAACGTCCCGTCGCCGCCGACGGCGACGACCAAATCGCAGTCGTCGAACCGGTCGACCGGCCGCGCGTCGTCCCCGGCGGCGAGCGCCGCGGCGGTCTCCTCGTCGAGCCAGACGGCCTCGTCCGCCTCGACGACGACGTCTCGAAGGGTCGCCGCGAGCGACGCCGCCCGCTCGCTTCCCTTTCGCGCCACGATGCCGACTTCCATGCGGAGTCGATCCCCGCCACCGGGTAAAAGCGTGCGGACATCGGCCGAATCGCACCGGGAGGTCGGGCGAATCGCGTCGGGACGTCGGGACAGACCGCTCCCACCGAGTTCTCGAAATCTGATAGCTCGCCGGAAAGTTTCAAGCCGCTCGGCCGCGTTGCTCGGCGCATGTCGACTCCCCACGGGCGGCGGAAACGATGAGCGAGGAGGACGACTGGTTCGAGCGCGCGTTACGCGAGACCGACGAGGAGTCCGACGAGCGGCCGGCCGGCGACGCGGGCCGGGAGCCCGACGGCGAGGAGGGAGAGGGAGACGGCGTCGACGCGGCGGGCGGATCGGACGGCGGGGAAGCCGGTCTCGCGGAGGAGGACGCGGACGATCCCTTCGGTGGCGTTCGCGAGGGGGACGAGCCCGGAGACGGCGACTCGGCGGCCGGCGGCCTTCCGGCGGAGGCGTTCGGCGATGTCGACGCCGATGCCGATAACGGAGAGTTCGACTCCTTCGGTGAGGGCGACTCCTTCGGTGAGGGCGACTCCTTCGGTGAGGGCGACTCCTTCGGTGAGGGTGACTCCTTCGGTGAGGACGGCGGCGACGCGGACGTCGACGCGGGTTCCGACGGTGGGAACGCCGAGACGGACCCGTTCGGCGCGGACGACCCCTTCGGCGGGCGCCGGAGCGGCGGCGGATCCGGAAGCGGTGCCGGCGGCGGGGACGGCGATGCGGTATCGAGCGGCGGCGGTGGCGACCCCTTCGGCGGCTACCGCGGCGCGGCGGGCGCGGGCGACGACGACTTCGGCTTCGAGGACCTCGGAGGCGGCGACGCCGACGCCGGCGGTGGCGGGGGCGACTTCGACGTCGACCCCGAGGAGTTCGAGTCGGAAATCGACCGGACCGACATCGGGATCGACGGCCTCGACGACATGATCCTCGGGGGGGTGCCCAGTCGGTCGCTGCTGTCCGTCATCGGCGGCGCCGGGACCGGGAAGACGACGTTCGCGCTCCAGTTCCTCAACCACGCCTTGGAATCGGGGAAGAAAGGGATCTACATCACCCTCGAACAGACCCGGGAGTCGATCTTCGACACGGCGACCGAGAAGGGGTGGTCGTTCCGCGAGCACGCCGCTGAGGACCGCCTCGCGGTCGTCGCCATCGACCCCATCGAGATGGCCAACTCGCTGTCGTCGATCCGCAACGACCTCGTCCGGCTCATCGCCGAGTTCGACGCGGACCGGCTGGTGCTCGACTCCGTCTCGCTCTTGGAGATGATGTACGACCACCCCGCGAAGCGTCGCTCCGAGGTGTTCGGGTTCACGCGCTCGCTGAAGGAATCCGGCGTCACGACGCTGCTCACCTCCGAGGCGAGCGAGGACACGGCGTACGCCTCCCGACACGGGATCGTCGAGTACCTCACGGACGCGGTGTTCGTCCTCCAGTACGTCCGCGGGTCAGATTTCCGCGAGACGCGCCTGGCCGTCGAGATCCAGAAGATCCGCGACGCGAACCACTCCCGCGAGACGAAGCCGTACGACATCACCGACACCGGCATCTCCGTGTACGACCAGGCGAACATCTTCTGAGCGGTCGCCGGGACCGCGTTCCAAGACGCGACCGCGTCCCGGACTCCGTTTCTGTCAGTCGCGCTCGGCGTCGTCAGATCGCTTTTCAGGCGTCGAACCCAATGCTAACGCATGTCACAGGACACGCTCTCCGAGTGCCCGTTCTGTGATTTCGAACCGGACGTCCCGCACGACGACGTCAAGAACGCGCCCGAGCAGGCCACGCACCGCGTCCACCAGCACGTCGAGGAAGAACACCCGGACCGAACGGACGAGCTCGACAGCTACACCGGTCCGGGATAGAAGCCAGCGCCCACGCGAATCCCCGGCACACCTGCGGCTCGCGATCTGCTCGCCGTAGGGAGTTCGCCGAGCGAAGCGAAGCAAACGTTGACTGCCGAAGTCAGTCAGAAGTGCACCGTCCGGGAATTGAACCCGGGCTATTAGCTTGGGAAGCTAATGTCCTACCACTGGACCAACGGTGCTCGATTCGAGGTACCCGACCGTCCCACTTCAACGTAGCGTTTCGGCCGACGCCGGCCGACCCCGACGATCCGGTGCCGCGAGCCATACGCTTAAGCCGTCACCGACGCAGGCACGCTCATGACCGACGACGCAGCAGACGCGACGCGAACGGGCGCGGGCGCCGCCGTCGACCGCGTGCGCGAGCGGGCGGCGGCCCTCGCCCCCGCGCTCGGCGCGACCTGGACCGAGGACGAACCGTGGCGCTTCCTCACGGACCTCACCGCGATCGGGAGCCGCATGGCCGGCAGCGAAGGGGAGCGCCGCGCCGCCGGACTCGTCGCGGACGCCTTCGAGCGCGCGGGGCTGGCGGACGTGCGCGCGGAGCCGTTCGACCTACCCGCGTGGGAGCGCGGGTCGGCGTCGCTCGACGTGACCGTCTCGGGCCGGGACGGCGAGCCGGCCACGCGCTCGTTCGAGGCCTTGGCGCTCCCGTACTCGCCGTCCGGGCGCGTCGCGGGCGAACTCGTCGACGTCGGCTACGGCACCCCGGCGGAGATCGACGAGCGCGACGTCGAGGGTCGGATCGCGGTCGCCTCGACCACCACCCCGGAGGGAGGCCGGTTCGTCCACCGCATGGAGAAGTTCGGCTACGCGGTCGAGGCGGGCGCGGTCGGCTTCGTGTTCGTCAACCACGTCGACGGGCAGCTACCGCCCACCGGGTCGCTCACGTTCGGGGAGGAGGCCGAGGCGGTCGCGGTCGGCGTCTCGAAGGAGACCGGCGCGTGGCTCCGCGAGTACGCGGTCGGCGGGACCGTCGGCGGCGCCGAGCGCGGCTCCGTCGGCGGCGCGGTCGACACGGCGAGCCAGGGGACGACGGGCGGATCGGGGTCCGTCGCGCGGGCCGAGCTCTCGGTCGAGGCGTCGACGACGCCGGGCGAGAGCCGCAACGTGATCGGGCGCGCCGGGCCGGACACCGACGAGCGCGTCCTCCTGCTCGCCCACTACGACGCCCACGACATCGCGGAGGGCGCGCTCGACAACGGCTGCGGGATCGCGACGGTCGCGACCGCGGCCGAGGTCTTAGCGGACGCCGCCCTCCCCCTCGGGGTCGACGTGATCGCGGTCGGCGCCGAGGAGGTCGGACTGCTCGGCGCCGAACACCTCGCGGACCGGCTGGACCTCGACCGCGTCAAGGGCGTGGTCAACGTCGACGGCGCGGGGCGGTTCCGCGACCTGGTCGCGCTCGCGCACGCCTCGACGGCGGCCGCGTCGGTCGCGGAGGCGGTGTCGACCGCGACGCGCCGGCCGATCGAGGTGGACGCGCAGCCGCACCCGTTCTCCGACCAGTGGCCGTTCGTGCGCCGCGGCGTGCCGGCGCTCCAGCTCCACAGCGACTCGGGCGACCGCGGTCGGGGCTGGGGCCACACCCACGCGGACACCCGCGACAAGGTGGACGACCGGAACGTCCGCGAACACGCGATGCTGATCGCCCTGCTCGTCGTCGAGTTCGCCGCGCCCGAACGCGACCTGCCCCGACTCGACCGGGACGAGCTCGCGGCCGCGTTCCGCGAGGCCGACTTCGAGACGGGGATGCGCGCGGCCGACCTCTGGCCGGCCGACTGGGACTGAGCGGTCGGGCCCGACCGGCGCCGACCGCTCGATCACTCCACGTCCGCGTCCGGGGTCGGCGGCGGGAGCCGCTTGTGCGCCGTCGCGCGGTGGCGTCCGAGCAGTTCCGCGACGAGCTCGCGGTCGACGTCGAGGTCGGCGTCGGCTCCCCCGATCCGCTCGACGACCGACTCCGGGTCGAGCCCGCGGTCGACGCCGAGGTGGAGGACGGGGTCGACGACCTCGTACGGGGCGCCCAGGTCGTCCGCGTCGCGCTGGCCCGGGAGGAACCCCGCGCTCGGCGCCTTTTCCACGACGAACTCCGGCACGTCGAGCTCGGTCGCGAGCGCTCGCACGTCCGTCTTGTAGAGGTGGCCAAGCGGGAACAGGTCGGCCCCGCCGTCGCCGTGCTTCGTCAGGTAGCCCAGCAGGAGTTCGCTCCGATTCGCGGTGCCGCAGACGAGGCGGTCCGTCGCGTTCGCGGCGAGGTAGGCGACGGCCATCCGGAGGCGCGCGACGGCGTTGCCGGACCGGACCGGCTCGTCGTGGAGGTCGAAGCGGTCCGGGACGACGGCGCCGAACTGCGCGAACAGCGGCTGGAGGTGGACCGTGTCGTGGTCGATCCCCAGCGCCTCGGCGAGCGCCTCGGCGTCCCGGGCGTGTGGCGCCCCGACCTTGTTACACGGGAGGATCAGCCCGTACACGCGGTCGGCGCCGAGCGCCTCGACCGCGAGCGCGGCCGTCACCGTCGAGTCGAGCCCGCCGCTCATGTTCACCACCGCGCCGTCGGCGCCCGCGGCGTCGACTCGGTCGGCGATGAACGACCGGACCCGGCCGCGCTCGACCGCGGGATCCCGGTCCGGAAGCAGCGAGGGCGGAACCGGCCGAGCCCGGGCGGCATCTCGGTCGCCGCCCGACGCGGAGGATCCCCTCGAACGCCCGTCTGCGGCCCCGTCCGGGTCGAACGCCGACTCGCGGTCAGCCATCTTCCCCTCCGGCGCGGGCCGTCCGGCGGGCCGGCCCGTCGGCGGCTCCTCGCGGAGCACGGGCGCGTCTCTGCGGGCGGTCGCGAGCGTCGCGTTGGATCGTCATCTGTCGCCCGCCGCTTCCGGTCGGGCTGGTAAATACTTGCGGTGTAGATGGTATAAGGAATTAGTACGTTTGTATCTCATAACAGAATTATCTCTCGTTTTCAGTCGATTTTCGTCTTATTCTATCCGGCATAATAACAGTGTCTCGGAGAATGCTCCCGTCACGGAGACCGATCTCTCATCTCGAAGAAATTGCGCCGTATTTAGCAACGTTTGTTGAAAAGTATGTCGTACAAAGAATTTTCTAAGAATATAATGTCGCTATATACGAACATTTATCAGTCAAATGCGCTTCAATCCGTACATGTCGGGAATTCGTCTGAGTTCGAGTCAGAAACGGGTGCTCACCGCGCTCGTGAACCTCTCGGAGGGCCGGGAGGCACCGGTACAGGGTCGAGAGATCGCGGACGCCATCGACCGCAACGCGGGGACGGTCCGGAACCGGATGGGGAGCCTCCGGACGCTCGGACTCGTCGAGGGGGTCGCCGGGCCGGACGGCGGCTACCTCCCGACCGACGACGCGTACGACGTACTCGGTATCGAGCGGCTGGAAGAGGCCGCGACGACCCCGGTCGAGCGCGAGGGCGACCCCGTCGAAGACGTCACCGTCGCGGAGATAGACCTGTCCAGCGTCGCGAACCCGGAGCTGTGCCGCGCCGAACTCGTGATCCGGGGTCCGGTCGGTCCCTTCGACGCGGGCGATCACGTGACCGTCGGGCCGACGCCCGCGACCGGACTGCGGCTCTCGGGCGTCGTCGACGCGACGAACGTCGACGGTAACAGCCTGCTGGTCCGCGTCGACGGGATGGAGACGCCAACCGGCGGGTCAGCGGCCTGAGCGGCGCCGCTTCGCGGATCGAGTTCACACCTCCTCGGCGGCCGAGAACAGCCTGTCCCGGACCGCGCCGGTCGCGGCCGCGGCGTGGCGGGCGTCCCGGTGTCGCTCGCCGAACGCGACGCGCGCGCTCTCCGCGGCCTCGCGGTCGACGGCGAACTCCGCGTCGGGATACGTCACGTCCCACAACACGAGCGGCTCCGGCGGTGCGGGACCGACGCCTCGCTCGCCGGGAATCGGTTCGGCGTCGAGCAGTCGGTCGATCCACGCGGGGTCAGCCGTCCCTCGGCCCACGGCGCGAGCCGCTCCGATAATGCGACGCACGAGCGCCCGCGGGAAGCCGTCCGCCGCGATCTCGACCACGAGCGCGTTCCCCTCGCGAGTCGCCGCCGTGTCGAGGTCGCGAACGGTTCCCGTCTCGTCGGCGGTCAGGTTATGGAAATCGTGTTTCCCGTCGAACCGCGCGAGTGCGGTTCGGAACCGATCGTCGTCCACCGCGTGTTCCCGGTCTCGGCGCGCGGCGCTCGAGGGAGCGTCCGCTCCGGACTCGGGGGCGTGGAGGTGATACCGGTAGGTCCGCCGAACCGCGTCGTGCGTCGCGTGGAAGTCGTCCGCGACGTCGGCGGCGGCCCACACGCGGACCGACCCGGGGAGGTGACCGTTGAACGCGCGCGGCGTGAGCCACGTTGGCGCCTCGAAGGCGACCGTCTGGGCCACCGCGGAGACGCCGGCGTCGGTTCGACCGGCGGCGGCGTAGCCGGGCGGCGTCGCGTGCGTCGCCCCCGATCCGCGGTCGACGACCCCGTGCTCCGCCAGCGCTTCGAGGAGCGCGTCCCCGACCGTGTGTGCGTGCGGCTGGCGCTGGAATCCGGCGTACTCACGGCCGTCGTACGCGACCCGGAAGGCGCGGGTGACCGTCTCCCGCGCGGTCGGCTCGTCCGTCACTGGGGACCGGACGCGTCGCCGCCGTCCGTCGAGTCGCCCGCGTCCTCGTCAGTGTCGGTCGGCTTCGTCTCTCCCCCGGCCTCGTCGGGATCGGCCATCGGAACGGTCACCACCGGCACCGACGCGACGCGGACGACCTTTTCCGTGACGCTACCGAGGAGCAGCCGGCGGATCCCCTGTCGGGTGTGGCTCGGCATGACGACGATGTCGGCGCCGTCGTCGATCGCGTTCTCGATGACGTCCAGCGGCTCGCCGCGGACGACGCTCCCGACCGCCTCGACGCCTCTCGCCTCCAGTTCGGCGGTCACCGCCTCGACGCGCTCCTCGGCTGCCTCCGCGAGCCGGTCGGAGAAGACGCCGGTCCGCGGGCCCGCGAGCGTGTCGACGGCGGTGTCGGCGGCCGAGAGGACGTGGACCGTCGCGTCGTACCGCTCGGCGAGGCTGGCGGCGTGCGGGATCGCGTCGTTCGCCTCGCCGCCGGGCGCGACGGGCAGGAGAATGTCGTCGTACATACGTGGTGCTGCTCTCGCCCGGCAGAAAACGATACCGGCCGTCGAGGCGGTCGGACCTCGGTCCGTTGCGGTCCGAACGCGGCGACGGACAGAACGGGGGTCGGACCTGTGTCGACGCGTCTGCGACGTTCGTTTATAAATGGGATGTTCGCGGTCCGCGAGCTTCCCGCACGGATGGGCAGGGTTTTCCGGCGCGCGTCCCTCCCGGAAAGCATGGCACGAGAGGTTTCCGACCCCGACAACCCGCAGGTGACGATTCAGACCAACCACGGCACTATCGTCGTCGAGCTGTTCGCCGACCGCGCGCCGAAGACGGTCGAGAACTTCCTCGGCTTAGCCCGTCACGACCCCGCGGCCGACGCGGAGCCCGCGCCGGAGACGAACACGTGGGAGGACCCCAAGACCGGCGAGGTGCGCGGCGACTCGCTGTACGAGGGGGTCGTCTTCCACCGCGTCATCGACGACTTCATGATCCAGGGCGGCGACCCGATGGAGAACGGTCGCGGCGGCCCCGGCTATCAGTTCGACGACGAGTTCCACGACGACCTCACCCACGACGGGCCCGGAATCCTCTCGATGGCGAACTCCGGCCCGAACACGAACGGCTCGCAGTTCTTCATCACGCTCGACGCCACGCCGCACCTCGACGGTAAACACGCCGTCTTCGGTCAGGTCATCGACGGGATGGACGTCGTCGAGGAGATCGGCGGGGTGCCGACCGGGCGCAACGACGACCCCCGCGAGGCCGTCGAGATCGAGAAGGTCGACGTCGACGAGTAACGACGCCGACTGCGCCCTCGACCGTGCGCTGATGCGCCCTCGACCGCGTGTCGATTGCGCCCTCGACCGCGTGCGCCGCCGTCCCACGCTGGGGGGACTTGAGAAGAGTTAAATCGCCCCCGACGTAACCACCGTTCGCGCTCGGTTGGTGTAGTCCGGCCAATCATGTTGGCCTTTCGGCGGACGCGGCGCCTCGGCGCCGGTTCGGAAGTCAGCCGACGACCAGGGTTCAAATCCCTGACCGAGCATCCACTCTCACACCGCGAGCGGCGCGCCTCATCTGCCGGTCGGTCCGAAGGGGAAGAATCACCAGCCTCGGAAACGAGGTGTCTCCATGAGCGACCGATCCGACGAGGGCGACGGCGAACTCCCCGACGACCGCCGCATCGAGACCCGAGCGATCCACGCCGGCCAGGAGCCCGACCCGGAGACGGGGGCGCTGATGACGCCGATCCACGCGAACTCGACGTACGAGCAGGACGCGCCGGGCGAGCACCGCGGCTACGAGTACAGCCGGACCGGGAACCCGACGCGCACCGACCTCGAAGCGAACCTCGCCTCGCTGGAGTCGGGTAGCCACGCGCGCTGTTTCTCCTCGGGGATGGGCGCGATCAACACCGTTCTCAACCTGCTGTCCGCGGGCGACCACGTCGTCGCCGGCGACGACGTGTACGGCGGCACCCACCGAATTCTCACGCAGGTGTACGACGAGTACGACATCGACACGACGTTCGTCGACACCACCGACCACGACGCGGTCCGGGCGGCGTTGCGCGACGAGACCGAGCTGGTGTGGGTCGAGACGCCGACGAACCCTCTGATGAACGTCAACGACATCGGCGCGCTCGCCGACATCGCCCACGAACGCGACGCGCTCTGCGCGGTCGACAACACGTTCGCGACGCCGTACCTCCAGCGCCCGCTCGAACACGGCGCCGACGTCGTCTCCCAGTCGCTGACGAAGTACCTCGGCGGCCACTCCGACACCATCGGCGGCGCGCTGATCGTCGACGACGAGGAGCTAGACGAGCGGCTCGGCTTCTACCAGAACTCCGTCGGCGCGACCCCCGGCCCGTTCGACGCGTTCCTCGTCCTTCGCGGGACGAAGACGCTCCCCGTGCGGATGGACCGTCACTGCGAGAACGCGATGGAACTCGCGGAGTGGCTGGAGGCCCACGACGCGGTCGAGCGCGTCTACTACCCCGGGCTGGAGAGCCACCCGGACCACGAGCTGGCGGCCGAACAGATGGACGACTTCGGCGGCATGCTCTCGTTCGAGCTGGCCGGCACCCTCGACGAGGCGTCGACGGTCGTGAGCGAGACCGAGGTGTTCACGCTCGCGGAGTCGCTCGGCGGCGTCGAGAGCCTCATCGAGCAGCCGGCGGCGATGACCCACGCGGCCATCCCGCGCGAGGAGCGGCTCGCCGCCGGGCTCACCGACGGCCTCATTCGGGTGTCGGTGGGGATCGAACACGTCGACGACATGAAGGCCGACCTTCAGGCCGCGTTCGACGCCGCGCTGTCGTAGGTCGCGTCGCTCGGCTTCGTCGGTCTCCCCGCTTCGGCTTCGCTGGTCGCGCCGCCACACTCGGCGGCCGACGACTGCACAATTTTTATCAGTACCGCCGAGACTCCCCGTATGAGCGACCCGGATATCCTGGTGCTCCGACAGACGATTCACGGACTCGGTCCCGACGAACTGACGGCCGCCCTCCGCGACCGACTTCCCGGCGCCGAGGTCGTACGAGCGCGGACACCGGCGGCGGAGCGCGACCTGATCCGGACGGCGCGGGTCGCCGTCGGCCTCAACGTCGACGAGGGACTGCTCGACGCGGCCGAGGAACTGGAGCTGTTCGCCTGCGTGTTCGCGGGGACGGGACATCTCCCCCGAGACCTGCTCGCGGACCACGGGGTCGCCGTGACGAACGCCTCGGGCGTCCACGGGCCGAACATCGCCGAACACGTCGTCGGGTCCATGATCGCGCACGCGAGGCAGTTCCACCGGGCGTACCGCCAGCAGTCCCGCCGCGAGTGGCGCACCTACGAGACGACGGAGGTGTACGGTTCGACGGTCGCCGTGGTCGGCCTCGGCGCCATCGGGCAGGCGGTCGTCGAGCGACTGGCGGCGTTCGACGTCGAGACGGTCGGCGTCCGCTACTCTCCCGAGAAGGGCGGCCCGACCGACGAGGTGTACGGGTTCGACGAGTTCCACGAGGCCGTCACCGACGCGGAGTACGTCGTGCTGGCGTGTCCGCTCACGGAGACGACGCGGGGGCTGGTCGACGCCGACGCGCTCCGGACGATGCGGCCCGACGCTATCCTCGTAAACATCGCGCGCGGCCCGATCGTCGACACCGACGCGCTCGTGACGGAGCTTCGGAACAACCGCATCCGCGGCGCGGCGCTGGACGTCACCGACCCCGAGCCGCTCCCCGAGGACCACCCGCTGTGGGGGCTGTCGAACGCGACGATCACGCCGCACAACGCCGGCCATACGCCCGAGTACTACGAGCGCGTCGCCGACATCCTCGCCGACAACGTGGCGCGGTTGGACGCCGGCGACGAACTCCGTAACCGCGTGGTGTGAGAGGGCACCCCGACCGACGGTGGCAGATACTATATATCTCTATATAATCTGTGCGTCTTCGGGGGATGACAGCCATTACTGTCGTCGTCAGCGTATGCTTTGCCCGTTTCGCTCGGATTCAACCGCCATATAGGGGCTCTTCCGAAGGTATATACTTTGATCAAAATTAAGGTGATCCGCTCCGGAGGGAGAGGTATGGAAACGAGGAAGGTCCAGGTCACCGGCGGTTCGACGTACACAGTCTCGATTCCGAAGACGTGGGCGACCGACAACGACGTCGAGGCCGGGACGGAGATCGAGTTCCACCCGGACGGCGATTCGCTGTTCCTCACGCCGCGATCCGAGACGGAGCGGACGCGGGGAACGCTGGACATCGCGAACCTGACCGGGCAGGCGCTCCGCCGCGCGGTGACGACCATGTACGTCAGCGGCTTCGACATCATCGAACTGGAGGCCGCGGAGATCACCACCGAACAGCGCTCGACGATCCGCGACGCGGTCCAGAGCCTCGTCGGCCTCGAGGTGTTAGAGGAGACCCGCGACCGCGTCGTCGTCCAGGACTTGCTCGACTCCTCGGAGCTTTCGATCCACAACGCGGTCACCCGGATGCGGCTGATCTCGCTGTCGATGCTCGAAGACGCGATCACCGCGCTCGCCGAGCGCGACCACGACCTCGCGCGCGACGTGATCGGGCGCGACGACGACCTCGACCGGCTGTGGCTCGTCGTCTCGCGGATCTTCCGCGCCACGCTGCGGACGCCGAAGGCCGCCGAGGAGCTCGGACTCCCGCGCGAGGAGTGTTTCGACTACCACTCCAGCGCCCGCCAGCTAGAGCGGATCGGCGATCACGCGACGAAGATCGCGCACCTGACCCTGAACATCGACGATCCCCTGCCCGACGAGGTCGTCGACGCGGTACGCGACCTCCACGGCGACGCCGTCGACGTGATCGACACGGCGATGGACGCGCTGTTCGACGACGACACCGAGGCGGCGACCCGCCGGGCCAACGAGGCGCGAACCGGGGTCAGGGCGATCGACGAGCGCGTCAGATCCATCGACGAACTCCTCCGCGACCTCGACCCGACGCGCGCGCAACTGCTCGGACTCGTCGTCGACTCCGTCCTCCGGTCGGCCGACTACGGCGGGAACATCGCCGAGACCGCGCTCCAGAAGGCCGCGCCGACGCCGTGAGGGGGGTTCGCCAGACCCCTGCCGAGAGGCTCGGTGCCGCGATCGTCGTTGCCGGGTGAACGGGTTTTTTGAGCGCGCTCCTCCGAGTGGATAGCATGCCAGAGATCGAACTCGGCGTGCCGAAGGGCGTCGTCGAGTCGCTCCCGGAGGAGGAGGGGACCGCCGAACGCGACATGCGGCGCGCCATCACGGGGATCCAGTCGCGCCTGAACGACGCCCTCGCGGACGCGGACCCGGACGAGGCCGCCGAGGTCGTCGCCGACGCGGTCGAGCGCATGGAGTCACAGGCGAGCACCTACCACGAGTTCGTCCCGGAGCTGCGCGCGTGGGGGCAGTCGCCCATCTACGCCATTGCGTGGCGGAACCTCTACCTCGAACTCATCGGGCAGCTGTACGACCACGAGTGGCTCGCCGACGACCTCGACCGCGAGCGTAACTTCCGACTGGTCGAGGACGGCATCCGGCTGTCCGATCTGTGACCGGCGGCGCGTCGACTCCGTGGGCGCGGCTTTCCGCGGCCGGCCGCTTTTAAGCCGCCGCGGCCCGAACTACGGGTATGAAACTGGAACTGCGGTTCTTCGCGACGTTTCGCGAGGCCGCCGGCGGGAAGACGGTGAACGCCGAGTTCGCTGACGGCTCCACGGTCGGTGATATTCTGCGCGAACTGGAGTCGGAGTACGAGGGGATGGAGGGTCGCCTCGTCGTCGACGGCGACCTCGCGCCCCAGATCAACGTCCTGAAGAACGGCCGCGAGGTGCTCCACCTCGACGGGCTCGACACGCCGATGACGGACGGCGACCGGCTCTCCGTCTTCCCGCCGGTCGCGGGGGGCGCATGAGCGGCGACGGCTCGGCGGCGGAGGGGACCGACGACGACGCGAGTGCCGACTCGCCCGGGCCCCCTGTCTCGGAGGAAGGCTGGGAGCGCAAGACGGTGGCGTACCGGGGCATCTCCCGCCGGCTCGCGGCTCACTACCTCCGCAACCTGGGCGGGGAACTCGTGGGGACCGACGACCCCGCGGAGGCGACCCGCGTGGACGGCGACGGCTGGCGGGTCACCCTCAGCGCCGAGAAGGTGACCGCGGCGGCCGCCATCAGACTCACGGAGGTGACCGCCGAGTTCGCGGGCGACCCCGAGGTCCTCGCCGAGCTCCTCCCGAAGTACCGGCAGAAGGCGATGCGCGCCGGCGGGTGATGTCGGACGACGCCGACGCCGGGGCTGGCGGCGACCGGGAGGACGCCGGCCGGGATCCCGGGCCGTACCCGATCGAGGGGACCGCGCTGGTGAAGACGGCCGCGCTCGCGAGCGTGCCGGCCGCTCGCGTGCCGACGCTGCTCGCGCGCGTCCAGGCCGATCTCGGCCCCAGGATCGACGCGTATCGCCGGCGCTACGAGCGGATCGCGGCCGAGCCGGACCGCGAGACGTTCCTCGTCGAGCCGGACCACTGGGTGGCGGTGGCCGACCGCGTCGGGCTCAGCGACCGCGAGCGCGACGCCGCGGTCCGCGCCCACGAGGCGGCCGTCGAGCGGATCGGGTCCGGGAGCGGTCGCCGGGCGGAGTTCGACACGGCGCTGGAGATCCGGTCGGGAGTCGTTATCGGGGTCGACGCGGACGGCGAAGCGGGCGACGACTGATCCGCGTCCCCCTCCGCGGTCGCCCGCGATCACCGACGCCTTTTCGTGTGACAGCGTGGACGTGTCCCCATGCGACTCGCTCGACTGCTCACGCCGGACGGACCCGTCGCCGGCCGCTACGTCGACGGCGCGGTCGTCACCGGCGACGGCCGCTACGAGGTCGGTCGCGACGGGCGGCTGCTCCCACCGTGCGACCCGACCGCGCTGTACTGCGTCGGTCGGAACTACGCCGAGACGCTCGAACAGATGGACTACGAGCGGCCGGAGGAGCCGGACTTCTTCGTCAAGCCGCCGGCGAGCCTGCTGGCGCACGGCGAGCCGATCCGGTACCCCGAGTGGACCGACGAACTGACGTACGCCGGCGAACTGGTCGCCGTGATCGACGAGCGGTGCCGCGACCTCGACCCCGAAGCCGTGCCCGACGTCGTGCGCGGCTACACGGTGATGAACGACGTCGACGCGCTGGACCAGCAGGGCCGGACCGCGCGCAAGGCGTTCGACGGGTCGGCGCCGCTGGGGCCGTGGGTCGAGACCGACGTGGACCCGACGAGTCTCGACATCGAAACCACCGTGGGCGGCGAGACGCGCCAGGACGCCAACACGGAGCTGATGCTGTTCGGCCCGCGCGAGGTCGTCTCGCATCTCTCGAAGCGGTTCACCTTCGAACCCGGGGACTGCGTCGCGTTCGGTAGCCCCGCGAATCCCGGCCTCGTCGAACCCGGCGAGCGCGTCGAGATCACCTACGAGGGGGTCGGTACCCTCTCGAACGCGGTGGTCGCGCCCGGCGCGGAGTGAGCGTCTCCGGGAGCGGCGGCGAGAGGCGGTCGGTCGGTCTCAGCGACCCGTCGGGTCGAGGTCGTCGACGTTCGCGTCGTCGATCAGGCGGTCGGCGTTCGTTAGCGCCGTCTCGTCGCCGGTTCGGACGTATTCACCGAGCGCGTCTGCGGCCTCGACGAGGGCGTCCGCGGCCGCGGGCGGCACGTCGCCCCCGAGCGCGTCGACGCGCGTGACCCGGTCGCGGAGGCGCTCGAAGGCGTCGCGAGCCGGTCCGACTCTCGCTTTTGCGCTCTCTCCCTCTACGGTGACCGCCGGACCGTCGCCCTCGCCGGCGTCGTCTGAATCGGCACCGGTTTCGAGTTCGTCGAGGAAGTCGAGCGCGTCGCTGCGATACGCCTCGACCGCGCGCACGGCCGCCATCCCCCGGGCCTCGCGGAGCGCGGTCGGGACCTCGTCCGCCGGGGGTCGGTCGCCGTCGTCGGCGCCGGCGAGGAGGTCGAGGAGGTACTCGCGGTCGGCGTCGGTCGGGTCGCGCAGCCGCTCGAAACAGTCGACGGCCTCCAGCAGTTCGCGGGCCGCGAGGTACGTCGCGTCGAGCGGCGCGAGCCGGCCGCCGTCGATGAACCCGCGCTTCCGGCAGTACTCCCGGAGGTCGGACCGGAGATCGTCCGTCCCCGACCGGGGGAGGGTCTCGGGCGCGTCCCCGAACCGCTCGCGGTGAGCGGCGAGGTCGAGCGAGACGGGGGCGTCGGTGTGGGCGGTGCGGGCGTCGACGCCGACGCTGCGCAGGTCGCCGCAGCTCGGACACGCGACGGAGCCCGTCTCGTAGTACGACCACCGCGCGCCACAGGACTGGCACTCGCGTTCGCCGCGGACCTTCATACGGGGCGGTTCGTCGCGTCCGCCCTAAACGACTGCGGGTCGCACGCCCGTCCCTCGAACGGGCAACCCGATCCGTGGCCAGCCTATTTCACGCTCTCCGGCGAACGGTCGGTATGACCTGGCACGCCGTCGACGCGGTCGACCGCGCCGTCGACGCGACGCGGCGGTTCCTCTTTCCCTTCGAGGCGGTGCGATGGGCGAAGCTCGCGTTTCTCGCGCTCGTGATGGCGGGCGGGGGCGCCGGAGCGTCGCGGGTCGGATCGGCGTCGCTCGGCGCCTCGGCCGGCGGAGTCGGCGCCTGGAGCGAGCCCGTCCCGACCGAGCTCGAGTCGGTGCCCGCGGGCGTCGAACGCGTCGCGGGCGTCGAACGCGTCGCGGGCGTCGAACGCGTCGCGGCCGCGGGCGCCGAGCGGCTCGCCCGGCTCGACGCCGCGCTGCTGGCCGGGATCGCGGTCGGTGCGGTGCTCGTGGCCTCCGTGTTCCTCGCGTGTTCGATCGCGTTCCGGCTCGCCTTCTACGACGCGCTCGCGACGACAGAGGTCGCGCTCTGGCGGCCGTTCCGCGACCGGTTCCGGCAGGCTTTGGGACTGCTCGGATTCTCGGCAGCCCTCGCGGCGGCGACCGGACTCCCCGCGGTCGCGCTCGCGGTCGCCGTCGACCCGGCGGCGTCGCGAACGGTCGGGATTCCGTTCGGCGGGGCCTCCGGGTCGTCGACGATCGCGTCCGCAGCGGTCGGGGCGTTCGCCGCGTCCGCGGTCGCGCTGGCGCTGATCGGGGCCGTCGGTTCCCGGCTCACCTTCGAGTTCGTCGCCCCCGCGATGGTCGCCCGCGACGCGGGCGTGCTCGCCGGGTGGCGAGCGGTGTGGGCGTCGATCCGCGAATCGCCCGGCGACGTGGCCGCCTACCTCGCGGTTCACGCCGTCCTCGCGGCCGGCGTCGGGATCGTTCGGGCCGTCGCCGTCGCGTTCGTCGGCGGCGTCGTCGCCGTGACGGGGCTCGTCGCGCTCCTCCTCGCGGCGGTTCCGCTCGGCGGGGTCGGGGCGTTGATCGGGACGACCACCGGGGCGGTCGTTCTCGCGACCGTTCTGGTCTGCGCGCTCGCCGCCGTCGCGATCCTGACGCTCCCGGTCACCCTGGTAGTGCGGACGTACCTGACCGCGTTCGAGGTCTCGACGCTCGCCGGGTTCGATCCCGACCTGGCACCGGTCGCGTCGACGCTCGCCGCTCGCGGCCCGTCGGAATCGGCCGGGGAGTGATTCGCCGGTCAGTACGCGTCGTCCGGGGTCTCCGCACCGGTGAGCGACCGTCGGATGATCGTCGAACGTCGAATATCGGGTTCGACGCCTTCGGATAGCTTTTTACTCCGTTCACGAATGGAGGGAGACATGGGACTGGATGACGACGCGCGGGAGTATCACCGACAGGATCCGCCCGGGAAGATCGAGATCGAGACGACGAAGCCCACGAACACGCAGCGAGACCTCTCGCTGGCGTACTCGCCCGGGGTCGCGGCGCCGTGTCGCGACATCGCGGCCGACCCCGAGTCCGTCTTCGAGTACACGGCGAAGGGGAACCTCGTCGCCGTCGTCTCGAACGGGTCGGCCGTCCTCGGGCTCGGCGACATCGGCGCCGCCGCCTCGAAGCCCGTCATGGAGGGGAAGGGGGTGCTGTTCAAGCGCTTCGCCGACATCGACGTGTTCGACATCGAACTCGATATCGACGCCGTCGACCCGTTCTGCGAGGCGGTGAAGGCGATGGAGCCGACGTTCGGCGGGATCAACCTCGAGGACATCAAGGCTCCAGAGTGCTTCGAGATCGAGGAGCGGCTCCGCGAGGAGATGGACGTCCCGGTGTTCCACGACGACCAGCACGGCACCGCGATCATCTCCGGTGCGGCCCTGATGAACGCGGTCGACATCTCCGACAAGGACCTCTCCGAGATCGAGATCGTCTTCTCCGGCGCCGGCGCGTCGGCAATCGCGACGGCCCGGTTCTACGTCTCGCTGGGCGCGCGTAAAGAGAACATCACGATGTGCGACTCCTCGGGGATCATCACCGAGGAGCGCGTCGAGGCGGGCGACGTGAACGAGTACAAGAGCCAGTTCGCCAGCCCGGTCGAGAGCGGCGACCTGGCGGACGCCATGGCGGGCGCCGACGTGTTCGTCGGGCTCTCGGTGGGGGGGATCGTCTCGCAGGAGATGGTCCGCTCGATGGGCGACGACCCGATCATCTTCGCGATGGCGAACCCCGACCCCGAGATCACCTACGAGGACGCGAAGGACGCGCGCGACGACACGGTGATCATGGCGACCGGCCGGTCGGACTACCCGAACATGGTGAACAACGTGCTCGGGTTCCCGTTCCTGTTCCGCGGGGCGCTCGACGTGCGCGCGACCGAGATCAACGAGGAGATGAAGGCGGCCGCGTCGGCGGCCCTCGCCGACCTCGCGCGAAAGGACGTCCCCGACGCGGTCGTGAAGGCGTACGGCGACGACCCGCTCCAATTCGGCCCCGACTACGTGATCCCGAAGCCGCTCGACCCGCGCGTGTTGTTCGAGGTGGCGCCGCGCGTCGCGGAGGCCGCGATGGAGTCCGGCTCCGCCCGAACCGAGATCGACCTGGAGAAGTACCGGGAGCGACTCGAAGCGAGGCTCGGGAAGTCCCGCGAGATGATGCGGGTCGTCCTGAATAAAGCGAAGAGCGACCCGAAGCGGATCGCGCTCGCAGAGGGCACCGACGAGAAGATGATCCGCGCGGCCTACCAGCTGTCCGAGCAGGGGATCGCGGAGCCGGTGTTGCTCGGCGACGCGGACAGCATCTCGAAGACCGCGGCCGAACTCGGGCTCTCGTTCCGGCCCGAGGTCGTCGACCCCGACGACCGGGACGTCTCCGGGTACGGCGACCGACTGTACGAGCTTCGCAAGCGCAAGGGTATCACGAAGCGGGAGGCGGACGACCTCGTCAAACGCGACACCAACTACCTCGGGAGCGTGATGGTCGAAAACGGCGACGTCGACGCGATGCTCACCGGGCTCACCCACCACTACCCCTCCGCGCTCCGCCCGCCGCTTCAGATCGTCGGGTCCGCGGACGACACCGACACCGTCGCCGGCGTGTACATGCTCACGTTCAAGAACCGGGTCATCTTCTGTGCGGACACGACCGTCAATCAGGACCCCGACGCGGAGACGCTCGCGGAGGTCACGCGACACACCGCCGACCTCGCGCGCCGGTTCAACGTCGAGCCGCGCGCGGCGATGCTGTCGTACTCCAACTTCGGCAGCGTCGACAACGAGGGGACGCGGAAGCCGCGGGACGCGGTCGACATCCTCCAGCGCGACGACGGCGTCGACTTCCCCGTCGACGGCGAGATGCAGGCCGACACCGCGGTCGTCGAGGACATCCTCAACGGAACCTACGAGTTCTCCCAGCTCGACGAGGCCGCCAACGTCCTCGTGTTCCCAAACCTCGAGGCCGGGAACATCGGCTACAAGCTACTTCAGCGGCTCGGCGGCGCCGAGGCCATCGGCCCCATGCTCGTCGGCATGGACGAACCGGTTCACGTGCTCCAGCGGGGCGACGAGGTGAAAGACATCGTCAACCTCGCCAGCGTCGCCGTCGTGGACGCTCAGGAGTAGTTCGTCGCACGTCCCACGCCGGTGGGAATTGTCGCACGTCCCACGCCGGTGGGCACACCAATTTTACTTGTTTCCAACTACGATAGTATTGATATGGGACCGAGCGAGGATCCGGGGGAAGCGACCGCACCGCGAGTGCTCGACGACAGGCGCGACGCGACTCGCTACCGGGTTCTCGTCGAGATCGCCGCGCGACAACCGGCTGTGAGCCAAGAGGAGATCGCGGACGTAATCGGCGTGACGTCGCAGGCGGTGAGCGATTACGTTCGGGATCTGGTCGATGGGGGCTTCGTAGAGAAGCACGGTCGCGGCCGATACGAGGTGACGAAGGAGGGCGTCGACTGGATCATCACGCGAACCGACGCCCTCTCGGAGTTCGTTTCCCGGGTGTCGGAGGACGTTCTGGGAAGCGTCGACGTCGACGCCGCGGTGACGACCGGATCGGTCGAGGAGGGAGACGAAGTCGGACTGGAGATGCGCGACGGCGTGTTACACGCCGTCCCCGAGGGCGGATCGGCGACCGCCGTCGTCGTTACCGGCGGTGAGGCGGGGGAGGCCGTCGGCGTCACCGACTTCGAGGGCGTCGTCGAGTACGACCCGGGGATGGTGACGGTGGTTCCCGTTCCGGCGGTAACCGAAGGCAGTCCGCCCCCTCTCGACGTCATTACCGATCGCGCTGCCGGGGCGGAGTTAGTCGCTGTCGGCGGGACCGAAGCGTACGCGCTCGCGACCCGAGCCGACCTTCGGCCGGACGTGCGCTTCGGATCCGCGACGGGCGTCTCGCAGGCCGCTCTCCGCGGCCTCGACGTACTGCTACTAGTGTCGACCGACGAACTCTCCCGACACACGACGCGACTCCGCGAAGACGGCGTTCGGTACGAGGTACGCGACTCCCTCGAACGATAGGTCGACAGGCGGTTCGGATTCGGTTTTCGATCGGAGAGACACACCGTGTTTCCGGTGAAATGGGGGTGTGGTGGGCTTCGGGTAGCGTCCGTGCGGCGGTGGCTGTCATTTGTGACCGAACTAAAACAACAGGATTTATTACTTACTCCAGAGTACAGCTCGCCAAGCCAGACGGGCGACAGCTCGCTGGGCGACACCGGGCGTTTCACCGGAAATGTGGTCTCCCCTTCCTCATGTGGTGACGCCCGGACTCCGACTCCGGACACCGTGTTTCCGGTGAAAGAGCGCAACCGGTCGGCGCCGCGCCGACTAGTGCCAGTAGTGGCCGCTCACCGACGCTCAGGGGTATTTTCTCTCACGCTGCTTGCTACTTCCGACTCCTCACGCTCCTTCGGGTCGTCACCCTGTCCTTTTCGACCGCCTGTTCGGCTTTCCCACCCGACCCCCCAACCGCCCACCCCCGTTTCACCGGAAACACGGTGTGTGTCTCGACCCGTCGATCTCACCACAAACCCCACCCCGCACGCGGTCACGAAACAGAACGCATTTCACCGGAAACCCGGTGTCTCTCTCATGGACGCAGCGGACGATCTCTTCACGAGAGAGGACCCTATCTTCGCGAACAAGGAACTCCTCGAGATCAGTCATCTACCGGGCGAGGGGCGCATCGTCGGTCGGGACGACGAGATTGCCGACCTAGCGACGGCCGTCAATCCGGCCATCTTCGGACAGAGCCCGAGCAACGTGCTCATCTACGGGAAAACGGGCACCGGGAAATCGCTGTGTGCGAAGTACGTCTCGAAGCGGCTCGTCTCGACCGCCAGCGAGGAGGGCGTTACCGCGACGTTCGCCTACGTCGACTGCGCGCAGGACACCACGGAGACGCAGGCGGTCCAGACGATCGCTGAGGGAGTCAACGACCCCCAAGAGACCGGTATCAACGTCCCCGATAAGGGCCTTTCCACCTCCACGTACTACAAGCGGCTCTGGCGGATCCTCGACCAGCGGTACGACGTCGTCCTGATCCTCCTGGACGAGATCGACAAGCTCGACGACGACGCTATCCTGATGCAGCTGTCCCGGGCGGGCGAGGCCGGCAAGATCACCGACTGTAAGCTCGGGGTCGTCGGGATCAGCAACAAGATCCAGTACAAAGACCGAATGGACGAGCGCGTCAAGTCGAGCCTCTGTGAGCGCGAGTTCGTCTTTCCGCCGTACGACGCGAATCAACTCAGGGAAATCATGCAGGCGCGAGCGGACGCGTTCCACGACGATGTCCTCGAACCGTCGACGATCCCCCGCGCCGCCGCGCTCGCCGCGCGCGAACACGGCGACGCGCGGAAGGCAATCGATATCCTCCGATACGCCGGCGAGATCGCACAAGCGAACGGCGAGCCCACGGTCCGCGAGGAGTTCGTCACGCAGGCGCGCGAGCGCGCCGAAACCGATCGGTTCCGAGAACTCATCCGCGGATCGACGCCGCACTCGCGATACGTACTCCAAGCGCTCGCGCTACTGTCGCTTTCGAACGGGCGTCAAGACGGGTTCCGAACGAGTCGCGTGTACGAAATCTACGAGAACATCTGTCGGCAGGAGGGCTCCGACAGCCTCTCGCTGCGACGCGTCCGCGACCTCCTGAAGGAACACGCGTTCCTCGACATCATCGAACAGTCGAAACACAGCGGCGGCAGCGCCGAGGGCAGTTACACGAAACACCAGCTGCTCGAGGACCCGAGCGTCGTCAAGGAAGTCCTCACCCAAGACGACACGGAACCATAGTCGGGCCACACTCGGTCACTCGGGATCGAACTACCGCCGGTGCAGTTCCGGGCGACTGACCGTCACCGCAACGCTCCCCGTCGAGACGAGGCCACCGAACAGACCGATCGATGCGATCGCGTCAGCCGAGCAGACCGAGTCCTTCGATGCGTTCGACGATTTCCTCGACCGCCTCCTCGGCGTCGTCGGTCCGCTTTCCGCCGGTGATAACGATCTTTCCGCTCCCGAAGAGGAGGATGACGACCTCCGGCTCGTCCATCCGGTAGACGAGCCCCGGGAACTGCTCCGGCTCGTACTCCACGTCCTCGAGCCCGAGGCCGATCGCGAGCGCGTTGAGATTGAGGTTATGTCCGAGGTCCGCGCTCGACACGATGTTCTGAACGGTGATCTCCGGATCGTCCTCCACGGGAATCTGGAGGCCACGGAGCTTCTCGAAGATGATGCCGAGCGCCTCGTGAACGTCGTCGATGCTCTTTGCGCCCGTGCACACGATCTTTCCGGAACGGAAGATCAGCGCGGCGGCCTTCGGCTCCTGGGTACGGTACACGAGCCCGGGAAAGTTGTCGGGGTTGAAATCAGCACCCGGGAGGTCCTCCGCGAGCGCCTCCAAATCGAGCTCCTGACCGATACCCGTCGATGCAACAACGTTCTGAATCTCGATCGAGTCTGCAGGGTTCGTCATCGTTCGCTTTTATATGTGGCCCCCTCCCTTATAAACGCCCGTGGTATAAACGACACGCCCGCTCCAAAACGCGTCTCTCTTCTGTTCCCCGTACGCGTGAGTCTCTGGATCCTACCGGCTCACTATGACAAGTATCGGATACCTTTCCGGATATCGACCCACCATCGAGCCACTCGACGGTCGCGTTCCTCCCTCCCCGCTACCTCTCCCTGTCGAAATCGCTCGTCGCGGATCGTTCCATGAAACCGCATGACGTGGCGTAGATGCTTCGACGGGGTTAAATACAACCCGGGCATTCGAATAAACGCGAGGCGCCCCCTACGAGGGGGCACCGACCGGCCGCAGACGCGGCCGGTCGAAGCGTTCCGACGTGCTTAAGTGTATAAGCCCGTTCGGTCGATACGCGAAGAAACGCACCGCGGACTCGGGCCGTTCAACTCGGCCCGGTTTCGCAGAGTCGGTTCGTCCGACTCATTTGATGAGGATCACGCCCCCTGCGCTCCGGCGTAAGCGGTGATCTGATGTGAGCCGTGGTCGTTCGGTGTCATCCAAGTCGTTGGCTGGCCCGGACACCACACAGACCAATGCAATGGTGTGTCAACACTACGTTGACACCCGCCAACACCCCCTTCAGGCCGGGAATCAGGCCTGAAGGATATTCATTCCGGTTGATCCTGCCGGAGGCCATTGCTATTGGGATCCGATTTAGCCATGCTAGTCGCACGAGTTCACACTCGTGGCGAATAGCTCAGTAACACGTGGCCAAACTACCCTTCGGAACACAATA
>NZ_SGTU01000207.1:0-698 GCF_005435195.1 Halorubrum sp. SP3 | reverse complement strand
AATGCAGTCGAACACGGTCAAACAGATGTGACGGTGACAGTTGGAGAGTTAGCCAATGGATTCTACATCGAGGACGATGGCCAAGGAATCTCCCCCGATGAGCGTGATGATGTCTTTGAGGCAGGCTATTCGCAATCAACAGACGGAACCGGGTTTGGATTAAGTATTGTCGGACAGATCATTACTGCTCATGACTGGCAAATTCATGTTACAGATGGGAGTGATGGTGGGGCACGCTTCGAAATCACGGATGTTGAATTCGTTGCGTCGTAATCTTCTCGATAGTTTTTGACCGGGGCCGTGGGCCAGAAGAGAAACCATATTGGACCACTCAATCACCAGAATGTAACGGTCTGCCACCCGTAGATCAATCTTTTTATTTGAGAGAATACCGCTGGTTACCACTCTGGGCATATTCACGTTGATAAGTGTCTGCCTGCCGGTACTGAGATTACTATTTACTTCCGTTAGTCGATATCAATTAGTTCTTCGAACACTGTCCTTTATTATCGGACCACATCTCAACGCCACAGATCTCGATCCGAACACCATCTCGATACGTCGAGTCGATGTCGACTGACCAGCCATGGCTTCTGGCGATCGTCTCCATTGTTGGGAACAACATTCCGGTTTCTGCGGATGGCGTTGCTTCACCGTAACGAAACACACCATCGAGAACCTCTGTTGGTATCGGATCG
>NZ_SGTU01000206.1:0-700 GCF_005435195.1 Halorubrum sp. SP3 | reverse complement strand
TCCTATCACATTATTGCCGAAGAGTCCATCACTGAGGACCTCGTGATCCACTGTGTCTTCCAGCGTTCCGGTGTTCGTACCGCCAGTAACGGCCGTGCTGGCATCGATGACACAGTTCGTCGCGACAGCACCGAGGTTGAGGATTATATCCGTGAAAATAAGCGGGATTCTCACAATAACGGCTCGGTTTGAGCAGTTCCGCTGTTCATAACGCCGCACCAGACCGACGCGTTCGGGCGGGTGATGTGCCCAGCGAGCAGGGCGTTATCGGCGACCACGGCCGGGGCGCGACCGTGGCCGTGTCGCGAGAGTTGGTCCGCGTATTCGCGAGGATCACGGTTAACCGGGAGGGAGAGAGAGAGCCTCATGATTTTACGACATCGAGCCCTGGCATCGACACCGAACAACGCGTCCCCGTCGTCGCGAGCAACTCGGAAAGCGTGCTGGTGAGCGTGTTCACCGTTGTGGATCGGTCCTGCGGGGCGCGGCGAAGACCTCGGGCAAAAACGCGTAGACTTACACGTTGGTTTACTCGGTGATGATCAAACCGGAATAAAGTGCGCTCTTCGATCCCCACGAGTTCGTCAACGGCGAAGTCGATCACACCGCACCTGTCTAGGTGCTGGGCGAAGGCGATTGCGACGGTCGGATCATCGGTCTGGCAGTGGCGTTCTAAACGTCATCAGCCGTGGCGGGGTCG